>NZ_AHCD03000043.1 GCF_000238295.3 Pseudoalteromonas rubra
TTTGATGCGGCAACCATAGAGCTGTGGGGACCTTTACTCAATGGCGGACGTTGTGTGCTGTATCCGCAGGACCAGCTGGACATTCATGCACTCAATACACTGATTGATAGTCAGGCCATTAATAGTATGTGGCTGACGGCCGGTTTGTTCAGTGAGTGGAGCCACCACTGTGACGGTCGTACTTCTCTGCGTTATGTACTGGCTGGCGGCGACATAGTCCACGGCGCTGATGTGATGCGGGTGCAGCAGGCATTACCGCAGGCACAAGTCATCAACGGCTATGGCCCGACGGAAAACACCACCTTCAGCTGTTGTTACGCGATACCGACATTACATGAAAGTCAGGATATTGCCATAGGTACGCCGCTGAATGGCGATCAGGCCCTGGTGCTGAGTGATGACCTGAGCCTGGTACCGTATGGCAGTGTGGGTGAATTGTGTGTAGGTGGCGACGGTCTTGCACTGGGTTATCTGAATCAACCTGAGCTGACGGCCGAGCGCTTTATTGACAATCCATTTTATGACTCTGAGGTGGCAGGCAGCTCGAAACGCTTGTATCGCACCGGCGATTTAGTGCGCTACCTGGCCGATGGCAACCTGGCCTTCGTGGGTCGTGCCGACGACCAAATTAAAATTCGCGGTTTCCGGGTTGAGCTGGGCGAGATAGCTCAGCAGTTAAGCCGCCAGACACAAGTAGACAGTGCACTGGTTCTGGCCAAAAACGGCCCGGCAGGCACCTATTTAGTGGCGTACGTCCAGCCAGTTGAGACCATCGCAGAGCAAGCACAGCCAGAGTTTATGACTCAGACGCTGGCCACGCTGGCACAAACCTTACCGGATTACATGGTGCCAAAGCTGGGTGTGGTGATTGACGAATGGCCACTGACGGCCAACGGCAAAGTAAACAAAAAAGCCCTGCCTGAAGCAGACACGTCGGCATTGCAGGGCACTTATGTGGCGCCGCAGGGAGAGCGCGAGCAATTAATCGTTACGCTTTGTGGCGAATTGCTGGCACAGCCTGCCGAGCAGCTCAGCGTTACGGCAAACTTTTTCACTCTGGGTGGGCATTCCCTGTTGCTTATGCAGCTGGCCAGCCGACTCAGACAGCAAGGTTTTGAGGTGGATGCACAGGCGCTGTTCGCCGCTCAGTCTTTACAGGAAATGGCACACGGACTAAGCCTTGCCACTACAGGCGACGCAGATGAAAGCCGTAGCCTGATCCCAGCTGGTTGCACCGCCATTACGCCGGATATGGTGCCGCTCGCTTCATTGAGCCAGGCCGAGCTGAACGACATCGCCACCGAGATCCCAGGGGGCATGGCCAACATTCAGGATATCTATCCGCTGGCGCCGTTACAGGAAGGGGTGCTGTTCGTACATAGCATGGACCCGGAGAACGACCCTTATGTCACTAACTATCTTTATGAATTAAAAAACGATGCAGCACTGACCCAGTTTACTGACAGCCTGAACTTTTTGCTGGCCCGTCATGATGTGCTGCGTACTGCCATTCTCTGGCAGGGCAAGCGTCAGGCATTACAGGTGGTCCAACGCTCTGTGACGCTGCCGGTGACACAGCTTGCCTGTGCCGGGGGACTGAGTGCACAGCAGACCATCACCGCACTGGCCGATGGTCCACAGTGGCTGGATCTGGCTCAGGCACCATTGTTACGCCTGCAGGTGTGTCAGGACCCGGATACGGGTTACCACTATGCACTATTACAGGCACACCACCTGATCATCGACCATGTTGCCATGGCGGTGATCCAGGATGAATTACACAGTTACAGCGCAGGCAAGGCGCAGAGCTTGCCTGCGCCAGCGTCTTACCGTCAGTTTATCAGCGACACCCTGGCGCGCATGGAAACGCTCGACATCGAAGGGTTTTTCTCTGAGTCGCTGGGCCATATCAGCGAGCCGACACTGCCCTTTGGGTTGCAGGATACCCAGGGTAATGGCGACACTATTCGAGAGCATAAAGTGGCTCTGAGTGATGCGTTGAGCAAGGCCATCCGCGCTTATGCAAAACAGCATGAAGTCAGTCCGGCGGCGATTTTCCACGCCGCCTGGGCACTGGTGCTGGGGGCTTGCAGCAATCAGCAGGAAGTGGTGTTCGGCACCGTGATGAGCGGTCGGATGAATGGCGGCGCAGGTGTAGAACGCCTGCTGGGCATGTTGATCAACACCTTACCCGTGGCGGTTGAGTTACAGGGATCTTCGGTCGCAGGCTTGATTAAAGACGTGGACAAACGATTGAAAGCGTTGCTGCCTTATGAGCAGGTGTCACTGGCACAGGCGCAGAAACACAGCGCGGTGGGCTCAGATGGTCCGTTATTCAGCGCGATGCTGAACTATCGCCACACCGAGCGGGATGAAGCCGATACGCCAGCACAAAGCAGCGATATTCAGGCATTGAGTGCACAGGAGCGCACCAACTACCCGTTTAACTTATCGGTGAATGATTACGGCGCAGCCCATGTGTTCAGCCTGGACTTACAAATTGATGAGCAGGTCGAGATCAGCCGCATTGCAGAGTATGTGATTACGGCGCTGAGTCAGCTGACGGACACAACTCAAACACAATCAGTGAGTGAACTGAGCGTATTACCGACGGATGAAGTGGCCAGATTACTGACACAGGGTCAGCGCAGCTTAGGCTACGACGACACGGCCTGTATTCATCATTTATTTGAACAGCAGGCAGAGGCTGCACCCGAGGCAATCGCCCTGGTGTTCCAGAACCAATCCATCAGTTACGCCGAGCTAAATCAGCGGGCCAATCAGCTGGCCCATTACCTGCTGAGTGAGCAACAGATCACACCAGAAACCCTGGTAGGGGTGTGCAGCAGCCGCTCGATGGAGATGATGGTGAGCATGCTGGCGATACTCAAAGCCGGTGGCGCGTACGTGCCACTGGATCCGGATTATCCGGCCAGTCGTCTGAGCTATATGGCAGTCGATGCAGGTCTGAAGCAAGTAATTGGGTATGGCAGTGGCCTGACCGTGGCTCAGAGCCTGATGAGCGAACAGGCAGGCACCGCCATAGATATTGCGGCCCTTGAATTGGATGACTATCCGCAGCACAACCCGGCTCTGGATGAGATCAGCAGTGACAGTCTGGCTTATGTGATTTACACCTCAGGTTCAACCGGTCAGCCTAAGGGCGTGCAGCTTATTCATCAGGGCGCAGTGAACCTGGCTCACAACCAGCAAGCCCGTTTTGCTACCTGTGCCGACAGTAAGGTGTTGCAATTTGCATCCATCAGTTTTGATGCAGCGACCTGGGAGTGGCTGATGGCCTTGATCCCGGGTGGTACCCTGGTGATTGCCGACGAATCACAACGTACGGATGTACAGCAGCTGTCTGAGCTGTTAAAAACGCAGCAGATCACCCATGCAACTTTGCCACCGGCGTTGTTATCGACCATGACGTTGCAGACAGATCTGGCGCTGCAATGTTTAATTGTGGCAGGGGAAGCCTGTGAAGAAAGTGTGGTGGCACGCTGGCGCGCACATTATCCTTTCTATAATGCTTATGGCCCGTCGGAGACCTCGGTCTGTGCGACTGTGGGTGAAATCACTGATGACACCATACACATCGGCACACCTTTGTGTAATGTTCAGACTTATGTGCTGGATCAGCAACAAAACTTATTGCCTCACGGTAGCTTAGGTGAGCTGTATGTCGGTGGTGACGGCCTGGCGCGTGGCTATCTGGGTCAGCCCGAGATGACGGCCGAGCGCTTTATTGACAATCCATTTTACGACCCCAAGGTGGCAGGCAGCTCGAAACGTCTGTATCGCACCGGCGATTTAGTGCGCTACCTGAACGATGGCAACCTGGCTTTCGTGGGCCGTGCCGACGACCAGATTAAAATTCGTGGATTCCGAGTTGAGCTCGGTGAAATCGCTCAGCGACTCAGCCAGCTGACTGAAATTGACTCCGCGGTTGTGGTGGCCAAAAAAGGTGCATCGGGCAATGACCTGGTGGCTTATGTACAGCCGACAGAGGTCGTCACAACTGAGGATCAGAGTGACTTTATCGGTGCGACTTTGGCACAGCTTGCCGCTCAGGTGCCAGAATATATGGTGCCTAAGCTGGCGGTGGTCATCGACGAGTGGCCATTGACGGCGAACGGAAAAATTAACAAAAAGGCGTTGCCTGAGCCGGATAAGGCATTGCTGCAAAATGCATATTGTGCACCGAGAAACAACACCGAAGCCACGCTGTGTGATATCTGGCAGGATTTACTGGGCATAGAGCAGGTGGGAATACAGGATAACTTCTTTACGCTGGGTGGCGACTCCATCATTGCCATTCAAATGGTCGGGCGCGCCAGACAACAAGGTCTACACCTGAACGTGAAACAACTGTTTGCCACCCCAAGTATTGCAACCCTGAGTGAACATGTTGAATTCAGTACTCGCATCAATGCGCAGCAGGATGCGGTGACCGGGGAGATGCCATTGCTGCCAATCCAGCAGCGCTTCTTTGCAGCAAACCGGGCTGCGCCAAGTCATTATAATCAGTCATTACTGCTCAGCGCGCCGGGTAACTTAACAAGTCACTTTTCTGAGCTGGTAAACGCATTGGTTGAACGCCATGACGCGTTGCGACTGCGGTTTGCAGAGGTCGCCAGCTTTGCGCCTCTTTGCGGTACGCAGGTGGCCAATATGCATCAGATAGTTGATTTGAGTGACCTGAACGAGGCGGATTTCAGTGCTGAGGTTGAGCGTCAGTGTGATGCATTGCAGCGGCAGCTGGATATAGAAAAGGGGCCATTGTGCAAGTTTGTGTATTTTTATGCCGGTGATGATAAGCCTGCACGGCTGTTTATGACCATTCATCACCTGGTTGTGGACGGGGTATCCTGGCGTATTTTGCTTCAGGATCTGGAAACCGCGCTGCAGGCAATCGAAACCGCACAGCCTATCCAGCTGGCGGAAAAAACCAGTTCTTATCAGGCCTGGGGCGAAGCGGTGAATGCGCTGGCGCAGTCCGAGGCACTGAGTGAACAACAGACTTACTGGCGTGACAGACTGTCGTTGTTCCCGGCTCAGTCTTCTGCCAAAGTAGCGGCCGAGCAGTGGCAAAATGTGTCCTTCTCTTTGGATGAATCGGACACCCGGATATTACTGGCAGACTGTCAGCAGGTATTCCACAGTAATGTGGACACGCTGATGCTCAGTGCTTTCCTGCTGGCTTATCAGACCACCTTTGACAGACCTTTGCTGCGTGTTGATATGGAAAGTCACGGCCGGGAAGAAGCCTTGTTTGACGGGCTGGATGTGACTCAGACAATGGGCTGGTTTACCAATCTTTATCCGCTGATCCTCGGGGGTCAGCAAGATGACCTGATCGCAACCGTTAAGTCGGTAAAACAGACGCTGCAACAATTGCCTATGCATGGTTTAGGGTATGGGTTAGTGTGGTGGCACGCTGGCGCGCACATTATCCTTTCTATAATGCTTATGGCCCGTCGGAGACCTCGGTCTGTGCGACTGTGGGTGAAATCACTGATGACACCATACACATCGGCACACCTTTGTGTAATGTTCAGACTTATGTGCTGGATCAGCAACAAAACTTATTGCCTCACGGTAGCTTAGGTGAGCTGTATGTCGGTGGTGACGGCCTGGCGCGTGGCTATCTGGGTCAGCCCGAGATGACGGCCGAGCGCTTTATTGACAATCCATTTTACGACCCCAAGGTGGCAGGCAGCTCGAAACGTCTGTATCGCACCGGCGATTTAGTGCGCTACCTGAACGATGGCAACCTGGCTTTCGTGGGCCGTGCCGACGACCAGATTAAAATTCGTGGATTCCGAGTTGAGCTCGGTGAAATCGCTCAGCGACTCAGCCAGCTGACTGAAATTGACTCCGCGGTTGTGGTGGCCAAAAAAGGTGCATCGGGCAATGACCTGGTGGCTTATGTACAGCCGACAGAGGTCGTCACAACTGAGGATCAGAGTGACTTTATCGGTGCGACTTTGGCACAGCTTGCCGCTCAGGTGCCAGAATATATGGTGCCTAAGCTGGCGGTGGTCATCGACGAGTGGCCATTGACGGCGAACGGAAAAATTAACAAAAAGGCGTTGCCTGAGCCGGATAAGGCATTGCTGCAAAATGCATATTGTGCACCGAGAAACAACACCGAAGCCACGCTGTGTGATATCTGGCAGGATTTACTGGGCATAGAGCAGGTGGGAATACAGGATAACTTCTTTACGCTGGGTGGCGACTCCATCATTGCCATTCAAATGGTCGGGCGCGCCAGACAACAAGGTCTACACCTGAACGTGAAACAACTGTTTGCCACCCCAAGTATTGCAACCCTGAGTGAACATGTTGAATTCAGTACTCGCATCAATGCGCAGCAGGATGCGGTGACCGGGGAGATGCCATTGCTGCCAATCCAGCAGCGCTTCTTTGCAGCAAACCGGGCTGCGCCAAGTCATTATAATCAGTCATTACTGCTCAGCGCGCCGGGTAACTTAACAAGTCACTTTTCTGAGCTGGTAAACGCATTGGTTGAACGCCATGACGCGTTGCGACTGCGGTTTGCAGAGGTCGCCAGCTTTGCGCCTCTTTGCGGTACGCAGGTGGCCAATATGCATCAGATAGTTGATTTGAGTGACCTGAACGAGGCGGATTTCAGTGCTGAGGTTGAGCGTCAGTGTGATGCATTGCAGCGGCAGCTGGATATAGAAAAGGGGCCATTGTGCAAGTTTGTGTATTTTTATGCCGGTGATGATAAGCCTGCACGGCTGTTTATGACCATTCATCACCTGGTTGTGGACGGGGTATCCTGGCGTATTTTGCTTCAGGATCTGGAAACCGCGCTGCAGGCAATCGAAACCGCACAGCCTATCCAGCTGGCGGAAAAAACCAGTTCTTATCAGGCCTGGGGCGAAGCGGTGAATGCGCTGGCGCAGTCCGAGGCACTGAGTGAACAACAGACTTACTGGCGTGACAGACTGTCGTTGTTCCCGGCTCAGTCTTCTGCCAAAGTAGCGGCCGAGCAGTGGCAAAATGTGTCCTTCTCTTTGGATGAATCGGACACCCGGATATTACTGGCAGACTGTCAGCAGGTATTCCACAGTAATGTGGACACGCTGATGCTCAGTGCTTTCCTGCTGGCTTATCAGACCACCTTTGACAGACCTTTGCTGCGTGTTGATATGGAAAGTCACGGCCGGGAAGAAGCCTTGTTTGACGGGCTGGATGTGACTCAGACAATGGGCTGGTTTACCAATCTTTATCCGCTGATCCTCGGGGGTCAGCAAGATGACCTGATCGCAACCGTTAAGTCGGTAAAACAGACGCTGCAACAATTGCCTATGCATGGTTTAGGGTATGGGTTATTAAAGTATATCCGGCAGGACGATGAGATCTGTGCGTTGGATAAGCGTAGTGTCGACCAGGCAATCGTCTTCAACTATCTGGGTAAACTAGACAATGTGACGGGCACGCAGGGGCGTCTGGCAATGGCGCAAGAATCGCGTGGCGCAGAGTCAGCCCCTGAGGCGGCCGACCTGCATCACTTAATGGTCAATGGTCAAAGTCAGGACAATCAGTTGAGATTTGATTTGAGCTTTGCGATGCCAAGTTATTCAGAGGCACAAATTGAGGCATTATCAGCCCGATTTAAAGCGGTTTTACTTCAGCTGGTAGCCAAGGCCAAAGCCGGTGCTGAGTGTCAGACTTTGATTGTCGAGGATTTCCCGGCAGCGACACTGGAACAGGCTCAGCTGGACTCATTGCAAGCTCAATATTCAGATATTGAAAGAGTGTATGTGGCAACGCCGATGCAACAGGGGATGATTTACCATGATTTGCTACAGCAAGATGCCAGTCTGTATACCACGCTGACACACTTTGAGCTTAATGGTGAGGTGGACACACCCGCCATGCAGCAGGCCTGGCAGAATGTGATTGCACGCCATGCAATTCTGCGCACCAGCTTCAGTGTGTTTGATGATGCAGATATTCATCAGGTGGTACATAACAATGCGCTCATTGAGATGGAAGTACTTGACTGGCAACATAAGTCCGCTGAGTTACTGGAAACCCAGCTCAGTGAGTTGCATCACGCCATTAAAGCCAAAGGGTTTGATTTTAATCTGGCCCCGTTGATGAGTCTGACACTGGTGCGTTTGCCTGCGCAAAAAGCCCAGCTTATCTGGTCTCATCACCATGTCTTGACCGATGGCTGGTGTCAGGCCACCTTGTTCTCCGAGGTACTGGGCTATTATCAGAGTCTGACCGGTGGACAACCTCTGACCTTGCCACCTGCAGCGAATTACGAGGACTATATTCAATGGTTATGTAACCAAAGTAGGGATGAAGCACGGGCTTTCTGGGATGCTGAACTGGCAGGAGTTAGTGCACCGACTACGTTGCAGTTACCTGCTGCGACCAGTGACGTTCCGTGTTATGACGAAATCAAATGGAGTTGTGATGAAACGCTTACCCGTCAGCTGAGTCAATTTGCGCAAAATCAGCAGGTCACTGCGAATGCTGTGCTGCAATTAGTATGGGCTTATACACTGCACCGCTATAGTGCGCAATCGGATGTATGCTTTGGCACCACCTTATCCGGGCGTCCGCCGGAAGTGGCGAATGTCGAGCAAATGATAGGGCTGTTTATTAATACGGTGCCGGTCAGGGTGCAACTGGACCATCAGGCCAGTATTGGTGCTCAGCTACAGCAAATGCATAAGGCGCACAGTCAGCGTGAACAGCATAGTTACCTGCCGTTGCCGGAGATATTAAGTTGCGGCGGGCATGGTATTCAGGGGGCAATGTTCGATAGCTTGTTTGTGTTTGAGAATTTCCCGGCCGATCTGCATGATACCGGAGCTCAGGCGCAGCACAGCGGAGCAAGTCAGTTACAGGTGAACAGTGCTGCATCGATTGAATACACCAACTACCCGGTTGCCATGACCGCCTCGATGCAGGGAGTATTGAGTTTACGATTGAGTTTCCATGGTCATCAGTATGAGCGCGCCGATATGGAAGGCTTGCTGGGCCACTTTAATACAGCACTGAGCAATCTTATGTCACTCGACGCCACAGCGTCGCTTAGTGAGATGGAGATTATGCAATCTCAGGAACAACAAGCACTGCTTGCAGCACCGAAAATGGCCTATGCCGATGCGCAGTTGCACAGCGTGATTGAGCAGTTTGACCACCATGTCCGTGCGACGCCTGAGCGTCCGGCGTTGGTCATGGATAATCAAACGCTCAGCTATGCGGAACTGGATAAGATGGCAACCACATTGGCTGCTCAATTAGTTCATGAATATGGTATACAACAGCGTGACCTGATAGGTTTATGTGTTGAGCGCTCAATCGACACTGTGGTGGGGGTTTTGGCAATTCTCAAAGCCGGTGGGGCATATGTACCATTGGATCCAAACAGTCCGGCAGAGCGTCTGAACTATATTATTAATGATGCCCACATTGCACTGTGTCTGGCGCAGCCTCAGTGTGCTGCGGCGCTCGATGAGGCGCAGTGTCAGGTGGTGAGCCTGGATGGCAAGGCACTGCTGAGTCAGGACCACGGCTTGACCCTTGTGTTACCCGAAGTGTTACTGAGCGACCCTGCCTATGTGATCTATACCTCAGGGTCGACAGGGGCGCCGAAAGGCGTGGTACAGACTCATCGTAATATGGCACGTTTATTCGCCAGTGCTGCCGAGGACTTTTCATTTAGCAATCAGGACACCTGGTGTTTGTTCCACTCCTATGCATTTGACTTCAGTGTCTGGGAGATTTGGGGCGCGCTCATTCACGGTGGCAAATTGTTGATCCCAACGCACCATCAGACCCGTGATACGGCTGCGTTTGTTGAGTTATGTCAGCAGCACCAGCTCAGTGTGTTAAATCAGACTCCGAGCGCCTTTGGGGTATTTGCTGAGCATGTGGTTGCGCACGATATCAGCCTGCCGGCACTGCGCTATGTGGTATTCGGGGGAGAAGCACTGCAAACACAGCATTTGCAAAGCTGGTGTCAGCATCCGGCAAATGCACAGACCGAATTGATTAACATGTATGGGATCACCGAGACCACAGTGCATGTCACCTTTGCGCCTATTGCGCGCCAGGAGATTGACCAGATCCACATTGGCAGGCCACTGGCGGATCAGGCTGTCTATATTCTAGATGCACAGCTGCAACCTGTGCCTGTGGGGGTCGCGGGAGAAATGTATGTCACAGGGGCTGGGCTTGCCGATGGCTATCTGGGCCGTGAGGCTTTGAGTGCCGAGCGCTTTATCGATAACCCTCATTGTGTCGGTACAGACTGCGAAAAACTGTATAAAACCGGAGATCTGGGTCGCCACCAGCGCGATGGGCGTATTCAGTTCATCGGTCGCATGGATGATCAGGTGCAGATCCGGGGTTTCAGGATTGAACTCGGTGAAGTCACGCATCAGTTAAGCAGTATCACTCATGTAGACAGTGCCGTAGTGATTGCCAGACAGAGCCAGGGGACTCAGGTGCTGCATGCTTATCTGAAGCTGGAACACAGTGTCGATGAGCAGCAGCATGCGCAGGAGGTTGAGCGTATCAAGCGCGAGGCCGCGGTTTTCTTACCCGCTTATATGGTACCTGAACAAATGACGCTGATGCAGGACTGGCCACTGACGGTGAATGGCAAAATCGATAAAAAAGCACTGCCGCAACCGGGCGAAGGGGTGTCAGGTAGCAAGCAGGTTGCACCGTCCTCGGAGACTGAGTGTCAGCTGCGGGATATCTGGGCTGAGTTACTGGATTATGATGGTGCGCGGATCAGTATTAATCAGTCTTTCTTCGAGCTGGGTGGCCACTCACTGAGCTTAATGAAGCTGGTACAACGCCTGCATCAGGTCTTCAACGTCTCTGTGTCGATTAAAGAAGCCATTGAGCATGCACAAATCGATCAACTGGCGCAGCTTCTGGATAAGAAAATACTGGACTTGCAGCTGAGTGAAATTAACGAAGCTGAGCTGGACGAAGTCGAGTTCTAAGCGGCTATTCCCGGTTGCCAATGGCACCGGGATGCGTGTTCATGATTGACAGCCGTGATCTCATGCATGAGATCACGGCTGCTTTACCGTGGTTGCACGGATAAAATGTTGTGCAACCCTGTTCGAGCAATGCAGTATGAAAGCGCTCAACCCTGCCTGATTTACTGGTCTTTTCGCTGTCAAGAGAGGTGACAGATCAGTGGCCTTGTCAAATCTTACAGGCAGTCATCACCACCCCGGTTCTGTTATAAATAGTCGTATGTAGTGACCACAGAAGTAACATGAAGTCAGTCTCTGGCGCATGTCTCGACTAACAGGACTTGAATGAATGGTTGAAATCAACAAATTATTAGCTGAACTGGTTGCTCAGGGAGTAGCAGTTTACCTGGATAATGGCAAGCTCAAGGCCAAAGCCCAGAAAGGGGCCCTGACCGCAGAGCATAAAGCGCTTATTAGCGCGAACAAGCATGACATTATTGCAACGCTGTCCCAATCCGCCCCCATTGAGCAGGTTGAGCGCATTCAGCCGGTGGCAGAGCAAGATAAACAACATAGTTTGTCGTTTGCTCAGCAGCGTCTGTGGTTTGTCAATCAACTACAAGGCGGTGGCAGTGAGTACAACATGCCGATGGCCTACTCGGTGTATCAGCCGTTTGATGTACCACGTGCCACGCATGCGTTGCGTACCATTATCGCGCGTCATGAGATTCTCAGAACGGGCTATGAAGCCAGTGACGAAGGACCCCGGCGCCTGGTACGTGAACAAGTCAGTAATGAGGTGCAGTTTACCGATCTGAGTGCGCTGGCGGAACCTGTGCAGCGGGACGAGGTCAAGGCACTGGCGCTGGCCCATGCCGGACGGGAATTTGATCTGCAACACGATGCACTGCTGGATATTCACTATGTCAAACTAACCGATACGCCATCTGGTACTCAGCCGCATGGTATTTTGCTGTTTAACATGCACCATATCGCGTCCGACGCCTGGTCGATGGACATACTTAAAAATGAATTTATGACGCTGTACAGCAGCGAACAGGGTTTGCCCCCTTTAACGGTGCAGTACAGTGACTTTGCTCACTGGCAGCAAAACTGGGCAAAGTCGCAGGACTATCAGGACCAGTTAGCCTACTGGCGTTCACATCTCACGGGCTTACCAGAATTACACAGCCTGACTCCAGATCACCCCAGACCGGCGAAGAAAAAGTTCAGTGGTAAAAAGTGCAATCAAACACTCAGTACTGAACTGACGGAAAAATTAGTAACCATTGCCCGTCACTATCAGTTATCACCCTTTATGTGTCTGCACAGTGCGCTGGTATTGCTACTCCATACTTTTACAGCCAGCCGGGATATTGTGGTGGGCACCACAGTTGCTAACCGGGCTCAGGCCGAAGTGGCCCAGCTGATAGGGTGTTTCCTAAATCGTCTGGTATTGCGGGTTGAGCTTAAAGCCCAGTCCCTGGATAGTTATCTGCAACATATTCGGCAAGTTCATTTGTCGGCTCAGGCCAATCAGGATGTGCCTTTTGAGCACCTGGTTGAGCAGCTCGATGTAACCCGCTCTAATAGCTATACGCCGCTATTTCAAATTCAGCTGACCTGCAATGACAGTGGGTTAGCTGACAGCCCGCAGGCGCCGAAAAGCACGCCGTTCAGACCTTATGTGCCCGAAGATATGACCATGACAATTCGCGGTGATATTGATATCCATGCAGAGCTTGGTCAGCAGGGGACCGTGATCGGCTGGTCATATGATGATGCCTTGTACAGTGAGCAAAGCATCACGACCATGATGGCACATCTTGAAACCATTTTAGAAAACTATGCCCGTTGTCTGGACACAGAACATGGATTTGACACTTCTATTGATGCTTTGACAGCGCTCAGCGATACGCAGTTTAGTCAGTTACAAACCCAGTTGCCAGTCACACACAGCGCTTACGACGCGCGCAGTTTGACAGAGCGATTTGAGCAGCAGGCTGCACTGACACCGGATGCGATTGCCGTACACAGTGATACCGAACAGCTTAGCTATGCGCAGCTTAATGCGCAGGCGGCTAAACTGGCTGACTGTTTACAGGAGCAGGGCGTTGAGCCCGGCGATCTGGTGGGTGTTTGCATGCCACGCAGTGCTTGCCTGATGGTCAGCTTACTAGGCGTGCTCAAAGCCGGGGCAGCCTATATTCCGTTTGAACCCAGCAACACCAAAGCCCGTAACCAGCAAATTATCGCTGATGCCGCTCTGGAGTGGGTGATTGTCAGTGACGCACTGGCCGCCCGTGTTCCGGATGCCGGGGTTGACCTGCTGTTACTGGAGCAGGATGTCACTGATGCAAACTGGCTCAGTGGCTATGACAGCGATTTTGGCGCGGAAACGGTTGCCCATGACAGCCCCGCGTATGTGATTTACACCTCAGGCTCCACCGGCACCCCCAAAGGCGTGGAGATCAGCCACCGGGCCCTGATGGATTATTTGAACTTTGCCCTCAAAGGCTACTATGCCGACCACCTCAACGGCTCACTGCTGGTGACATCACACGGTTTTGATATTGGTGTTCCGAGTTTGTACTTACCGCTCTTGAGTGGTGGCAGTGTGCAATTGCTGGATAATCAGGAGTTGTTACCGGTCCTGAGTAAAGCGCTGAATAAAGCGGATGAGCCACGACTGGTGCGGATGACGCCGCATCATGTGGAAGGGATACTGGCCTTGCAGGAGGCGCCGCTTGCAGGCGTGCAGCACGTGTTTGTGATTGGCGGTGAGCGCTTTGAGCGCGATGTGGCACTGGCCTTACAAACCCAGTTCCCGGACAGTCAGGTATTCAACCACTATGGTCCGTCTGAGGCTACGGTAGGCTGTGTGATGTATGACATCAGTGCCAATCAGGCCGACTTACCGGCGGAGCTACCCATTGGCCGGGCCATGGACAACACCTATGCCTATGTACTGGATGCGCAGCTTAACGCCCTGCCACAGGGTGCCCGGGGTGAGTTGTTTGTCGGCGGGCCGTGTCTGGCCACAGGTTATGTGAATAACCCGACGCTGAGCGCCGAGCGCTTTATTGAGAACCCGTTTTATGACCCCAGTGATGCGACCAGTCCGGCCCGTTTGTATCGCACCGGCGATCAGGTGCGCTATCAAAACAGTGGCGAGCTGATGTTTTTAGGACGCATAGACGAGCAGGTTAAGATCCGGGGTTTCCGGGTGGAGCTGGGTGATATCAGCAGCCAGTTGCAGCAAGTCACTGGCGTTGAATCCGCTGAGGTGTTGTGTAAACCCCTGTCTACCGGCCCGGAGCTAGTCGCCTATATCAAGGCACAAGACTCGGCGCAGCTGGGTGCGCTTTTGAGTGACTGTGAGCGTCTGCTGGGTGAGCAGTTACCGGCCTATATGGTACCGGCCCACTTTGTTGGGCTGCAACACTGGCCGCTGACAGCGAACGGTAAACTGGACAAAAAAGCACTGCCGGACCCGCAGGAAAAAGCTGCGGCCCAACACGTTGCGCCACGCACAGCAACGGAGGCGCGGAAACGGTTGCCCATGACAGCCCCGCGTATGTGATTTACACCTCAGGCTCCACCGGCACCCCCAAAGGCGTGGAGATCAGCCACCGGGCCCTGATGGATTATTTGAACTTTGCCCTCAAAGGCTACTATGCCGACCACCTCAACGGCTCACTGCTGGTGACATCACACGGTTTTGATATTGGTGTTCCGAGTTTGTACTTACCGCTCTTGAGTGGTGGCAGTGTGCAATTGCTGGATAATCAGGAGTTGTTACCGGTCCTGAGTAAAGCGCTGAATAAAGCGGATGAGCCACGACTGGTGCGGATGACGCCGCATCATGTGGAAGGGATACTGGCCTTGCAGGAGGCGCCGCTTGCAGGCGTGCAGCACGTGTTTGTGATTGGCGGTGAGCGCTTTGAGCGCGATGTGGCACTGGCCTTACAAACCCAATTCCCGGACAGTCAGGTATTCAACCACTATGGTCCGTCTGAGGCTACGGTAGGCTGTGTGATGTATGACATCAGTGCCAATCAGGCCGACTTACCGGCGGAGCTACCCATTGGCCGGGCCATGGACAACACCTATGCCTATGTACTGGATGCGCAGCTTAACGCCCTGCCACAGGGTGCCCGGGGTGAGTTGTTTGTCGGCGGGCCGTGTCTGGCCACAGGTTATGTGAATAACCCGACGCTGAGCGCCGAGCGCTTTATTGAGAACCCGTTTTATGACCCCAGTGATGCGACCAGTCCGGCCCGTTTGTATCGCACCGGCGATCAGGTGCGCTATCAAAACAGTGGCGAGCTGATGTTTTTAGGACGCATAGACGAGCAGGTTAAGATCCGGGGTTTCCGGGTGGAGTTGGGTGATATCAGCAGCCAGTTGCAGCAAATCACTGGCGTTGAATCCGCTGAGGTGTTGTGTAAACCCCTGTCTACCGGCCCGGAGCTAGTCGCCTATATCAAGGCACAAGACTCGGCGCAGCTGGGTGCTCTGCTGAGTGACTGCGAGCGTCTGCTGGGTGAGCAGTTACCAGCCTATATGGTACCGGCCCACTTTGTCGGGCTGCAACACTGGCCGCTGACAGCGAACGGTAAACTGGACAAAAAAGCACTGCCGGACCCGCAGGAAAAAGCCGCGGCCCAACACGTTGCGCCACGCACAGCAACGGAGCAGCAGCTGGTTGAGCTGTGGTCTTCATTATTAAAGTTAACGCCGGAGCATATAAGCGTAGACAGCAGCTTCTTTAAGCTGGGTGGACATTCTTTGTTGTCGGTGCGTTTAGTGGCCGCAATCAAACAGGCCTTCGGGGTTGAATTCAGTATCAGCGAGTTGTTTGAACATGCGAGCATCGCCAGCCAGGCACAACAGGTCGAGCATAAACAGGCACAGGGAGGCAGCACAGCACAGCGTATAGAAGTGCAGGCCCGTCCGCAAGATGGTCGCATGGCCGCATCCTTTGCGCAGCAACGACTGTGGTTCATCGACCGCTTACAGGGTGGTTCGGCGCAATACAACATGCCAGCCGCGTTTGAAGTGAGCGGTGAGCTGGACCTGAACGCTGTTGAGGCAGCATTAAACACCATAGTTGCGCGTCACGAAGTACTGCGCAGTGTTTATCGGGACGGCGACTCGGGAACAGAGCAGGTGATCCAGACTGACGTACACTTCACACTGGATTATGAAGACCTCAGGTTGCTGAGCCCGGCAACACAGCAACAGACAATTGCGTCACTGATCCCACGCTTACAATCACAGCCGTTTGACCTGAGCAAGGACCTGATGATCCGGGCTGCGTATATAGATACGGGTGCCGATTCCGAGCATGCGTCTGTGTTACTGTTTAATATCCACCATATCGCTTCTGACGGATGGTCGTTGCAGCTGCTGGTGAAAGAGTTTGTACTGTTGTATCGGGCATACACGCAAAGTCAGGACAATCCGCTGACCCCGTTATCGATTCAGTACGCTGATTATGCTCACTGGCAACATAGCTACCTGAGCGGCCCGGTTCTGGAGCGCCAGTTAACCTACTGGAGTGAGCAATTATCTGATCTGCCTCCGGTACACAGCCTGCCGCTGGACCATCCGCGTCCGCAGGTCAAGCAGCATGTCGGGGAGCTGGTACAGGGTAAACTGGATAGTGATGTCGCAGCTGGGCTGGCCGAGCTGGCTCAATCGCAGGGACTAACCTCCTTTATGCTATTGCACAGCGCGCTTTCATTATTGCTGAGCAGACACAGTAACAGCAAAGACGTGGTGATAGGCACACCGGTTGCGAATCGCACACAGACTGAACTTGAGTCTTTAATTGGCTTTTTTGTCAATACACTCGTGCTGAGAGTGAACACGGCTCAGCCCGACATAACGCGTTACTTAGAGCATGTTAAAGCGGTGCACCTTGGCGCACAGTCGCATCAGGACGTGCCATTTGAACAGCTGGTTGAGCGATTAAATGTGCCCAGAAGTACAGCACATTCGCCACTATTTCAAATTATGCTCACCACGCAGACCGATTATGGCCTTGATGACCAGGCCACCGAGCAGGGGGAGCTGGACCTGAACGGGGCTGCACTGACCATGCGTGGCGCAGCACAGACGGTTGCCAAATTCGATATTGAAGTCAACATAAGTACGTCAGCGCAGGGGGTTGCGATTAACTGGGTGTATGACAAAGCCTTGTTTACGCACGCGCACATCAGTACGCTCAATCGCCATCTGATGCAGATATTGACTCAGCTATCACAGCTGCAATCCACGTCAGTGCCGTTAAGTAGCATCGCGTTGTTATCCGCACAGGAGCGAACGCATTTACTTGAGACACTCAATCCGACACCGGTTGATTATGACACTTCGCTGACGATGGCGCAGTGGATTGAACGTCAGGTCGCTAAAACCCCGACGCAAACCGCGCTATGTTACGAAGGGCAGACACTGAGTTATCAGTCTCTCAATGATAAAGCGAACCAGCTGGCCAGGCACCTGCGTGCAGAGCATCAGGTTGCTCCAGGCACTCTGGTGGGCGTATGCATGACTCGTTCTCTGGAAATGGTGATCGGCATACTGGCCATACTGAAAGCCGGTGGTGCCTATGTGCCGCTTGACCCAACACTGCCAGAAACACGTCTAGACTATATGCTGGCACACGCAGGTATTACGACCATCTTGACGCAAAGTGAACATCAGTCTAAGTGTCAGGCAAACAATGAAAATACGCCAGCACTGATCCTGATGGAGTTTATCGGGACGGCGACTCGGGAACAGAGCAGGTGATCCAGACTGACGTACACTTCACACTGGATTATGAAGACCTCAGGTTGCTGAGCCCGGCAACACAGCAACAGACAATTGCGTCACTGATCCCACGCTTACAATCACAGCCGTTTGACCTGAGCAAGGACCTGATGATCCGGGCTGCGTATATAGATACGGGTGCCGATTCCGAGCATGCGTCTGTGTTACTGTTTAATATCCACCATATCGCTTCTGACGGATGGTCGTTGCAGCTGCTGGTGAAAGAGTTTGTACTGTTGTATCGGGCATACACGCAAAGTCAGGACAATCCGCTGACCCCGTTATCGATTCAGTACGCTGATTATGCTCACTGGCAACATAGCTACCTGAGCGGCCCGGTTCTGGAGCGCCAGTTAACCTACTGGAGTGAGCAATTATCTGATCTGCCTCCGGTACACAGCCTGCCGCTGGACCATCCGCGTCCGCAGGTCAAGCAGCATGTCGGGGAGCTGGTACAGGGTAAACTGGATAGTGATGTCGCAGCTGGGCTGGCCGAGCTGGCTCAATCGCAGGGACTAACCTCCTTTATGCTATTGCACAGCGCGCTTTCATTATTGCTGAGCAGACACAGTAACAGCAAAGACGTGGTGATAGGCACACCGGTTGCGAATCGCACACAGACTGAACTTGAGTCTTTAATTGGCTTTTTTGTCAATACACTCGTGCTGAGAGTGAACACGGCTCAGCCCGACATAACGCGTTACTTAGAGCATGTTAAAGCGGTGCACCTTGGCGCACAGTCGCATCAGGACGTGCCATTTGAACAGCTGGTTGAGCGATTAAATGTGCCCAGAAGTACAGCACATTCGCCACTATTTCAAATTATGCTCACCACGCAGACCGATTATGGCCTTGATGACCAGGCCACCGAGCAGGGGGAGCTGGACCTGAACGGGGCTGCACTGACCATGCGTGGCGCAGCACAGACGGTTGCCAAATTCGATATTGAAGTCAACATAAGTACGTCAGCGCAGGGGGTTGCGATTAACTGGGTGTATGACAAAGCCTTGTTTACGCACGCGCACATCAGTACGCTCAATCGCCATCTGATGCAGATATTGACTCAGCTATCACAGCTGCAATCCACGTCAGTGCCGTTAAGTAGCATCGCGTTGTTATCCGCACAGGAGCGAACGCATTTACTTGAGACACTCAATCCGACACCGGTTGATTATGACACTTCGCTGACGATGGCGCAGTGGATTGAACGTCAGGTCGCTAAAACCCCGACGCAAACCGCGCTATGTTACGAAGGGCAGACACTGAGTTATCAGTCTCTCAATGATAAAGCGAACCAGCTGGCCAGGCACCTGCGTGCAGAGCATCAGGTTGCTCCAGGCACTCTGGTGGGCGTATGCATGACTCGTTCTCTGGAAATGGTGATCGGCATACTGGCCATACTGAAAGCCGGTGGTGCCTATGTGCCGCTTGACCCAACACTGCCAGAAACACGTCTAGACTATATGCTGGCACACGCAGGTATTACGACCATCTTGACGCAAAGTGAACATCAGTCTAAGTGTCAGGCAAACAATGAAAATACGCCAGCACTGATCCTGATGGATGGATACGCGCAGGACGCGACACGTTTTGAAGATTATGCAACCCAGGATCTGAGTCCGCAGGAAACCGGGCTGAGTGCTCAGGATATGGCCTATATGATTTATACCTCAGGGTCGACAGGAAAACCCAAGGGAGTGTTAGTCAGCCATCAGGCTTTGGTTAACCGGGTTGACTGGATGGATAAGCAGTATGGTTGCGATCATCACGATGTTATTTTGCAAAAAACGCCGTTTGGCTTTGATGTCTCCGTCTGGGAATTTATGTGGCCGTTATGTCGCGGTGCCCAGATGGTGCTGGCACGGCCTGAGGGACATAAAGATCCGCAGTATTTGTGTCAGTTAATACGCCAAAACGGTGTGACTAAGTTGCACTTTGTTCCTTCCATGCTGGGCATCATGCTGGATTATGGCGCGCTGGCGCAGTGCACCAGTATTCGTCAGGTATTTTGTAGTGGGGAGGCGTTACAGGTCAAACAAGTACAGGGCTTCAGAGCCAGTTTGCCTGATGCACAACTACACAACCTCTATGGGCCAACCGAAGCGGCAATTGATGTCAGTTATTGGGATTGCTCGCAGCCAATCAGCACCACAGTGCCCATAGGTAAACCCATTCAGAACATCCAGCTGTTGATCCTTGATGACGACTTGCAGCTGGTGCCCTTTGGCAGTGCCGGAGAGTTGTTTATCGGCGGGGATGGTCTGGCCTGGGGATACCATAACCAGCCAGAGCTGACTGCTGAGCGGTTCATTAACAATCCATACCAGAGCGAAATGGGCGCGCGGGCCAGTACCCGCCTGTACCGAACCGGTGATTTAGTGCGTTATCTGGATAACGGCGATATTGAGTATCTCGGACGCAGCGATGATCAGATAAAAATCAATGGACTACGCATCGAGTTGGGAGAAATAGAAAGTGCCTTACTGGCGCAACCTGAAGTGGATTCAGCCCTGGTTACCACCATTGAGCTGGACCAGGCAACCCCGACTCTGGTGGCCTATTTTAAAAGCACGCTAACTGCCACTGAGCTGGATGAAGCACAGCTAACCGAGCAGTTACAAGAGCGACTGAGTCAGAGTTTACCGGCCTATATGGTGCCAACTCTGTTGTGCCATGTTTCACCCTGGCCAGTGACCGCAAATGGCAAAGTCGACCGCCGCGCTCTGCCAACGCCAGCACGTAAAAATGTGGCGGCACTCGCGCCACAAACGGACATGGAAAAGCAGCTGGCGACCTTGTGGCAGCAGGTTCTGCAGTGCCCGAAACAGACGATTTATAAAGAGAGTGATTTTTTTGCACTCGGAGGCAGCTCGCTGAAGTTGATCACGCTGGCGATGCTGATTGAAAAGTCTTTCGCCTGTGCAGTTTCACTGGAGCAGTTGTTTAAAACGACGCAGCTGGCAGCTCAGGCAGACTTGATTGCAGCGGGCGGCACCGAGCAGGCGACGCCACAGCTGAAGCCATTAAACAGCAGCACAGATGCAGCATTCATTGTGTTGTGTTTGCCGGGCGCGGCCGACCTGGCGCGCAGCTTTACGCCGCTAGCTCAAGCCCTGGAGGGAGAAGTGGCGGTCTATGGCTATGAACACTTGCCTGAACATGCTGCTGCTTCAAGCATTCAGGCCTATGCAAATGAATATTGCGCGCATATTCGCAACCATTTTATGCAGCCACTTAAAGCGGGTCGTTTGGTGCTAATAGGCCACTCTATGGGCGGACTATTAGCGGCTGAGATCAGCAAGCAGCTGGCATTGACCCCGCCTGTGCTGACCATATTGCTGGACAGCTATATAGCCTGTTCCCAAGTCAATGAGACAAACACGGAGCTGGCTCTACAGGCTCTGATTCAACAGCTGGCAATCCCTGCGGGTTTTGCCGAGCAGTTTGAGCGCCTGATGTTACGTCATACCAGTCTGGCTAAAGGCTATCAGCTGACGAGCGAAGTAGCACAGCGTTGCTTCCTGATTGGTGCCCGGGCAAACCCCAGCTGGACCGAAACCTATCAGATATTTTTGAGAGATAAATTACAGCTACCTCACAGCAGTGTGGCCGGCGATCACTATTCAATTTTGTGGCAGGAAAATATCGAAGAACTGACTGCCCAGATAAAACAGCAGATTGATCAGCGTATTGGCAAACAACAGTTACAACAAGAGAGATTTGAAGATGACAGTGTTAGAGAAGTATAGCGTGGAGGATTTACAGTCAGTTAAGGGCATGCCTCTGCTACTGGAAGTCGCTTTAGAGGGACAAAGAGCCACTCATTGGGCTGCTGAGCATGCCGGGCAAATAGATGCTCTGCTCAATGACAATGGCGCAGTGATGTTACGTGGCCTCAACATTATGAGCAGTAAACAGTTTGGTCAGGTGCTGAGCACGTTATTTGACGCTGAATTGTTGAATTACTCTTATCGCTCAACACCACGCACTGAGCTAAAAGGCAATGTGTACACCGCGACGGAATATCACCCGGATGAAGTGATCCCGCAGCACAATGAGCACGCTTATTCAAACAAGTGGGCGATGCGACTGGGACTATGTTGTTTGCTCCCCCCGCAGGCCGGAGGTGAAACCCCAATCGCTGACAGCCGGGAGGTATTTAAACGTATTCCGCAGGAGATCCGCGAAAAGTTTGCAGCGAAGAAAGTGAAGTATGTACGCAACTACGGTGATATTGATTTGCCCTGGAGCGAGGTATTTCAGACCACGGACAAGCGTGAAGTTGAGCAGTATTGTTTCAATAATCAGCTCGATTTTGAGTGGATTGGCGAGCACCGTTTGCGTACCTCGCAGGTCAACCCTGCCATTGCCAGACACCCTAAAACCGACGAACAGGTGTGGTTCAACCAGGCGCATTTATTCCATGTGTCCTCGCTGGGTGAGGAAACCTGTGCCCAGTTGCTCAGTGCCTGTGGGGAAGATGGTTTGCCGCGTAACGCATTCTATGGTGACGGTGAGCCGCTGGAACCTGAAGTGCTGGACATCATTCGTGCCGCTTATGATGACACAACGCTTTACACCCCCTGGCAAAAAGGCGATCTGATGCTGGTTGACAATATGCTGTTTACCCATGGTCGACGACCCTTTAGTGGTGACCGTAAGGTCCTGGTTGGCATGGCCAGAGAATATGGGTGGTAAGTACTCACTATATGATTTTGTATTTCAAAAGCAGGCATTACCAAGATAACACATTAATTGAATTGGACAGCGGGTCCAGTCCGCAGTGGAGAACATAGATGGACATTACCATTGAAGAGCAAAAGAAATTTAACTGGCGGTACGTCAAAATTGCGCTAGCCGCAGTGGTGATTATTTCCGGTGCCTGGTGGCTGAAGAGCTACTTTGGACAGGCAACCGCCCTGGTTGATAGCACAGATGTGCGCACTGCCAAAGTACAAAACGGGCAGTTTCAGGTCAGCGTGAGAGGCATGGGCGTATTGAAACCCAAAGAAGTCATTTGGGTGGCGTCTGAAGTGGCCGGGCGTGTAGAAAAGGTCTTTGTTAAAGCGGGAGCGGTGGTTGAAAAAGGGCAGCCCATAGTCAAACTCAATAACCCCAAGCTGTCGTTGGTTCTGGCCAATGCACAAGCCAAATTGGAAAAAACGATTGCTGAAAATACCGCTCAGTATGCTCAGTTTGAGTCTGACTTGCTGGATGCGGAAGCCGCGGTAAAGCGCGCAAAAATGACCCATCAGGGTAATGAGCTGGAACTTAA
The DNA here is from genome assembly GCF_000238295.3 of Pseudoalteromonas rubra. Lineage (NCBI taxonomy): Bacteria > Pseudomonadati > Pseudomonadota > Gammaproteobacteria > Alteromonadales > Pseudoalteromonadaceae > Pseudoalteromonas > Pseudoalteromonas rubra. The sequence continues at coordinate 23,086 of NZ_AHCD03000043.1, forward strand.
CGCTCAGCGTAAACTGCGCGAGATGGGCAACAGCAGCGTGTCGCAAATTAAGTTTAAGCGCACTGAGTTTACCGTGCAAAGCAGCAAGCTGGACCATGAGTTACAAAAGCAACGTCTGGAAAAGCTGAAGCTCAATATTGAGGCACAAAAGCTGGCCCATAAAGCACAGCAGCAGACCCTGCAACAGGAGCTGGCCCGGGCACAAGAGCAACTCGACAACCTGTATGTCCGTGCGGCAATGGATGGTGTATTGCAAAGCATGGATCTGGAGTTAGGTCAGGATGTAGCAGAAGGTGGCAGTGTGGGCAAAATTGCCAATCCACGTAGCCTGATCGCAGAAATAGACGTGCAGGAACTGCAAATTAAGGATGTGACACCGGGTTTAGGGGTCACCATAGATACCCGTAAATCACAGATCCAGGGCGTTGTGTCTCGGGTCAGTCCTCAGGTTGAAAAGGGCCTGGTTGCGGTAGAAGTGGATTTGATCGATGCACTACCCAGTGAAGCCCGTCCGGAATTGTCAATTGAAGGGGTGATCAACATCACCGACAAGCCCAACACTTTGTTCGTTGCGAAACCTGCGTTTGCTGAGGAGTACCAAAGTGCCAAGATTTTCAGAGTCGATAGCAAAGGCAATATTGCACAGGCCGTACAGGTCAGGTTTGGGCAAAGTTCGGTGAATTTTATTGAGATTACAGAGGGGCTGAATAACGGCGATACCGTGATTATTTCCGCCACCGACAATTTTGCTAATAACGAAAAAATATTTTTACATAATTAGGACAGCACAATGAGCAATATATTAGAACTTAAGAATATCAGTAAGTATTTTCAGTTCGACGAGATGAAGACGATGGCCCTGTCAGACATCAGCTTTTCGGTGAAAGGAGGAGAATACGTCTCTATTAATGGGCCTTCGGGGTGCGGTAAGTCAACCCTGTTGTCCATTTTGGGCATGCTGGATACGCCTTCTGGTGGCCAGTACTTTTTATCGGGCAATGATGTATCAAATCTGAGCCGAGATCAGCGCGCCACGGTGCGCTGTAACCACATCGGTTTTGTATTTCAGTCCTTTAACCTGATCAGTGATCTGACAATAGAAGAAAACGTTATTTTACCGCTGACTTACCAGGATAAATACAGCGCCAAAGAGGCCAAAGAAAAAGCCTTGTCAGTGCTGGAGCAGGTTGACATGTTGCATCGGGTGAAGCACTTTCCGTCTGCCCTGTCCGGCGGTCAGCAACAGCGTATTGCGATAGCCAGAGCACTGGTCAACGACCCCAAATTGATCCTGGCGGATGAACCAACCGGTAACCTGGATTCAAAAAATGCCGACATCGTATTGCAGCTGTTTGATGATCTGCACCAGCAAGGGCGGACCATCTGTATGGTGACGCACGATCCTCGTTCATCAGCCTGCGCCAGTCGCAGAATTGATATTTTTGATGGCAAGCTGGTCAGTGATAAACCGCTGCCTGAGCTGGCAAAAAGCGCCTGAGGTAACGAGTTATGGGTTTCTTAATTGATATTCGCTACGCCCTCAGGCTGTTAGCGAAAGCGCCGAAGTTCACCATGCTGGTGACTTTTATACTGACCGCAGGTTTGACGATCAGTTTGCTGACTTTCAACATGGTATACACCATTTCATTTAAGCCGTTACAAGGTAAAGATGCCAGCAGCATTGTTACGCCGCATCTGACCGGCAGTACCCGGGTGCTGACGTTTGAAGATGTCACGCAACTGGGTCAGTCGCAATTCAGCGCCGTGTATGATGAATATACTTTGCACTATCGTGAAGAAGTGCGCATGGAGAACCAGGGCCAGGGCGTGAGCCTGCTGGGCGAGAAGGTGATGCCAAACTTTTTCTCCTTCACCCGCACTGAACCGCTGCTGGGCAGAGCCTTTAATAATAATGATGGTGCGGCAGGACAGGCTCCGGTCGTTGCGCTGAGCTATCACGTGTGGCAAACCTTATTTGCAGGCCGCGAGTCTGTGCTGGGCGAGCATGTCCGACTTGGCGGCAAGAGCTACGAAGTGGTTGCGGTTATGCCTGAGGGTTACAAGTTCCCTGTGACTTCTGATCTGTGGTTGCCGCTGGATACCAAGCAATTCGCTCAGTTTGACTTAAAGGACAAGCAGGTGAGTGTGCTGGGTCGATTGCATGCCAGTGTCTCTGAGGCGCAGGCCAACTCCGAGCTGGCCAGCGCCCTGACCGCCGTGCGCGAAAGACGTTTATCACAAAGTGACAGAGTGCAGTTTATCGCACCGACTGTCACGCACATGAGTCTGCAACAGCAAAACATTGAAGGCATGGGGGCATTTATTTTTGTCGGGCTGCAAAGTTTCGCGCTGGCGATCCTGTTTATGGCCTGTATCAACACAGGTAACCTGCTGTTTTCCCGTTCTATTGAACGTCAAAAAGAAACCGCTATCCGGGGGGCCCTGGGTGCTAAAACCAAGCGTCTGGTACGTCAGCTAGTGTGTGAAGGTGGACTGATCACTTTGCTGGGTGGGGCGCTGGCCATTGTACTGACGGCTGTCCTATTGTCAGTGATCAATGGCACCCTGCAGGCGAGTCTGGGCAGTGGCATGCCGTTTTGGTGGAACTGGCATCTTGACTGGCAGACCTTAACAATGGCGGTATTATTTATTCTGTTTACCTTTTTCTTTGCCAGTGTTTTACCGGCAGTGAAAGCCGCCAAGATGGACATTAATACGGTTTTGCGTGACGGCACCCGTGGGTCGCTGGGCAGAGGCGCAGGTCGTTTATCTCGGATCATTGTGACCATTCAGGTCGCGATTATTGCGGTCTTAATGTTGTCAGGCAGCCTGGGCAGTTCGGTTATCTTCAATATCACAGATATGGTGACGGCAGAAAAAACCGAGGGGCGTTATTCTGCTTATTTCAATCTGGTGGGGGCTGAGTTTGAAAGCCCGGAACAAAAGGTCAATTTTGTCGAAACTGCGGTGCAGGACCTGTCGAAATTAAGCAGTGTCTCAAAGGCTGACATGATGCAAAACATGGGACTGAAAAATGTCCGTATGGATGCTGAATCGCGCGTGCGCGTCGATGTAATGGGCACACTCGGTAAGCTGGCGTTTTTTGATCAAACCCTGGTTGCCGGACGCGGTATCGATGCCCGTGATAATAGTGAAAACCTGCGTGTTGTGCTCGTCAGCGAATCATTTGCCAAGCGCCACTTTAATGGCCAGTCGGCACTGGGCAAGCAACTGGATATTGAGTTGTCCGATAAATATGTCACCCATACTGTGGTGGGCATAGTCAGTGATCGCAGTGGTAATACTCAGGGCATGTATGCACCTTTGGCTGAATACGATGAACTGTATGTGTCTTATCTGCAATCGCCTTACGAGTGGGTGCAACTGATCTTTGAGCAGCAGGCTGGCATGCAGTCTGCACAGCAAGACTTTTACACCTGGCTTGGTCGCAGTGATTATCAGGCATACTTCTCGTTTATTGTTGACCTGGAGAAAAATGCCAACCTTTATGCTGATATGCTGGGGATTATGTCCAACGGGGTGATTTACTCCGGTGTGTTCTCTTTGTTCCTGGCATTGATGGGCGTATATGGCGTGTCTGCGGCATCGGTGAGTATGCGTAGCCACGAGATAGGCATTCGCCGTGCATTGGGTGCCAAAGATACGGCAATCACCATTTTATTCCTGAAACGTAATATGGGTCCCTTGCTGATTGGTCTGGGCGTCGGTCTGGTCGTGTATGTACTGAGCTGTATGGTATTTGCGTCTATGATAGGCTCTAAGATTGGTCTGAGCACCTATATCGCGATAGCCTTGATCACCAGCACTTTGCTGACCAGCATGTTGTTGTTGTCGGGTTATGTGCCAACGCGCCGTGCCGTTCAAGACGAGCCGGTTGCAGCACTCAGAGCTGAGTAAGTAACCGGGCGGGCCAGGCAGAGGAATGAGGTGTCTGGCCCACCTGCATAATATTTTAACCAGTTAAACTGCGAGCAGTTTTTGCATTACTTTAGACTGTGGCGCGCGAAAAATCGCTTCGCTTTGCCCGTATTCCACGCTTTTTCCCCGGCTTAACACCAGCAACTTATCACTCATGTGACGCACCAGGCTGAGATGATGGGTGATCAGAATATAACTCAACCCGGAATCGCGTTGCAGTGCCAGGAGTAAGTTGACCGTCTGTGCCCGAACTGATGGATCGAGAGAGGACAGTGCTTCGTCCAGTACCACAACTTTGGGATCGAGGATCAGCGCACGTGCCAGCGCAACCCGTTGTAACTGACCACCACTGAACATATGAGGGTAATAGTCATAATGCTCAGAGAGCAAACCCACGCGAGATAAAGTCGCATTGATTTTCTTGTCGCGCTGGCGCTGGGTAAGTTGCGTATTTAAGCGCAGACAATCATCCAGCATATCACCTATGGTCAGGCCCGGGTTGAGCGAGCGAGTGGGGTCCTGAAAGATAAGCCGGATATGACGACAGTCATGGTTCTGGTGGCCATTGTCTTCAATCATTTCACCATTTAGCAGGATCTGCCCGGAATCGGCGTGTTCAGCCCCGGCCAGCACGCGGGCTAAGGTACTTTTCCCTGAGCCGGTTTCGCCAATCACCGCCAGCGTTTCGCCCGGTGCAACGGCAAAAGAAACATCCTTCAGCACTTTAACCCGCTTGCGTCGAAACAGGCCTGCCCGGGTGTTAAAGGTTTTATTCAGTGATTGTACCTTCAGCACGGGTTGCATTTTTTCTTCTCCTGCAGCAAGGGAAAGTGGCAGGCATAGGCATGCCCGTGCGATTTCACCTGAGCCGGTGTAACCACACACTCACGCTGTGCTTGTGGGCATCTTGGGCCCAGTCGGCACCCAATTGGCAAGTGCTGTAAGGGAGGAATGGTGCCTTTGAGTGCAAAGAAAGACGCCTTGTGACCAATCCCATGCGCGTAATCTGGCAGAGATTTTACCAGCGCCTGTGTATAAGGGTGGTAGGGGTGACAAAATACTTTTGTCGTGGGTCCCGCTTCGACCATCTGGCCACAATAAAGTACATGCATGGCATGGGACCAGTCGGCGATTTCTTCCAGCTCATGGGTGATCATCAAGATTGACATATTTTTAAGCTGGTTGAGACTTTTCAATAAGCGGAAAACCTGTGCCCGGGTGGTGGTTTCGAGTGCGGTGGTTGGCTCATCTGCAATCAGCAGTTTAGGGCTTCTGGCAATGGCCATCGCTATCATTACCTTCTGGCAGACGCCTTCCGACAGCTCATGAGGATAGCTGCTCGACACCCGTCGGTGATCCCGGATCCCCACTTTGTGCAGCAGTGCCTTCACCTTTTCTTTGCGCTCATTACGGCGACTAAAAAAACCACCCTTAAAACAATTATCAGGCAGCGATTCAGCGACCTGGTCAAATATTTTGGCGGTGGGATCCAGGCTTCGACTCGGCTCCTGGTAGATCATCGCAATATCCCGACTCACCAGTTTACGGCGCTTTTCCGGGCTCAGACGCATCAGGTCCACACCTTGCCAGTGCATCCGGTCAGCGGTAATGCGCCAGCGATGGTTTAATACCCCGACAATGGCTTTGGCTATTAGACTTTTACCTGAACCGGATTCACCAACCAGGGCGTGTACTTCACCTTCTTTGAGACTTAAACTGACCCGATCAACGGCGCGGATCACGCCGTTGTCTGTGGGTAATTCGATGGTGAGGTTTTTGATATCAAGTAATTGCATTAATCCGCCTTTCTCGCCTGCAAAGCGTCACGTAACCCATCACCGACAAGGTTAGTCGCAAGCACCGATAAAAACAACAGTGCTCCGGGTAAGCCGACAGTCCAGGGGGCAAGGTAAATCAGTCCCAGGTTTTCTGCCAGCATGGCGCCCCATTCAGTGGTGGGGGGCTGCGCCCCGAGTTTCAAGAAGCCCAGTGCCGCGATGTCCAGAATTGCGGTGGACAAGGCCAGCGTGAATATCACCACAATGTGTTCATAAATGTTAGGCAGTACGCCCCGTATGATCAGTTGCCAGCGAGTGGCACCATCCAGTCGGAACGCACTGATATAGTCTTTGTTCAGTTCTTCAACCACCAGGTTGCGGATTGAGTGAATATATTGCGGAAGCAGCGCGAAAATAATGGCCCACACGGTATTGAATAAGCCGGGGCCCAGAATCGCAATAATGATGATGGCCAGTAACAATGACGGGATCGCCAAGGTGATATCCAATAGGTGATTCAGCAAACTGGATTTAAAGCCCTGGCTGCATCCAGCCAGGGTGCCCAGTACCACACCCATCAGGGTGGTTAACAATGCTGCGACAATCGACAAGCCAAAGGTATAGGTGGCTCCGCGCATGAGTCGGGATAAGACATCGCGGCCTAAATCATCGGTGCCCAGAATGAAATTCACATTGCCCTCATCGTGCCAGGAAGGTGGCAGTAACAGGGCATCGGCATGTTGCTGGTCAATGCCATAGGGGGCCAGCAAGGGGGCCAGCACCGCGAGCAAGGTAAGCGCAATAAATAACCACAAACCGACCAGAGCCGGGTGGTTGGCTTTAAATTTTCGCCACAGCCGCGATAACGGAGAGCGGTTTGACTCTTCTGTAAAGAGATTAAACTTTGCCATGGGCCTGGTTCCTGGCTAGCGGGTCAAGGAGTGTGTGGATCACATCAGCCAGCATGTTGGCGAAAATGACAAAAAAGGAGACCGCAAGCAGGCCGCCCTGAATGGCCGGATAATCACGTTGATAGATACTTTCGATCATCCAGCGGCCTATCCCCGGCCAGGAAAAGATCACTTCCGTCACCATCGCGAGCGTGATGAGCGTACTAAATTGCAGACCTATCTGTTTAATCACCGGCAACAGCGCATTGCGCAGTGCGTGGTCGAGGATTAACTGGCGACGGTTGAGACCTTTAGCGCGTGCTGTTTTGATGTAGTTTTGTTCCAACACAGTTAACATTGAATCGCGGGTAAAGCGCACTAACACTGTGGTGGGATACATGGCCAGCACCACGGTGGGCAACGTCAGATGGTGCAGTGCATCAGCAAAAGCCTGGCCGCCATACGGGAAGTCATGTAGCCAGATATCCAGCAGGATAAAGTTGGTGACGGGTGGGATCTCATATAGCAGGCCAATGCGGCCAGACATGGGAAACCAGCCAAAGCTGAGGCAAAAAATCATGATCAATAACAGCGCCAGCCAGAATACCGGAATAGAAAAGCCCAATAAGGTCAGCGAGCTGATCACTTTGTCTGGCCACTTATTATGATAGGCACTGCAAATCACACCGGCTGGGATACCCAGGCACAGCGCAACGATGAGCGCATAAACACACAGCTCAATGGTCGCGGGAAACAGCTGCTTCACGTGGCCGAATACGGCCTGGCCGGAAGACAGTGACAATCCCCAGTCGCCCTGAAATAGGCGCACCAGGAAGGCCTGATACTGGATCAGCAGGTTGTCATCGATATGGTACTTTTGCTCCAGAATTTGTGTCTGGCTGTAATTGGCGTTCAGTTCACCACTGAAGTTGGTAAGCAGATCCCCGGGAAATAAATAATTCAGTGCAAAGGTAAATGCCGTGAGCGCAAACAACATAAACAACAGCAGGCTGAGGCGGCGAAACAGAAAGTCAGCAAACATAATTAGTTTTTCCTCGCGTTCGCCAAAGAGATCCCGCCAAAGGGACGCAATTCTATGCCCATGACGCTGGTATTACTGGCCTGAAAGCGCATGCCATGGGCGATTGGCACCACTGGTAGTTCAGCAATCAGCATTTGCTGGGCCTGCTGATAAAACTGTTTACGCTGTTGCAGATCTGTGGTGTCGAGTGCCTGAGTCAGTAATAAATCAAACTCAGGATGACACCAGTTTGCGGGGTTTTTACCGCTAAATGTGGCCGTGCAGCTCAACAAAGGGCTGAAAAAATTGTCCGGGTCGGGTGTATCCGCAGCCCAGCCAAGCAGAACGCTGTCATGTTCATGTTTGCCAACTCGCTCCAGGAAGGTATTCCATTCGTACTCAACGATGGTGGCCCGGATGCCAATTTCGCGCAGATCGCTTTGGATCAACTCGGCCATTTTACGGGCATTAGGATTATAAATACGGGATACTGGCATGGCCCACAAGTCCATCTCAAAGCCGTCAGGGTAACCTGCTTGTATCAAAAATTCCCGAGCCCGCTCGGGGTCATAGCTGGGCATTGCCTGAGTCTGAAATGCCCAGGAAGAAGGTGGCAATATGGAACGGGCCTGGATCCCGTTCCCGTAAAACACCGCTTTCATGATTTTTTGAAAGTCGATACTGTGTGCCAGTGCTTTACGCACCAGGACATTATCAAACGGCGGTTTTTCAGTGTTAAACGCCCAGTAGCCTACATTTAGATTAACGGCCTTATCGACCCGAATATCGCTGCGTGCCGCCAGAGTTTCCAGCTGCGTGGCGCTCGGGTGAGCGGTTATATCGCATTCTTTGGTCAGCATTTTGGCAATACGGCTGGTGTTATTGGTGGTGATGTCATAGACCAGCTGATCCATGGCCAGGTCATGTTTCCAGTAACCAGGATGCTTGTGATAACGGATCAGGTTATCACGCAGGAAGCCTTTGTATTTATAGGGGCCTGTGCCTACCGGCAGCATATCGAAATCCTGTTTGTTTTCCTGCTCTACCAACTGCATGGCGTATTCCTGTGACAAGATCACAGCAAAGTCAGTGGCAATATTAGATAAAAAACTACTTTCACTGCTAAATAGCTCAAATCGTACCGTGTAATCGTCTACTTTGACTATCCGGCGGATCAACTGGTCCATGCCGACACTCTGAAAATACGGGTAATTGGCATCACCGACAAAGTGAAAAGGATTGTAGACGTCGAACAGGCGATTGAACGAAAACACCACATCATCCGCGTTCATGGTGCGCGTTGGCGTGAAGTAGTCTGTGCTATGAAAGGTAACGTCTTTGCGTAGTGTAAAGGTGATTTGTTTCCCATCTTCACTGATCTCCCACGCCGTTGCCAGTTCCGGACGAAATTCAGCCGTAAGGGGATCTATACTGATCAAGGTGTTGTAAAGCTGGTTGGCTATGATATCTATGGTTGAGCCTGTGGTCGTCACCTGTGGATTAAACGAGACCGGGTTGGCTTCGGCGCAATAGACGATGCCCTGGATCTTACGCTGGGCTTGTGCGGTTCTGTCACCACAGCCACTTATCAGGACGCTGAGCAAAGCGCCGATGGACAGCAGCCAGCGTAGGCCTGGATGCGCTGAGTGGGGCACCCGGGTTGATGTTTTATCAGTTGCTCTGTTAGCCACGGCTAAGCCTCTTGTTGCGAGTCCAGTAGGTTGTATTTTTTCAGGTAGCCTCGTAATTGGTGATAGGTTAGCCCGAGGTTCTGAGCGGTTTTTTTCTGGTTAAACTGGCTGTGCTCTAGAGCACTACGCAGCAGGTCGATTTCAAATTCATTAGACAGCGTTTTTAGATCGCAAGGAAAAGCGGCCGGTGTGGGCTTAGTTTGCGTTGCTTCTGGCATGACGACAGGAGCAATCGCTGCCGGAGCGGGTGTTTCTGCGGCCTTTTTAATTCTCTGTGTGGGTCGATAAGGGCTGGCGAACGGGTCGAATACAATCTGGTGAACGGCCAGCTGTTCGCTGCCATGGCGATATAAACTTCGCTCTACCACATTCTTAAGTTCACGAATATTGCCCGGCCAGGGGTAATCGAGCAGCAACTCTGTAGCGCTGCGGGTAAAGCCACTGAACAACGACCAGCCCAGATCTCGGGCCATATTAATGGCGAAATGTTCGGCCAGCAGCAGGATATCTTCTTTACGTTCGCGCAGCGGTGGTAAGGTGATGACGTCAAATGCTAAGCGATCCAGCAAATCGTGGCGAAACTCACCATTATCGGCAAGGGTTGGCAGGTCTTCGTTGGTCGCGCAAACAAGGCGGGTATCCACTTTGACCGTTTGTTTACCGCCCACCCGTTCAAACTCGCCATATTCAATTACCCGCAGCAGTTTTTCCTGCACCATGGCGGATGTATTAGCAAGTTCATCGAGGAACAGCGTACCACTGTTGGCGCGCTCAAAGCGACCTTCGTGGCGTTTACTCGCCCCGGTAAATGCGCCACTTTCATGACCAAACAGCTCACTTTCCAGCAAGTTTTCATTCAGTGCGGCACAGTTGAGTTTGACATAGTTCTGGTCCCACCGCTCTGACAGGTAATGCAAACGGGCTGCGATCAGCTCTTTACCGGTACCACGTTCTCCGATGATCAGCACTGGCTTTTCCAGAGGTGCCAGTTGCGACACCTGGTCTAATACAGCTAAAAAGCTATCCGACTGGCCGAGTAAATTATCCTGTTGGCGAAACTGGCTCATATTGCCTAACTCTTAGTATTTTTGACTAACATCTAGTGTATTTTAAAAAATGGTGAAGCGAAAGTATTTTTCTGTAATTATAACTTGTTGATTTTAATAAATTAATTTTATTGAAAAGTTGGCAAGCTAATTGATACATCTAACCAGCAAACTAAATTACTAACCAAAGAGGTAATAGATTATGGGAATCTTTTCACGTTTTGCTGATATTGTTAATTCTAATATCAATGCGATTCTGGATAAAGCGGAAGATCCAGAAAAAATGGTCCGTTTGATCATTCAGGAAATGGAAGACACCTTAGTTGAAGTACGCTCGACGTCGGCAAAGACGCTGGCAGAGAAGAAAGAGCTGGAACGTCGTGTTGAACAGCTGCGTACGCAGGCCGATGACTGGCAGCAAAAGGCAGAATTGGCACTGACTAAAGACCGCGAGGATCTGGCACGTGCGGCGCTGCTAGAAAAGCAAAAAGCCACTGATGCAGCAGATAGCGTGTCTCAGGAATTGTCACATGTTGAGTCACACATTGAGAAGCTGCAACAGGAAGTAACGACCTTGCAGGAAAAGCTGGCCGATGCAAAAGCGCGTCAAAAAGCCATTGTCCTGCGTCAGCGCTCTGCCGAATCACGTTTGGATGTGAAAAAGGCGCTGGATAGCAGCAAAGTGGAGGATGCACTGAATCGTTTCGAACGTTACGAGAGCAAAATTGACGGACTGGAGTCTCAGGTCGAATCATACGATTTAGGCAAAAAATCGCTGGCTGATGAGATTGCCGATCTGCAAAAAAATGAAAAAGTAGACGATGAACTTGAGGCGTTGAAGAAAAAGTTAGCCGATAAGTGAATTTGACTGCACCTGCTGTTAAGGTAGGTGCAATAATGAAAATAACAACGTGCCCAGGTTAGACAGGAGAGGAATATGTTTGATGCAGAGATTTTAGTCGCCCCGATCATTATTTTTATGATTGTTGTGGCGCCGCTATGGTTGATCCTGCACTATCGCAGCAAAAAGCAGGTGAGTCAGGGGCTAAGCGAACACGAGCACCGCCAGCTGGTAGAGTTGGCACACAAAGCAGAGAAAATGGCGCAGCGCGTTGAAACGTTGGAGGCCCTGCTTGACCAAGAGTCACCAGAATGGAGACGCAAAGTATGAGTAAACGTAGACGAGAATTATACCGCGACCCGAAAAGGGGCAAGTTAGCGGGCGTATGTGCCGGACTCAGTGATTACTTTGACATGGAACTTTGGCTGGTTCGGATCCTGTTTGTAACCGCTGTGTTGTTATCAGGTGGCCCACTGTTTATCGTAGTTTATATTGCTTGCTGGTTTATTCTGGACAAGAAAGCAGAAACACCACCGACGCCGGGCACAGATAGCAACTACTCGAGCAAAGATGAAGATCCTGTTTCGGTCAAGTTTAAAGTCTGGCAAAAGGGTGAGCCGCCGCGTCAGGCCCTGTTTGACCTGAAAGAACGCTTAACACGCCTGGATGGCCGTATCCAGCACATGGAAACATATGTCACCTCGAGTGAGTACACGGTAAAACGCGAGATCAACAAACTCTGATCAAAGCGCAAAGGGGCGCTGCCCGATATTGGCAGCCCTGCCACCTTTGCCAACAAAATAAGGAATATGTGTCTTTATGAGTGTATCGGGCCTGACTGCCAGGGCGCTGCAAAAGCTACAGCAAACCACCCATAAAACCCTTACCCGAAGCCTGGACAGACATGTCAAACTGGCTGTGACCGGATTCAGCGGGAGTGGTAAAACGGCCTTTATTACGGCGTTAGTGAAACACTTAACCACTCAGGCGACAGCACAGAACCTGCCTTTTTTTGAAGTCGTGCGTGAACAGCGATTGATCGCATGCAAGCAGGTGCCACAAAGTGCACTGGACATTCCCCGTTTTGAGTACCAACATGCAGTGCAGCATTTACTGGCCGATCCACCCAGCTGGCCACCTTCCACACAGCGGATCAATACCCTGACGCTGGCGTTGAAGTTCCGCTCGGCGCAGGGGGTCAGACAGCACCTCAGTGAAACCCACACTGTTTACCTGGAGTTGATTGATTATCCGGGTGAATGGCTAATGGACTTGCCGATGTTGAACCAGGACTTTGCATCCTGGAGTGAGCAACAACTCAATCGCTTGAAAAAAACCGACTATACACAGGTCAGTGCGCCTTTTTTACAGCAATTGGAACAATTTGATGCATGCGCAGCGGTGAATGAAAGCGAACTCACAACGATAGCCGGTCTCTATGCGGATGTGCTAAAGCAGCTCAAGGCACAAACTCAACTGGCGCAGCTACAGCCCGGCCGCATGTTGATCCCCGGAGAGCTCGACGGTGCACCAATTTTGCAGTTTTTCCCATTGCCAGAGCCACAAAATGCATCTGAGCAGAGCCAGTATCACCACCTCGAACAGCGCTTTGAAGCTTATAAAAAGCAGGTTATCACCCCGTTTTACCGGGAGCATTTTTGCCGCTTCGACCGCCAGCTGGTGCTGGTGGATTTGCTCAGTGCGCTGAACGACGGACATACCACATTAACAGAAACTCAGGCCGCATTAGGTGATACGCTGGCGATGTTTCGTCATGGTAAAAGTGGTTTACTGGGTCGTTTATTTCGTCCCAGCATAGACAAGGTGCTGTTTGCTGCTAATAAATGCGACAGTGTTGCGCTGGCAGATCAGGATAAGCTGACCCGGTTGTTACACGCTTTACTGACCCCCTGCGAAAACGAACTGAAATTCTCAGGTGTTGATATCGATACCATGGCGATTTCTTCAGTGAAGAGCACCCAGCCAAAACAGCTCACCGAGCAGGGGAAACCGCTGTCTTGTATTTACGGTAAGCCGGTTGGTGAATCGAGCTATATCAGTTATTTGCCGCCCATTCCGCCTGAGCATCTGCCGACTGAGCAGCAGTGGCCAAAACAGGGTTATGAGTTTTTGCCTTTTGAGCCTTACCCGGCTCATCAGGGACAAATTGAACATATTCGTCTGGACCATGTATTACAGTTTTTATTGGGAGATAAACTTTTATGAGTGAGCCTGCCCAGTCACCCAGAGGACGGCGAGTTCGGGTTGAAGCTGCCCCACAGGCTGCCCAGCCAGCAACAGAACCCGACGATACGCAACAAGCCCGGCGAATAGACGAAAGCGCGGAGCACATCGAGGTTGGGACATCACACGTCCCGGAGGCGGCGCTGGATACTCAGTTGCAGACGCTCAATGTGGAAACCGTCACAAAACCGGTCAGCACCGGACTGACCTGGCGCAAATTATTGCTGCTGGGACTGGCCATTCTCATTCCAGTAGAAATGGGTCTGACATTGATCGAGGCGCTCAGCCGCAGTTGGCTGCTGGCCGGGTTGTACGGGGTGGTCATTGTGAGTGCGCTGGTTGTGCTGGGTAAGTTTTGCTGGTCGGAAGTACGCGCGCTTGGCAGGCTGAAAAAGTTGCAACAGCAACGCGTCGGGGCGCAAAGGTTAATGAGTAGCAACCAGATCGGAGAAGCGCAGGCCTGGTTGAAGCCGCTGTTAAAGCAGCATGATTCACAACAGGTTAGCCAGTTTATGGCGACAGTCCAGCCTCATTTTACCGATCAGGAAGTGCTGGCCTTATATGACGCAACTTTATTAAAAGACCTGGACGAGCAGGCCCGGGCTTTGATAGCCCAGTTTGCCAGTACGTCAGCATTGATGGTGGCGATTAGCCCAATGGCCATTACCGATATGCTGGCCGTGTTATGGCGGGGTGTTACGCTGATTGAGCGGATCAGCCAGTTGTACGGCATTAAACTGGGGTATCGCAGTCGCATTGAACTTTATCGCTTGCTGCTCAAGCAGATCGTTTTTGTCGGTGCCAGTGAGTTGCTGAGCGATCTGGCTGCCACCAGCCTGGGAGCGGAGCTGCTGGGTAAATTGTCCGCACGCTCAGCACAGGGGCTCAGCGCCGGTGTGTTCACCGCCCGACTGGGTTATAAAGCCATGGACTTATGTCGGCCTATACCCGCTAAGGCGCCGGCTGCTGGATACTTGTCACAAACAGCGCGACAACTCGCAAACCTGTTAATTCGTCAGTCTTCTGACAAGTCGGAGGAGACCAATAAAAGTTAGTGTGTAAGTACACACTTATTCTTCGGGGTTTAATATGAAAGAAAACCCTGGCTTTTCCTATTTTTCATGACAACTTATGTGTACACCCGAGTGAATTTAACCGGCTCGGGTTAGCCATCTGCGCGTCCGGCACGCTTGTACATTTTTGTGCCATGGAATATCTAATTAGTATTCATCCGAATAACAAAAATAGGCAAGCAATGAAGAAGTTACACGATCAGACCAATTGTATTCATGGTCCACACCACTTTGATGATCCACATGGTGCACTGACGGCACCTCTGTATCAGAGTTCAACGTTCAAGTTTAAAGACGCGGCACAGGGGGCTGCGCGTTTTGCCGGTGAAGAGGCTGGCTATATCTATACCCGCCTTGGCAACCCCACCACCCGAGAGCTGGAAGAAAAACTCGCTCAGCTGGAAGAAATGGAAGATGCTGCGGCCACTGCAACTGGCATGGGCGCTGTATCCGCTTCCGTGCTGAGCTTTTTACAGCAAGGCGATCACCTGATTGCATCCAAAGCCCTGTATGGATGTAGCTTCGCTTTATTTGCGCACATGTTGCCCAAATTCGGTATCGAGGTGACCTTTGTTGATATGACCGATCCACAGGCACTGGCCGACGCGGTGCAGCCAAACAGTAAGATGTTATTTGCCGAAACACCGATCAATCCAAATATGACGGTATTGGATTTGGCAATGTTGGGGCAGTTTGCTCAGCAGCATAAGTTGATCAGTGTGGTAGACAACACCTTTATGACGCCATTACTGCAAAAACCCAAGCATTTTGGCATCGACATTGTGATCCACAGTGCCACCAAGTACCTCAACGGACATGGCGACGTAGTAGCAGGCATTGTGTGTGGCAGCGCAGAGCATATCGAACTTATCAAACTGACTGTACTGAAAGACATCGGCGCGACCATCAGCCCACACGATGCCTGGCTTATCAATCGTGGCCTGAAAACCTTGCATGTGCGCGTTGCACGTCACTGCGAAAATGCACAGAAAGTGGCTGAGTTTCTTGATGGCCATCCGAAGGTGGACACTGTTTACTACCCGGGTTTGCCGTCTCATCCAGGTTATCGATTCCTTGGTGAGCAAATGAAAGGGGCTGGTGGTGTCATTGCATTTGAGATCAAAGGTGGGGTCAGTGACGGCGAGAAGTTTATTAATGCCACTGAGTTATGCACTCTGGCCGTGAGTCTGGGCGATCCAGAAACGCTGATCCAGCATCCGGCATCGATGACACACTCTCCCTACACACCTGAAGAGCGTCAGGCCGCTGGGATTTCTGATGGCCTGATCCGCATTTCTGTGGGACTTGAAGCGGTCGAAGATATCATCGCGGACCTAGAAAATGCGTTTTTGTGTATATAATTATTTACACTTTAATGCCATCTAGACCCCATAAAATATAGGGTGTATGTTTTTGTGTCTATTTGTGTAATTTAAAGTGTACAAAAATGACCTTTCTGACCAGGCCGATTTCAGGCCTGGCTATTAAACTTTTCCTCACTTTTACATAGTATCCGGATAACACTTTGACGCGTTGTTTTTATTCAAATGCGACGCATTACCAAGAAGGTTACTATGGCTAAATCGAGTAAATACACGTCTAAGCAGCCCAACGAACAGGGCCTGATCGAGTGGACAGAAGAAGAAAATCAGATCTGGTCTGAGCTGGTTGCCAGACAGCTTGAGTGCATTAAAGGCAAAGCGTGTGATGAATATCTCGAAGGCCTGCAAAAAATCAATTTACCTCACGATCGTATTCCGCAGTTGCATGAACTGAATGAGGCACTGGAGCGTGAAACGGGTTGGCAGGTTGCGCCAGTCCCCGCGTTGATCGACTTTGATGAGTTTTTCCGTCTTCTTGCCAATAAACAATTTCCGGTGGCAACTTTTATCCGTAGCCGCGAGGAGTTTGATTATCTGCAGGAACCGGATATTTTCCACGAAATTTTCGGCCATTGTGCCATGCTGACCAATCCTGCCTTTGCTGAGTTTACGCATAGATACGGTCAGTTAGGCTATGCAGCTGAGAAAAAAGACCGTGTCTATCTGGCACGCCTTTACTGGTTCACCGTTGAGTTTGGTCTGATGCAAACTGATGATGGCCTGCGTATTTATGGCGGTGGGATCTTGTCGAGCCCGGGTGAGACCCAGTATGTGTATAGTGGTGAGCCAGAGATCAAACCGTTAGAAGTACTTGATGTACTGCGTACACCATATCGTATTGATATTATGCAGCCTTTATATTATACCATTAACGCCATTGATGATTTGTTTGAAATCTCACAAATGGATATTATGGCGCTTGTACGTAAAGCCAAAGAGCTGGGCCTGTTTGAGCCTAAGTTTCCACCTAAAAACAAACTAGCAAGTTAAGGATTTATTGATGTCTGATTTAAGTGCACAAAAATGTGAAGCGTGTCGTGCGGATGCGCCTAAAGTGTCAGATGCCGAATTAGCTGAACTGATCAAGCTGATCCCGGATTGGGTGCCAGAAGTACGTGATGGCATTATGCAGCTTGAACGTGTTTATAAGTTCAAGAACTTCAAGCAAGCCATTGCATTCACTAACAAAGTAGGTGATATGGCGGAGGATGAAGGCCATCACCCAGGTCTGCTGACTGAGTGGGGCAAAGTGACCGTAACTTGGTGGAGCCACTCTATCAAAGGTCTGCACAAAAATGACTTCATCTGTGCGGCGAAAACCGATGAGATCTTTGCTGCGCTGTAAGGCGTCAGGTAAAAAAGAAAAGGCGCTTTATGCGCCTTTTTTAATGCCTGTTAGGCTGTCGAAGCAGAGCTGATAGCCTTATATTGTACGTGTGCTAATGCGTAAGCGTCGGTCCCGATACTGTTTGTGAATCCCGCTCTAAATGTTCCAGTTCATCAATTAGCTCTAGTAATTCTGGTTCAATATAATCAAAATCACGTGATTGTTTTAATGCCGTTTCCAGCGTTTCGGCCAGGTTCTTGAGCGTGGGGACGCCGGTATAACAGCAGGCGCCATGAAACTTGTGGATCACGGTCAGTAAAGTTTGGGTGTCTTCCTGTTGTGCAGAGCCATTCAGTTGCTCTAAGGTTTCGGGCACACTCTGCAACAGCATATCCAGCATTTCCAGCGCCAGTTCAGGTTTATTGCCTGCACGTTGCAATGCCAGCTCCCAGTCCAGCAAATGGCTTTCAAACGGGGCAATGCTGGCAACCTGAGGTTGTTGCGTCTTTTGTTTTTCCGGTGGCAGCGAAGGGCTGTGATCACAAATGATCTGACGTAACATATCTTCGTCTATAGGCTTTGTCATATAGCCGTTGAAGCCGTCTTTGATCAATTGCTCTTTTTCGCCAGTCAACGCATGGGCTGTTACCGCAATGATCGGGGTATCGTCATTCAGTGACGATTCTTTGATTGTTCGGCATGCTGTGATGCCATCCATAATCGGCATCTGAATATCCATAAAGATCAGGTCATACTTTTGTGATTTACAAAGGCTGACGGCCTGCGCGCCGTTGTGAGCTGTGTCTATGGTGTCTACTTGCTCTTCCAGCAAAGTATAAAGCAGCTTTAAATTGGCATCATTGTCATCGGCTATCATGACTTTGAGCGGTAAGTGCGCCAAGTCTGTATCATCAATCGACACACTGGGGTGATCTAAGCGATAAGGTGCTGCGAGCATGTCGCACAGTTTGCGGTGATGCATAGGTTTGCTAATACAGGCGTCGGCACCACTGCCAATTAACGACTCGCGCATGTTGTGAGAGATGGTATTCACCATCAGATACAGGTAATCCGCCATCTCTCTGGCCTGAGTAATATAGGCTTTTACGGTTTGCATATCGTCTACCGTTGCCATATTGCCGATCAGGCAGATGTCATACCTAAACTCTTGCTCTAATGCGGCGAAGAAAGTGTCTTCATTTTTACAGCAAGTGACCTGCATTGCCCAGTCTTCTAACTGAGCCTGAACGGCATTGCGGGTGTGCTCTTGCGGTTCAAAATACAATACGCGTTTGTTCTCAAGCGGCTTAGTCGGCAGGTCGTCGTCGAACAAGCGGCTTGGCAGATTAAAAATGGCATTAAAGGTAAAGCAGGAGCCATTGCCCGGGGCAGAGTTCAGCGTGATGCGGCCACTCATGGCTTCAACAATGTGTTTAGTGATGATTAAGCCAAGCCCCGTGCCGCCGAACTTACGGGTAATACTGGAGTCGGCTTGCGCAAACGGGGTAAAGAGTGTGTCTTGTTTTTCCTGAGCGATGCCCAGCCCCGTATCACTGACAGAGATCAGGAGCGATGTCTGGCTATCTCCTTTGAGGCGGTGGCTGATGTCGACTTTGACTGAGCCTTTTTCGGTAAACTTGACGGCATTGCTGATCAGGTTGATCAGCACCTGTTTAAAGCGCGTGGGGTCGCCGACCAGGTTGTCCGGTACCTGGCGATTAATGGCAATCGACAACTCCAGTTGCTTTTCGTAGGCACTGGGTGCGAGCAGCGTCATGACCTCATTGACCGCATCTCTGAGCTGGAATTGGATACTTTCAAGCTCCATCGCGCCGGCTTCGAGTTTAGAGAAATCCAGAATGTCACTGATAATGGTCAACAAACTGTTGGCAGATAACTCTATGGTATCCAGATAGTCTTTTTGATGTTTGTTGAGCGGGGTTTTATACAGTTGGCGGGTAAAGCCGATAACGCCGTTAAGCGGGGTTCTTAATTCATGACTCATTTTAGCCAGGAAGTCTGATTTCACCCGGTTGGCAACCTGTGCTTCTTTTTTGGCAATGTTCAGCTGAATGTTCTGAGTTTCATACTGTTCCAGTGTTTCCCGATAATCGCAGGTCGCTTGATCTATGTGCTTTTGCATCTCATCGCGTTGCAACACCATTTTTTCACTGATGGTGATCAGCCCTTCACGGAGTAAGTCAAACTCGCCCTGCATCGGCTGTTCTACACCGATTTTGGTTTTGCCTTCAAGGAGCTTATCTGTGGCCAGGAGTAAATGGGACAGGGGCGTTGAGAACATCCGGCTCAGCCGGGTCGAGACAAAGGCACTGAGCAACAAGGCCACCATAATGATGGCACCACTGAACAGCAGGGCCTGTTGCTGGCCAATGATGGCTTGATCTTTACTGAGTTCTATCATCAGCACAGCGGTGGTGCGGGTATGGGCATTTTGCCAGTCGGAGGCAGGCTGTTGCTGTAATTTCACCGGCGCAAAAATAATGTACCTGTTGAGATACTGGACGATTTCGGTTGCATGTAACTCAGTCACATTGCCACGATAATGCAGCTGATTAAAATCATTGTGGTAGTTACTGGTCAAAAGCAATTGATTGTCTTCATTGAACAGCGCGATGCTATTGACGAAATTACCATGCTGATTGTGCGTAGTGGTGATCACCCGATGCAGTCTGGCTTTATCTTTGTCGGCCAGCGGTTGCTCCACGGTCATTGCCAGTGTATTGGCCAGGCTGGTGCCCTGTTGCTTGAGGATTTGTTCAAGCTCAACGTAACGATTTATAGTAAAATAGCCGCCAAGTACCAGGCCGATTAACACCGTTGGGATCAGGGTCAACACTAATACGCTGTCGCGCAAACTCAATTTAGACATAAATTGGATGTAAAACAGTAAGTAGTCTGAGTCCTAGAGTATCGAGTTAACGGGTGTTTAGCAATCTTATAGGGGCGGCAATATGGCACAAATATTTCGTGCTGGAAAATCTTCTAAACAACGTAGTAAGCAAGTCGAGACAGTTGAGCTACAAATCGACTCGTTAGATCACCAGGGGCGAGGTGTATGCAGACATCAGGGTAAAGTCGGCTTTGTCGATGGCGCATTGAGTTCAGAGCGGGTTAAAGCGCGCATCCATGCCCAGAAAAGTCGTGTTTTCGAAGCGCGCACCGTCAAAGTACTTACACCTAGTGATCAGCGGGTTACGCCATTTTGTGAGTACTATCAACAGTGTGGTGGCTGCTCGTTGCAACACCTGGACGCCAGCGCGCAGCTGGTTCACAAACAGCAAGCGGTGAGTGCTTTGTTTGACAAATTTGCCGGTGCAACTGACCTGCCCTGGATGTCACCTTTGACAGGCCAGACGCGTCATTATCGTCGTGCAGCGCGCATCGCCTGTATTTATGATAAACAAACCGATCAGGTTAAATTGGGTTTTCGGGCAGCAGGGTCAAAGAAGATTATCGAAATTGACCACTGTGGGGTGATGGTCGATGCCTTTGCTGATGGCTTTGATGCGTTACGGCAGGTCCTAAATAGTCATCCGGAGCTGCGCAGCGTCAGCCACATCCAGCTGTGTGCGGCCGACAATGGCGCATTTGTGCTGTTTCGTCATACCCGCGTAGTCAGCGAGCAGGCGAAAGCGCATGTTGCTGAGCAGCTGGCGGTACATAACTGGCAGCTTATCTGGGATGATGGCAAGACTGATCCGAGTTATGAAATATTGCCTGCTTATCAAAGTGCTGGCGTGACGTTTGAATTTAAACTCAATAACTTTATTCAGGTTAACCGGGACATTAACGAGTTGATGCTAAAACAGGCACTGGACTGGCTGGCCTTGAGCGGCCAGGCGCGTCTGTTGGATCTGTTTTGTGGCATTGGTAACTTCTCGTTATTGCTGGCAAAACAAGCAAACGAAGTGGTTGCCGTTGAAGGGGTGGCTGAGTCGGTTGCAATGGCACGACAAAATGCGCACACTAACCACATCGACACAGTCACTTTTCATCAGTTTGATCTGACTCAGCCACTGACAGAAGCCACTTGGTTTCATGAAGCGCTGGACGTGCTGGTGTTAGACCCTTCACGCACGGGTGCTTATGAAGTGTTACGCCAGTTGCCGTTGACGCAATTTAAACAGGTATTGTACGTGTCCTGCGATCCGGTGACTATGGCCAGAGATGCGGCACTGCTGCTGGAAGCCGGCTTTGTGGTCGATAAAATAGGCTTAATGAATATGTTCCCACATACAGGACATATAGAAACCATGGCGTTGTTCCAAAGGAGGTAGTCATATGGTTGCGACTCGCCAGTCTCATCAATCCGGTTTGCCGGCTGATTTTCATGCCCGGCTTGCGTTACTGAACATAGCGCAGGAAAAACGAGACCGCCTGGATCAGGTCTATGCTTTGTGTCCGCAAGATGATTCGACCACTACCCTGACCAAAGCCATTGAAATGGTTGAGATACTGGCAGAGCTGAATTTTGACTCAGAGTCGCTGGCCGGGGCATTTTTGACCCCTTATTTTTTGTCCGGGCAGGTTGAGCTTGAGGCTATTGAGCAGGCACAAGGTGAAAATGTCGCTTTATTGCTCAAAGGCGTTGAGCAAATGGCCTCGATCAGTACGCTGGCACACCAGGGGAAGGGCAGCCTGCAAATCGACAAAATTCGTCGCATGTTATTGGCCATGGTGGAAGATGTGCGTGCTGTGGTGATCAAGCTGGCTGAGCAGATCTGCTACCTGCGCGCGGTAAAAAATGCTTCTGAAGAAGAGCGTGTGGTGGCCGCCAAAGCGACGGCCAATATTTTTGCGCCGCTGGCAAATCGGCTGGGAATAGGACAACTCAAATGGGAGCTCGAAGATCTCTCATTTCGCTATTTGCATCCGACAACCTATAAAAACATTGCCAAGCAGCTGTCAGACAAACGCCTTGATCGTGAAGCCTATATGGCCAGTATGGTGGAGTTGGTTCAGAGTAAGCTTAAAGACGCCGGGATAGAGGCTGAAGTGTACGGCCGTCCTAAGCATATTTACAGCATCTATAAGAAAATGATGCAAAAGAATTATGAGTTTGATCAGCTGTTTGATATCCGCGCCATGCGGGTGGTGGTCAATGAAATTCAGGATTGTTATGGTGCGCTGGGCATAGTGCACACCAATTGGCGCCATCTGCACAAAGAGTTTGATGACTATGTTGCGACTCCTAAACAGAATGGTTACCAGTCTATCCACACCGTTGTTTTCGGCCCTGAGGGTAAAACCGTTGAGATCCAGATCCGTACCCAGGCTATGCATCAGGATGCAGAGCTGGGGGTTGCAGCGCACTGGATGTATAAAGAAGGTGCTTTGCCGGGTCGTGGTTCGGGGTACGAGCAAAAGATCAGCTGGCTGAGAAAACTGCTGCAATGGCAAGAAGAAGTGGTTGATGGCAGTGAGCTGGCTGAAGAGTTAAAAAACCAGGTTGTGGAAGACAGAGTGTATGTCTTTACCCCCAAAGGCGATATTTTTGATCTGCCACTGGGCGCCACGCCACTGGATTTTGCTTACTATATTCATTCCAATGTCGGACACCGCTGCATTGGTGCCAAGGTATTTGGTAAAATCGTGCCGTTTACCCATAAGTTATCGACTGGCGATCAGGTTGAGATACTGACCCAGAAAAACCCCTCGCCAAGCCGGGACTGGCTCAGTCCGTCTCTCGGGTATGTGCACTCATCCAGAGCGCGCAGC
Source organism: Pseudoalteromonas rubra (assembly GCF_000238295.3). Taxonomy (NCBI): domain Bacteria; kingdom Pseudomonadati; phylum Pseudomonadota; class Gammaproteobacteria; order Alteromonadales; family Pseudoalteromonadaceae; genus Pseudoalteromonas; species Pseudoalteromonas rubra. Next base: position 46,057 of record NZ_AHCD03000043.1, read on the forward strand.
AAGATACATCACTGGTTTAAACAACAAGACAGAGACAAAAACCTGCAGGCTGGTAAAGAGATCCTGGATGGGCACCTGCAAAAGCTGGATTTGACTTATAAGGATCTGGACTCAGCCATTGAACGGTTTAATTTTAAAGAACTCGATGATTTAATGGTGGCCATTGGGGCCGGTGATATTCGTATTAATCAGTTCCTGAACTACGTGCAGGACAAGCCAGAGCCGATGCCTAAGCTCAAAATGAGCGCGCCGAAGAAACACAAAGGCGATAGCAATGGCATTGTGGTAGAGGGCGTTGGCAACTTGATGAGCCATGTTGCCAAATGCTGTCAGCCCGTGCCCGGTGATGAAATCGTGGGTTATATTACTCAGGGTCGGGGCATTGCGGTGCATCGCGCCGACTGTGACTCTTTTGCCCATATTTGTGAGCAGCATCCCGAGCGGGAAATTGCCGTTAGCTGGGCGGATGAAGTTCGTTCCAGTTATGCCGTGACCCTGCATATTGAAGCCAACGATCGTCATGGCCTGATCCGCGACATCAGCTCGGTACTGGCCAACGAAAAACTCAATGTGATGAATATGAACGTCAATACCCTGGATGACAAAGATGTTGCGATTTTCACGATGAAACTGGAAGTCGGCGATCTGGGAGCAATGAATCGCTTACTCACTAAGCTGATGCAGATTGAAGGTGTATTTGAAGCCAGGAGACAACACTGAGTATGAGTGCCCCGTTACAGCAGCTACTGGATATTATGGCGACCCTGCGCGACCCGCAAAAGGGCTGTGCCTGGGATCAACAACAGACCTTCGAGAGCATAGTGCCGCATACGCTGGAAGAAGCTTACGAAGTGGCCGATAGTATAGAAAAGCAAGATTTTTCCGGGCTTAAAGATGAGCTGGGTGATTTACTGTTTCAGGTGATATTTTATGCCCAGTTAGGCAAAGAAGCCGGCTTGTTTGAGTTTGAAGACATAGTGAAAGGGCTTAATGATAAGCTGGTGCGCCGCCACCCGCATGTCTTTGAAACGCCGGATAGCACTTTGAGCGATGCTGAATTGAATGCGCAATGGCAGGCCATCAAAGATAAGGAGCGCAGTGCAAAGCCTGTCCGATTTGGCGACGATGTGCCACTGAATCTACCTGCCTTGTCGCGGGCGGCGAAAATTCAAAAGCGCGCGGCTTCTTTAGGGTTCGACTGGCCCACGTATCAGGGGGCCATGGATAAAGTGGCTGAAGAGATCACAGAGGTGAATGAAGCACTGAGTCAGGACCCGCTATCTGAGCACAGTGCTGAGGAGCTGGGAGATTTGTTGTTTGCCACCGTCAATGTTGCGCGTCATGTAAAACGCGACCCGGAACAGCTACTACGTCGCGCGAGTGACAAATTTATTGGCCGTTTTAGCGCCATTGAAGGTATTCTGGCTGAACAGCAGATAGCCTTATCTGACGCCAGTTTGGCGCAAATGGATGATGCCTGGGAAGAGGTCAAGCGACGTCAGCGTTCAGGTGAGAATAATTAAAGGGGGTGATTTTTCGCTGGATTGCCCCTAGCGTTTTTGCTATACTATTGCCCCGTCTTGATTCTTATTTAAATTCCATTTTTCCTGATATTCTAGGGTTCGCATGAGTACAAAATTTATCTTCGTAACGGGCGGAGTTGTTTCCTCCTTGGGTAAAGGTATTGCTGCTGCTTCATTAGCTGCAATATTAGAAGCGCGTGGTTTAAACGTCACTATCCTTAAGCTGGATCCTTATATCAATGTTGACCCTGGCACAATGAGCCCGATCCAACATGGTGAAGTCTTCGTGACAGAAGACGGCGCAGAAACTGACCTGGATTTAGGTCACTACGAGCGTTTCATTCGCACCAAGATGACCAGCCGCAACAACTTCACGCAAGGTCGTGTTTTTGAAGATGTACTGCGTCGTGAGCGCAAGGGTGAATACCTGGGCGCGACTATCCAGGTGATCCCACACATCACTAACGACATTAAGCGTCGTGTACTGGAAGGGGCAGAAGGCCATGATATCGCCATTGTTGAAATTGGTGGTACTGTGGGTGACATCGAGTCACAACCTTTCCTTGAAGCGATCCGTCAGCTCGGTACTGAGCTGGGCCGTGAGCATGCTTTATTCATGCACCTGACATTGGTGCCTTTCCTGGGTGCGGCAGGCGAAGTGAAAACCAAGCCAACTCAGCACTCGGTTAAAGAACTACGTTCAATTGGTATTCAGCCGGATATTTTGGTTTGTCGTTCAAACTGCAAATTACCAGCTAATGAGCGCGCTAAGATTGCACTGTTCACTAACGTTGAAGAAAAGGCCGTTATCTCATTGCAAGACGTAGATAGTATCTACAAGATCCCTGCGCTGCTTAAGTCTCAGGAATTGGACAACCTGGTATGTCGTCGTTTCTATCTGGATGTACCAGAAGCGGACCTGTCAGAGTGGGAACAAGTACTTTATCAGGAGTCTAACCCGACTGGTGAAGTCACCATTGGTATGGTTGGTAAATACATTGAATTGCCAGATGCCTACAAGTCAGTCAATGAAGCACTGAAACATGCAGGCCTGAAGAATCGGGTAACCGTTAATATCGAATATGTTGACTCTCAGGACATCGAGAGCAAAGGTACTGAACTACTTGATCACCTGGATGCGATTTTGGTACCAGGTGGTTTCGGTAACCGCGGTGTTGAAGGAAAGATCCTGGCGGCCAAATATGCCCGTGAAAACAAGGTGCCTTACCTGGGCATTTGTTTGGGGATGCAGGTTGCTCTGATTGAATATGCGCGTAACGTGGCGGGTCTGGAAGGTGCTAACTCGACTGAGTTCGATGCTAAATCTCCCCACCCGGTAGTTGGCCTGATCACTGAATGGCTAGATGCCGATGGTAAGGTTGAAACCCGTACTGAAGAGTCGGATCTGGGCGGCACAATGCGCTTAGGTGCTCAGCTGTGTCACCTGAAAGAAGGTTCTAAGGTACGCGACGTATATGGCAATGCGGAGATCACAGAACGTCACCGCCACCGCTATGAGGTGAACAACCATTATGTTGAGCGCCTTGAGCAGGCTGGTCTGGCTTTCACTGGCCTGTCAGAAGACAAAAAACTGGTTGAGATCATCGAAAATAAAGATCACCCCTGGTTTATTGCCGCTCAGTTCCACCCTGAGTTTACTTCTACGCCACGCGACGGCCACCCGTTATTTGAGGGTTTCGTTGCCGCTGCGTTCAGCTACCAAAAAGCTGATTCTTAATGATAAAAAGCCGTGCCTCAGTGCACGGCTTTTTTAATTACCGAATGCGTAAAATAACACAGCGCATTGCTATGTAACTGCCAGGCTCCACTTTGCATGGGCCATCACCAAACACTGCGCGGTTATATAGCAATGCGAAAGCAGACACACAACACACTCACCACTTTGGGAAAAGAGGAATCAAGATGTCAAAAATCGTAAAAGTGATTGGCCGTGAAGTTATGGACTCACGTGGTAACCCTACCGTTGAAGCCGATGTTCATTTAGAGTCGGGCGCATGGGGCCGCGCATGTGCACCATCAGGTGCATCAACAGGAACTCGCGAAGCACTTGAATTACGTGACGGAGATAAAGCTCGTTACCTGGGTAAAGGTGTACTGACTGCGGTAAACTATGTGAACAATGAAATTGCAGCAGCCCTGAACGGACACAATGCCCTGGAACAACGTGCAATCGATCAGCTGATGCTGGACTTAGACGGCACTGAAAACAAAGAAAAGCTAGGTGCAAACGCGATTCTGGCAGTGTCTTTGGCAACCGCGAAGGCAGCAGCACAGGAAAAAGGTGTTGCACTGTACGAACATATTGCAGACATCAACGGTACTGCGGGTCAGTACTCTATGCCTGTACCTATGATGAACATTCTGAACGGCGGCGAGCACGCAGACAACAACGTTGATATTCAGGAATTCATGGTTCAGCCAGTTGGCGCGAAAAGCTTCCGTGAAGCACTGCGCATGGGTGCAGAAATCTTCCACAGCCTGAAGAAAGTACTTAAATCACGTGGCCTGAATACCGCGGTTGGTGATGAAGGTGGCTTTGCGCCAGATCTTAAATCAAACGAAGAAGCACTGGAAGTAATCGTTGAAGCAGTTGCAGCTGCTGGTTATGAAATGAACCAGGATGTGACGCTAGCGTTGGATTGTGCTGCTTCTGAGTTCTACAGAGACGGCAAATATGACCTACAGGGTGAAGGCAAAGCATTCGATTCAGAGGGCTTCGCTGGCTTCCTGGCTGATCTGGCAGCACGTTACCCAATCGTTTCTATTGAAGATGGTCTGGACGAAAGTGACTGGGCTGGCTGGAAGATTCTGACAGATAAGATCGGTGATAAAGTACAGCTGGTCGGTGACGACTTGTTCGTAACCAACACGAAGATCCTTAAGCGTGGTATCGATGAGCAGATCGGTAACTCTATCCTGATCAAGTTCAACCAAATTGGTTCACTGTCTGAAACATTGGATGCTATCAAGATGGCACAGGATGCAGGTTTCACTGCGGTTATCTCTCACCGTTCAGGCGAAACAGAAGACGCAACGATTGCTGATTTAGCAGTGGGTACTGCGGCAGGTCAAATCAAGACTGGTTCTCTTTGCCGCTCAGACCGTGTTGCTAAGTACAACCAGTTGCTACGTATTGAAGAAGCGCTGGGCGACAAGGCTATTTACAAAGGTCGTAGCGAGATCAAAGGTCAGTAAGTTATATTATCTGACTGAACAAGCCGCGCTTTATTAAGCGCGGCTTTTTTGTCGGGACAACATAGAATGCATGCTGAATATCCATAAGAAAATTAAAAATTATTTACCTTACCGGGGCAATTATCTAAAATACCTGTTTTAGGTTCTTTCTGCTTGGTTTTAAAGTACCAATTGCCTACCCATAATAATCCCTTTTGAATTTCAAATAGGCAACGCTGAGCGGACGTTGAATGCTTTTTTATATGGAAAATTCTGGAATAATGATATGAAGAAAATGTTTGGGTTACTGTTATTGGCTGTTTCTTTAAATGCCACAGCTGGTAAAGCAATTTGTCGCGCTAAAGTCACGGATGTGCAGTTAAACACAGCTAATCGTCTGGTAGCCTCTTTTGTTGGTGTTAGTGACCAATATACAAAGCCTATGACTGTTAAGAATTCAGGACTTTGTACGCTCAATGGGAGTGCAAGTGAGTATTGCCAGGCATTATACAGTGCTATGCTAATTGCGCTGACTACTCAAAACGAAGTCACAATGTGGTTTAAAAATACAGATGTAGATCAAGTATGCCCAAGTGGTAACTATCAATCTCTGGATAAAAAAGGATTATATAATTTTAGATTGCAGCGCTAGTTCAAAGTACGAAGCGTAATATACTAGAGGGTTGCAATATAAGCTCTGCATTGGCGAAGGGGAGTAATTAGCGGGATCGTCATCCCGCAAACTGTTCAGCTAAAATGCCCTGGGTAAATTGCATTTTCAGGTAAAACCCGCGTGGCAGGGTTTTTATGAGTTTGCCCTGTGGGCCAATGGCGTCGGTCAGCGCTTTACTGTTGGCGGCTTTTGGCCTTATCTGCATCACTTCACCGAGTTTGCCACTGATCTCATCCACACGCCCCAGTGCAATCAATTCAATCTGCTCTTCCCAGTCTCGCTGGAGCTGATGTTCCTGAAGTACGTTTGGTTGCCATAAGAAACCTGTCCCTATGGTGCGATCAACCGGGGCGATGTCCCGTTCCGCTAAAATCGGCAGCCACAATACATGATTGAGTTTTTTCTTTACGGTACTGTCTTGCCAGCGTAAACCCGTCAGATTGGTGAGGGGGACCACAGACACATAGGTGGTTTCGAGAGGTTTGCCGTGATAGCCAATGGGCAGCGTTTTTAGCTCGACACCAATAAATTCAAAGTCAGGAACAGGCTTGGAACCTGCGCTGGCACCCAATACATATTCAATGAGCTGACCGGGCCAGCCTTTCTCCCGAGTCAGGTCTTGTGGGGTTTTGAAATGAAACTGCGTAGCCAGTTCTCCCAGGGTTTGCCCGGCGATGGCATCCACACGGGTCATGAGTTCAGCAATGGATTGGGGAGGGGTGGGCTTTTGCACAGTCTGGCTCGTTACTATCTGAATGATTTCGTATGGTAACAAAAATAAATAGGAAATGTGGATGAAAACAGTTTTGTGTGTTTTTTGAACGCTCTTTCTGTGGGTTACTCTTTAAGCTGTGACTTTCTCACTATTAAGGTTTAATTTGATGATTTATATGGCTTTTTTAAAATTCACTCAACATCATTCCGTGTCAAAAATGGCCAGTCATTGGATAAATACAAGTATATAAACATAATTATCCACAGATTCTGTGGAGAAAATGCAAATTTGACTAGGCTATTGTGGATTTGTTTGTAAAATCATCATGAATAGTTAAACTTATGCACAAGTTGTGGGTAAGTTGCGTAAAAGCAGGAATTAAATTTGCCCAGTGCTCTGAGTTGTGGAACAATCAAAATCATATCAAACAAATATACGAGGCACTTAAGGTGATTGATGCCGAAGGATTTCGTGCCAATGTAGGAATTGTTATTTGTAACAATCAGGGGCAGGTATTTTGGGCGCGGCGCTATGGTCAGCATTCATGGCAATTTCCGCAAGGGGGTGTGGATGAAGGTGAAACGCCCGAGCAGACCATGTACCGAGAACTGCATGAAGAAGTTGGGCTACGACCGGAAGATGTGGAAATCGTTGCCAGCTCAAAACATTGGTTACGTTATAAATTGCCAAAGCGACTGATCCGTAAAGATTCAAGTCCAGTGTGTATTGGCCAGAAACAAAAATGGTTTCTGCTGAAACTCAAGTGCAAAGATGAAGATGTAGACTTAATGCGCACACATCACCCTGAATTTGATGATTGGCGTTGGGTCAGTTACTGGTATCCCGTGCGCCAGGTTGTGTCGTTTAAACGCGATGTATACCGCAGGGTGATGAAAGAGTTTGCCCCCTTTGCGATGCCTTTTAATCGTAAAGAACATGCACATAAAGACCACTGGCGACGTCGTTAAGTGGCGCAGCGTATCGTCACCAGTGTTGGTTAAGCTTAACAGAAAGAGTAAATGAGCAGTACAGAGCGATTTCTACCAATTTAGGAGTCAGGTGTGTTAGCAACATTACGAACCATCGCGGAGGTAGTCTCACAGCAGGATAACCTCGAAACGGCCTTATCTCGCTTTGTGATGATGGTTAAGGAAGCAATGCACACTGAGTGTTGTTCCGTTTACTTTGCCGATTATAGTCAGGACAACTTTGTACTGATGGCCAGTGACGGCCTCAATCCGGACGCCGTTGGCCAGTTTCGGGTCGGCTTCACAGAGGGTCTGGTTGGGTTGGTTGCCCAGCGTGAAGAGCCTATCAACATCGCGCATGCCCAGAGTCACCCCAGATTTAAATTACACGCCGAAGTGCATGAAGAAGGCTATAACGCTTTTTTGTCAGTGCCTGTCGTGCATCAACGAAAAGTGTTGGGCGTGATTGTGGTTCAGCAACGAGAAGAGCGCGTCTTCAGCCATGATGAGGAGTCCTTTTTAATTACGCTGTCTGCCCAGCTGGCCTCACAACTGGCGCAGGTGGAATTGCAGTCTGTTCTGAAGCAGGACGCATCCAGTCATAAAACTTCGGTGCTCAAAGGGGTGGCAAGTGCGCCTGGTATTGCCCTTGGTGAAGCTTTTGTGGTCATCCCCAAGCTCGACTTTGCCAGTATTGAATCTCAGCAGTGTGAACAGATACATCAGCAGCGGCAGCTATTCCAACAGGCGGTTGCTGCGACACGCCAAGAATTTCATGTGCTGAAAAACACCCTTAGTGATTCGCTACCCAAAGAAGCACTGGCTGTGTTTGAAGTGTATCAGCAGCTGCTGGATGCCCGCAGCCTGGGTCAGCGTGTTGAGCAACAGCTGGAGCAGGGGTGGAATGCTAAATCTGCGTTGAAGCATGTGATTATTGAGCTGGTAACACAGTTTGAAGCCATGTCAGACCCCTATATACGTGAGCGGGCGGTTGATGTTCGAGATCTGGGGCTCAGAGTTCTGCATCACCTGGTCAGCACCGAGAGCATGGTTAAGAGTTACCCGGATAATACCATTTTAATTGCCAATGAGCTGACACCGGCGATGCTGGCTGAGGTCCCTAAAAACAAACTCAAAGGGGTCATCAGTGTACATGGCTCGGCAAACTCGCATGCCTCTATTTTGACCCGGGCAATGGGGATCCCCGCTATCTGGGGGATTGAAGACATTCCTTTGTTGCAGTTCGATGGCAAAGATATGATCCTCGACGCTTACGCAGGGCGTGTCTATATTTCACCCTCCGATGTATTGCGTAACGAATACTCAGCGCTGAAGCTTAAAGAGGGCCAGCTACACGACAAATTTGAAGCTGAGCATCATTTGTCTTCTGTTACCGCTGATGGTGAGCGGATCAGCCTGTTGCTTAATGCAGGCCTTGACTTATCAACTGAGCATCTCAGTGCTAAGTACTGTGATGGCGTAGGCTTGTATCGTACCGAAGCCTGGTTTATGCAGCGCGGACAGTTTCCTTCTCAGGCTGAGCAGGAGAGCTGGTATCGCGATGTGCTGGCACGTTATCACCCTGAACCTGTCATTATGCGTACGCTGGACATTGGGGGTGATAAGGTACTGGACTATTTTAACATCAGTGAGGACAACCCCTTTCTTGGCTGGCGAGGGATCCGGGTGACGCTTGATCACCCTGAACTGTTTTTAGATCAACTCAAGGCCATGCTTAAAGCCAATGCCGGTCTGGGCAATTTACGTATTATGTTGCCTATGGTTAGTCATACCGAGGAAGTGGATGAAGCTTTGGGGCTTCTGGAGCAGGCCTACTTTGAACTACAAGAAGAGTGGGCTGACCAATTTTATACCATAGATAAGCCTGACATCGGCGTGATGCTTGAAGTACCATCAAGTATATTTTTGTTGCCCGAATGGGCTGAAAAAGTCGATTTTTGCTCAGTAGGCAGTAATGATTTAACGCAATATCTGCTGGCGGTAGACAGAGCCAATGCACAGGTTGCAGAGCTGTTTGAGCCTTATCACCCTAGCGTATTACGGGTGTTGAAAAAAATTGCTGATGACTGCCAGCAGCTGGAGCTGCCATTTAGTTTATGCGGTGAACTGGGTGGTGAACCGGAAGGTGCCATTTTACTTGTGGCGATGGGGTTTCGTCGTCTCAGTATGAATATCTCCTCTTTGAACAAAATCAAGTGGACACTGCGCCGGCTTGCCGTCAAAGATATGGAAGCCTTGCTTGCCCAGTGCCTTGCGGCATCCAGTGCCAAACAGGTTCACCGACTGTTACGTGAATTTTTGATAGCGCAGGGACTAAGCGAGTTACTGTATACCAAAAGTGATACAGCCTGAACCACGACTGGAGGCGTCTGCCCAGATACGTTACTATAACGCGCCCATAATAATAAGAGTGTCTTTATGACAATCAGTGTGTTACTCATTTTGAGCTGCGCCTTGCTTGGCTGTGTGGTTGGTTTCCTCGCAGGGTTATTAGGTATTGGCGGCGGCTTGATCATCGTTCCGGTACTGTCGGCAATTTTATTGTATTTCGAAGTGTTGGCTGATGAACATGTGATTGTTGTGGCCATTGCCACGTCTTTGGCATCGATATTGTTTACGTCAACGTCTTCCGCGCTGGCACACCATCGAAATCACAATGTGCCCTGGGAGATTGCCCCCTGGGTGATGACGGGCGTGGCTCTGGGCGCTTTAGTCAGTGGCTTTATGGTTTCACTGATCCCGGTGCACTGGGTAAAGTGGACGTTTGTCATTTCTGTGTTGCTTATTGCCATTAAAATGGTCTTCAGTTCTCAATCATCGGCCCCCGACAAGCCACGCGATTTGCCGCCAGGCCCGGTTTTAACCGCCATCACCACCCTAATGGGGGCTTTGTCTGCGATGATAGGCATTGGCGGCGGTGTACTGATTGTGCCACTGTTGAGCTACTTTTCTGTGGATATGCGCAAAGCGATAGGGTGCGGAGCGGTCAGTGGCATTGTGATCGCCTTATTTGGCTCCGTAGGTTACATCGTGTCGGGTGGACAGGCATTGAAATTAGCAGACGGTTTTGCCGGTTTTGTGTATTTACCGGCATTATTTGGTATTGTGCTGACATCCTGGTTTGTTGCGCCAATGGGCGCCAAAGCAACGCACTATCTGCCGGTGCCAGTGATTAAGAAAGTGTTCGCGTTACTGCTCGTGGTGATTGCGGGAAAAATGTTATTTTATTGAGGGAAAGCGATGGCTTTGCAGTTTCCAGAAATCGATCCAATTATATTTTCGATTGGACCCCTAAGTGTGCGCTGGTATGGCGTGATGTATTTAATCGGTTTTGCGTTTGCCATGTGGTGGGCGAATAAAGAAGCCGATAAGCCCAATTCGGGATGGACCAAAGATGAAGTCAGTGACTTGCTATTTTATGGCATGTTGGGGGTCATCCTGGGCGGACGAATTGGCTACGTCTTATTTTACCAGTTCAATCTCTTCCTTGAAAACCCGATGTATCTGCTTCGTATCGATCAGGGCGGCATGTCCTTCCATGGCGGCGCATTGGGTGTCATTGCAGGTATTTTTATCTTTGCATGGCGATTCAAAAAGTCACCGTTGGCAGTCGGCGACTTTGTAGTACCTATGGTCCCTGTGGGCTTGCTGGCCGGGCGTATTGGTAACTTTATTAATGGTGAGTTGTGGGGTCGTCCCACAGATGTGCCCTGGGCGGTGGTTTTCCCGACAGGAGGCCCGCTTGCACGTCATCCTTCGCAACTTTATGAAGCCTTTTTAGAAGGCTTGGTGTTATTCATCATGCTGATCTGGTATCGCAAGCAGCCGCGTCCGGCTGGCAGTATTGCCGGTTTGTTCCTGGTTGGCTACGGTACTTTCCGCTTTATCGTTGAGTACTTCCGTGAACCAGATGCGCATATCGGTTTGTATGCCGGCATGATTTCTCAGGGGCAAATTTTGTCCTTACCTATGATGATTGGTGGCCTTGGCTTAATGCTTTGGAGCCACAAGCGCACCTCGACAGCGAGCGCTTAAACTACATCGGGACCCCGTACTTGGGGTCCCGTCTGCCTTTCAATAAATCCCATCGTGAATTAGTTACCCCAGCGTGCGAACGTAGTATACTTTTGTACCAGACCACCCCCTGTGTAGGGTCATTAGAGAGATCATTTTGAGGAGTAAAGCATGAAAGTGTATTTGGAGTTGTTGCGAGACGTATTAGAAAACGGCACCCAGAAAGGGGACCGTACTGGTACAGGTACGCGCTCCGTATTTGGCCGTCAGATCCGTCATAACCTCCAGGATGGTTTTCCGCTGCTGACCACCAAAAAGTTGCACTTTAAGAGTATTGCCAATGAGTTGATCTGGTTCTTAAAAGGGGATACCAATAAAACCTGGCTGAATGAAAACGGCGTTAAAATCTGGGATGAATGGGCACTGGAAGACGGAGATCTGGGCCCGATTTATGGCAAACAGTGGACGGCCTGGCCGACCAAAGAAGGCGGCGAGATTAACCAAATTGACTATGTTGTTGATACTTTAAAGAACAACCCTAATAGCCGTCGTATTTTATTTCATGGCTGGAATGTTGAGTATTTGCCTGATGAGTCCATGAGTCCGCAGGAGAACGTAGCGGCTGGTCGTATGGCGTTACCGCCTTGCCACCTGCTTTATCAGTTCTACGTGGCAGATGGTAAATTATCCGGTCAACTGTACATCCGCAGCTCAGATATTTTCCTGGGACTGCCGTACAATATCGCCAGTTTGTCTCTGCTGGTGCATATGCTGGCGCAGCAGTGCGACCTTGAACCTGGAGAAGTGATTGTGAGCTTTGGTGATTTGCATGCTTATTCAAACCATATGACGCAGATTGAGCAACAGTTACAGCGCGAGCCGAAAGGCCTGCCGACACTAAATATCCTGCGTAAGCCAGAGTCTATCTATGATTACCGTTTCGAGGATTTTGCAATAGAGGGGTATGATGCCGACCCTAACATTAAAGCACCTGTTGCAATTTAAGGTACTAAAGACGTAATATGTTGTAGGCGGCCAGTGAAGGCCGCTTGTTATAAAAGGAGCACGACAACAATGTTGAACCATTCCCGCATGTGCCATCAACGCGCCAGAAAGCATGCGATAACCCATGTGATATTACTTGCGGGTACAGTGCTCTTATCTGCTTGCAGTTCAAATCCATCACCGGATGAAGAGGCCGAGGCGCTTGCCCGGGCTGAATTAATCAAAACCTACAATCAGCACAAAGCCAATATTGAGCGAGTCGCTAAGATGGAGCAGGACCTGACTCAGTTGCTGACTTTGTTATCTGATTCCAGTGGGATTAAGCCAATTGAAGAAAAGCTGTCTCAGTCAGAAAAACCCGTTACTACCCACCGCGCGGAGCCGACTGCTGTCACTAATACTTTTGCCGCGCCAGGACAAAATCAGTTTGTGGTGCAATTTGGTCGTCATCTGTTAGACAGGCGGGCACAGGCACAGAATCGACGGATCAAAGCATCTCTGTCACTCATACAAAGTTATTACCCTGAGATGTTTGATACTGTTTCAATTTATTCACAAACGCCGGCACAAAATGGTTCCCAATTCTTCCTTACACAGGCTTCCGGGTTTGGTTCTGAGCAGGAAAGTACCCTATTTTGTCGTTTAATTAAGGCCAGCGGTCAACCCTGCAAATTAGTTAACTGACTAAAAGTACTTGAAATAAAATTAAAGGTTTTATATTCAGGTACGATATATTAAACATCTGTGTAGTGTTTTTATTCAAAGTTGAGTACCTTTCTACCCAAGGGCACTCGAACAATGAAGAAAAATAACTATAAAGTTGTAGATTTACGTGTGCATTGATGATGCGATGCACATGGAGTTTGTTGGCCGACTACGGATACGGCTATTTGATAAAAAAGGACCTACTGATGGAAAAGTTAATGAAAAAGTACTCTCTACTCTCAATTCTGGCTGTAATGCCGGTACTGACTACTGCACAACCTGCAGAGTTTAAAGCGTCAGTTACAGTAAAAAATGTCTTCACTTTTGAAAATACTGAGCCGCTGAGCTTTGGTACAATCCGTGCCAGTGGTGACACTGGTGGTGTAGAAACAGCCACCCTGATTATTTCTGCAAACCCAAATACGGCACCACGAGCTGCTTCTACGGATGTGGCTAAAGCCGAAATCGCGATTCTTGAGCCAGGCAGTCCCGCTAAATTTACGGTCGATGGCGTTGCACCTTATGCATCGCTGACCATTACTGACCCAACAGAAACGGATGTGCTACCACAAAGCCTGCCACCCGGCACACCGAGCTTCAAGCTGAGCGCTTTTACATATTATGTGACCTCCGGCACTACCCCTGCCGCTGCAACAACGACACTTCAGGCTGATGCTGAAGGTAAAATTGCCTTTAATGTGGGCGCGACACTCACCACAGAGAGCGCGGACAAGGGCAACTACCTTGATGGTGAATATGAAGGTACGTTTAACGTAGAGCTAAGCTACTAGTGTACAGAGGCGGGCAAGGTGCCCGCTGGTCACTCATGAAAGCGTTGTTTGTGCTTTTGAGCTTGTTCTGCAGCTGGTGCTGTCAGGCCAATATTGTACGTAATGCGGATCTGAGTTTCGGCACGATTATCGTGGCGGACCCCAGTGTTGCGAGCAGTGTGGTCGTGTCACCAGGCGGTGGCACAAGCTCATCGGGCAGCATTCATGTGATCAAAAAAGGGCACCCGGCTGAACTCCTGCTGGAATCATTTCCTGCGGGTGTTTATCTGAATATCTCGACTGATTTGCTCAATGACCAATTAGCGCATAGTAACCTTATCACTGAGGGAAAACTGAGTGTGACTAAGTTACTCCATCCTGCCAGGATCTTCACCGACCGGGATGGCCGTGCTCGCCTGCTCATTGGCGGTAAGTTACAAAGTCAGGCCTCAGCAGCGCTTTATGTAGATGGCCAATATGCAACGACAGTCAGCGTCGAAGTAAGCTATTAACTTAGTTATTAGCCGGCTAATACCGGTACTCGCCTCCATGAGCAGTAAAATAGGCAAAATTCAATGAAGTATATTACCCACATCGTGTTGCTCGTACTGCTGTCATGTACAGCAAACGTGTACGCGAACTTACTGATTTCCCCCACTCGGGTTGTCTTTGATGAGCGTCAGCGCAGTGCCAAGGTATTTCTGATCAACAGTAGTCAGGAATATAAAACCTATCGTCTGAGTTTTAAAGAAAAACGGGCATTGCCACAAGGTGGCTACACAGATGTGCCTGAGCAGCAAAACCCCATGCGTCTGAGTGGGTTGCTTAGAATGACACCAAAGCAGGTTCGTCTTGCGCCTGGTGAACGTCAGGTCGTTAAGCTAGCGTTGCGCCGTCAAAGAAACATGGCTGCGGGAGAGTATCGCTCGCACCTGTTCTTTCAGGCATTACCTGAGAAAAAAGATCTGGATCAGGAAGGGGTGGGGATCAGGCTCAACATGATCATGAGCTACAGCATCCCGCTGATCTACCGTCAGTCTGCATCTTCACCTCAGGTGTCCATTGATGAAGCCACTCTGAGCCGTGGGCAGACGGGGCAGTTAGAGACGGTTAACCTGATTTTGTCGCGCAAAGGTGATGCCAGTCCTTTTGGCGGTGTGCGCGTTTTTTGGCGCGCTCAAAACGGGGCAAACTGGGAGGAGGCAGCACTGGTTAACAGCTTCAGCATTTATCCGGAACTCAGTCAGGCGCAGTTGCAGCTGAAACTGCTGTCACCAGAGATGTTTCAGGGAGCGCACTCCGGGCAGCTAAAAGTGGTTTATACAGGCAGTGGTGAATATAAAGGACAGTCATTTGCCGAGCGTATTTTCTCTATTACTGTGCCCTGAATAAAGGCTCGTTAATGGTTAGAATCGCACCATGCGTGGTATTCGCTGTGATTTGCGCAAGTACAATGCCAGCACATGGGACCTCACAACAGGAGTTCTCTGAGGTTCTCAATACGCTGCAACGCATACAGGCAAAACTGTCGCAGTCACAAGCCAGTCTGACGGTGAATAATCAGCCTGAGCAAGCCGGGATCCCAGAAGGTGAAGACTTGTTCTTGTCTGTTTATGCTGACGGGGTGTATCTGGGAGAGGTGTTTGCGGTTAAAAGTAAGCGCGATGCGCAAGTCGAATTGCGCAGCTTGTTTGCTGTGCTGGACTTTGCCATCAGCGATGATGATAAGCCTGACTATTTCACCGGATGGTATTTGAGTCCTGAGCGTACTTTTTTACTTGATAGTGGGCAAAAACGAGCCTTGGTTAATAAGCAGGAATATCGGCTTTCAGAGCAGGATATCTCTCATGTACAGGGCGAAGTCTTCGTTGAGTCTGTGCTGATCGCCGACTGGTTTGGGTTGAATCTCCAGTTTAACTATACCGACCAAAGCTTACTGGTACAGTCCCCTCAGCCGCTGCCTGCATTAGAACGTCAGGCACGTGCTAATCGCAAGATTGCTCAGCATAGCGTCAGTTCAGCTTCTAAACTCGCCTGGAAGCCTAACCCTTATCAACTGTTATCTTCTCCCTTACTGGACATGCAGTTTGGTTATCGCCGTGATAATGATGAAGATGCTTTTTACTATTCGGCGCTGGGCGCACATGATCTTGCATTCTGGAATGTAGAGTACTTTGTTGCGGGCACAGAGGGAGATGCGCTGGATCAGGGTCGTTTTAAGGGGAAAAGAGAGGATAGCCAGGGGCGGTTGCTGGGCCAGGTACAGGCCACACAGTTAGAAGTCGGTGATATTCAGGCTACCCATATTGGTGCCGGGCAGTCCACTGGACAAGGTGTGGGGATGCGAGTGTCGGACAAGCCGCTGCAA
Source organism: Pseudoalteromonas rubra (assembly GCF_000238295.3). Taxonomy (NCBI): domain Bacteria; kingdom Pseudomonadati; phylum Pseudomonadota; class Gammaproteobacteria; order Alteromonadales; family Pseudoalteromonadaceae; genus Pseudoalteromonas; species Pseudoalteromonas rubra. The sequence continues at coordinate 62,014 of NZ_AHCD03000043.1, forward strand.
TCTGAAATACAGGAGCAGAGTGTCCAGATCAGTGGCTCGGTGCAGGCTGGCTGGGATGTCGAACTGTATCACAATGGTTTGCTGGTTGCGCAGCAACTTCAGGTCCAAACGGGCCGATATGATTTTGACCGTATCCCGTTGTATTTTGGTAGTAATCAGTTTGAGCTGTTCAAGTATGGGCCACAAGGGCAGGTTGAGCGTGAGCAGCGCAGCTATTTTGTTGAGGGTACCGGACTGAAAAATGGTCAGGGTTACTTTGATGTGTCGGTCACCGACAGCGGCAGCACAATATTAAACAATGACTTTGCCCCGACAACGCAATCAGGCTGGCATTTTCATGGTCGTTATGACCTGGGCCTGTCTGACACTATGTCAGTCTATGCGGGTATCGCTCAGGCGCTGTCGAATGAAGCGCTTATTGAGCGCACAGTCACGACTGGTGGCACGTTAAGCTTGTGGAAAAAAATGCTGCTCAACCTGGATTTATCCCACGACAGTGAGTCTCAGCACCGGGCCAGATTCAGTGCCAGAACTGAATGGGCAGGGCAGGCCATCAGTGCGGGCTGGCAGACACAGCGCCGATTGCTCGACACCTCACAAGCGAACGATGAACACCGTGATACCCGGGGGCTGTATATGCGTATGTCGGGCATGTTTGATGTCCTGAATAAGCAGCTATCATATCAAAATCAGGTGCAATGGAATCGCACCGATCAGAATACGGAATATACTTTGCTGACCAATCGATTGAGTCTCTCTCTGGGTCGTGTGAATGTCAGTAATCAGGTGCAATGGCAATCAAATAATGCTGATGCTGACCATTCAACGTCGGGCCAGTTGAGATTTCAGACCCGCTTGGGGCGTATATTTGGTCGTCTGATTTTTGATTATGACTTGCACCCATATAGCGAATTGATTGCCTATGAAACGCGTTTTTATCGCAGCTTAAATGAGCAATTTAACGTTGAGTTGAGTTTCAAAGAGACGCTTGAAACTGATTATCAGAAAGGTGAACTGGGCTTGAACTGGCGAGGCGACAAAATTCGTTTGAACAGTCAGCTCAGTTACGACAGTTACGATGAATGGGAAGTGGGGATAAATGGGCAGTTCAGTTTTGGTTATCACCCACAAAGTGAACAGCTGTTGTTCAGCCAGCGACGATTAGCCAGTAATGGCGCGGTGCTGGTCAAGGTCTATGTGGATCATAATGCCAATGGTGTGTTTGACGAGTCAGATGAAGTGGTACCCGAAGTCAGAGTAAGGGCATTGCAAAACTATATGCAGGGCACCACCGACGAACAGGGGCTGGTGTTACTCAGTGGGATGCCGGTGAATCAAAAAACCGATATGGTGATTGATACTGACAGTCTAGAGATGCCTTTTGTCATCCCTGCGATTGAAGGAATGGCGATAACCCCACGGCGAGGTTTTGTTGAATATTTGGAGCTGCCTTTGGTCAATACCAGTGAAATAGAGGGGGTCGTTTACCAGCAAACCGAGACTGAAAATGCCCCTGTGCCCTACGCCGATGTGACTTTGCTGGATGAACACGGCGCACAGGTTGCACACACTCAGGCTGCGTATGACGGATATTATGTGTTCACAGATATTAAGCCTGGTCGTTATCGGGCGCAGGTTGCCAATGCCGCCAGGCGCGGACTGACACACAGCGAGCATGTGGAAGTGGCGCTGTCACAACAGGGGGATGTGCTGGTGGAAGTTGACTTGCAGCTGGCACCTCAGTCAACCCAGAATATTACGGTACTCTCTGCCGGACGCTTTACCTCGCTGCCGGTATTAAAAACCTACGCTATGTTACTGCGCCAGCGACATCATCAATTGATCACTGACCCCCCATTTTATCTCTTTGACGACAAGGCCGAGACTTACATGTTGGGTATTGCATTTACGCAAAATGGCGCTGATACAGCACAACTGAAACAACGTTGTAATGCATTGCAAACAGCGGGCGTGCCGTGTCAGCTTGAACACACAGAATTAAAACAATAAAGGGAGCGAGCTATGAAGTTATTACCTTACCTGGTATGGCCTTTGCTGGGCTTGATCAGTGGATGCGCCAGTAATAGTCAGGATGATCAGCGACTGGCCGAATTAGCGCAGCAACTCACGCAGTTGAATGCAGAAGTACAACAGATGAAGCAAAGTATTGCGCAGTGGCAGCAGGTGGCGCCACAGGTTAATGAGTTGCTGACCATTGAGCAGGACCTTGACTTGTTAAGCACACAGTTGCAGCTGGCACTGACCCCAGGTCAGCGACAGTCTGAGGTAATGGTCGCCCAGGTGAGCAAACCGCCGGGCATTGTCGAGCAGCGCCTGACTGTCTCGACGCCGTCTATAGACGGGTCAGAAGTCAACGCGCCAGAGCAAGTGCCTGTAGAGAAAACTACCGCTGAACAGCGGTTGGTCGTAGCAGACAAAAAGGCTGAATTTGCAGTACAACTGGCTGCTACCAGAAAGCAAAGCCAGCTAAAAACCGTTCACCAACGTCTGCTAAAAGACTATCCGCCGTTGCGGCAGCATCCGGTTAATGTTGAGCAAGTGGAGGTCCGTGGGCAACGGTATTTTCGGCTGAAACTTGGTGCGTTTGCAAATAAGGCGCAAGGGCAGGCGTTGTGCGCTGAACTCAGACCATTTCACCCACAGTGTTTGTTAAGTCACTACACAGACAATCCGATCACGCTATAGGATGTCCCTAAACTGCATTATGGATCGCTTCTTGCATTTGTCTCGTCAAATAGAGAGAGGTGATCATTATGCAACTTCCTGCCGTGATAGTCGCACTGGCCCTGTCGGTGCTGCTCAGTGGCTGCGCTGGAATAATGAAAGCGCAGGAACAAGACAAGGTGGAGCAAGCGCCCCCCTTGCCGACATTACATCAGTATATGGGGCAACTTGCTGCCGCTTTGGGGGAACATAGTCGCCCGCTTAAGCCCGGCGCAACAGTCGCGGTGACGAGTTTTTATCTTGCTGACCAGCTGGGTAACGCGCTTGCGAGCAACCAGGGGAGTGGACTAAGCACTCAGGTTCAGGAAAGCCTGATCAGCTATGTAACGCAAATGGGGCTGGAAGTGGTAGAGTTTCGGTTACAACGCACTTTAACTTTGTCGGATAGTGCCGATAACCTATTAAACCGTGATATAGCGTTGTTGCGAGAACGTCATAAATTTGACCTCGCGCTAACGGGCACCATCAGTGAAAGCCATGACCATTACACGATCAATGCGCGATTGATCACTATGCTTGATAGCCGCACTGCATCCGCTGCGACCATCTCTGTGCCCAAAGCGGTACTGTGGGGGGATGAAAAAGCCCAAATGCGAGACGGCAAGTTACATCGCGGCCAGTATTAGTGGAGACAAAGATGAAAAAATCTGTGATAGCGCTTGTGTTACCTACCCTTACTTTGTTTGGGTGTGCACAGCTGGGCATGACAAAGCACCAGGAAACCACAGCGGCACCTGGCAAGTTTAGTGCTGCGGAGCAGTTTCAGGCGCACCCCAGAGGGGTGCAACAAATGACAGTATCACAACGTATGGCGGCCAAAAACGTGACGCATTACGTACAAAAGCTGATGCAAGACATGGTCAGTAATGTGAAATACATTAATGACCAGACACCGGTAGCGGTATCGAGCTTTGTCTTTTTAGATGAAGATTTTAATCATGCTACCTTGTTGGGAAATCAGATTGCCGAAAGCTTCATACACGAGCTGCACAACTTTGGCGTGCCGGTCATCGATTTTAAAACAACGGACTTTATGCGAGTCACCAAACATGGTGATTTCATTTTCAGCCGTGATTTTTTAGAGCTGTCTGATGAGTTGCCGTTTAAATACGTGATGGCAGGCACACTGTCGCATCACCAGGGCGGGATCTTAGTCAACGCCCGGATAGTGGGCATGCAAAGCAAAATGGTGGTTGGTACAGCACAAGGGTTTTTACCTCAGGCAGTAGTGAATGCGTTGAGAGACGGTGCGATCCACGACGGGATCCGGTTACAAAGAGCGGGTGAGTGATCATGAAAACACGCATTCTGAGTGGCTTAACGCTGTCGGTCGTGATGTTGAGTGGCTGCCAGATGATGGGCAGTCAACCCGCCTCGCCAACAGTGACGACCACTGCCATGACGCCTAAAGTGGCTAAATTTCGTGAAATAGAAGTGCTGTACGAGGCTTTGGAAGAGCAGGCGCCAGAAGCTGAAAATCCGGTTGACCCGGGGTTTGTGAGCGAGCGACATCGTAAACAGGTCGCCAACTACGCATCTCAGATAGCGCTGGAGTTGTCTGACTCTTTGCTGGGTGTACACCCTCATTCGGTGGCGGTGACGAGCTTTGTGAGTTTTGATGATACGCTGCGAAGCAGCAACCAGTTGGGTAATCAGCTGTCTGAGAACCTGATCCATGCTTTTCAGAAGCTCGGCTACGCGGCGCTGGATTTTAAGTCACTGCAACAGATCCAGGTCACGCGCAGCGGTGATTTCGTTTTTTCACGGGATAGCAGAGCCTTACCGGGTAAACCCGACCCCAGTCATGTGCTCTCTGGCACGATGATCTATCGTGATCGGGGTGTTGAGGTCAATGCACGCTTGCTGGACTTTGAAAGCCGTCTCGTTGTTGCTAGCTGCATGGTGACGATACCTTATTTTGTACTGGATTCAGGCGCAACCGCGTCCAGATAGCCATTTAACGGCAAAGCGCTGATTTCGCCTTTGTCGTTACTTACCCTCTATAAAAAATCATGTAATTTTATTAAGAATCAAATGGTTGACCAATTAACCGAAAACGCTTAGTATTTTTCGCAACGCTCAGGCCTCTTAGTTAAATGGATATAACAGTCCCCTCCTAAGGGATAGTTGCAGGTTCGATTCCTGCAGGGGCCGCCAGCTTATTCTCTATTAATCAACGATTTAATAAAGCCCTCCCGCTGTTAAACGTCTCCAAAATAGTATAAAAATCTATCATTTTTAGAAAAATGGATTAAAGAATGGTATCAACAATTCCCTTAGTGGAGATGTGACCCATGGCTGATGTTTTGTTTATGGTTACCGTCTACAGCGCAAAGTCTTCCTGCTTTTGTACCATGACTTCCACCAAATCATTGATCTGAATATTATTCAGCGGACGTTTTGAGATGTTTTCGGCGATCGCATTTTGTGCATTCACCTGAGTGACACGCACCTGATTCAGTGTTTTGATACTCTGTGCAAAAAACTGGTTGGTCGCGCTTTGCATATCCCGGCGATGAGAAATCGTCAGCAACTGGCCGATCTCAATCCCATGGTTGCTGCCCAGATTGATCACCAGCTTGCCCTGCTCGCGATGTAAAATTTTGCCTCTGCTGGGCAAACAGGACAGGGCTGAGTCTAGATCCTGTGCCACGCTGTTAAAAACGCTCTGGATCTGTTTGGCATAATTGGTACGCCAGAAGGTGTCGCTATAGACGTCAACAATCTTGGTCTTTTCGTAAGGCCAGACGCCACTGACAGCATAATGCTTTTGCCACACTTTATCCCGGGTAAGGGCATCGAATGCGACAAAATCGATTTTAAAGCTGCGCACGTATTCCTCATCCTGCCAGAATGCATAATCATCATTCATTTGCTCCCCGGCAGCGACGTCTGTGATCTGGCTCATCAGCACATACTGACTATTACTTAGCGTGGTCAAAGAGTCGATCAGTTGCTCATCATATTCAAACCGCTGAGTGAAAAAGGGTCGGGCGTTGATCGCATGATCCAGATAAGGAATGGGTTTCACGGTCAGTTTGCGTTGTGCCAGGGTATGATACAGTCGTTCGCTGGTGGCCTTGGCAATGTCAAAAATTTGACCCAGGCGTGCCTGGTGGGGCTGAATGAGCTGGCTTTGCGTGATGGTCACTTGTTTCGCAACGGCGGCTTGTGTGCATTGTTCCAGCTTGGGGAAAATATCCAGGTGCAAAGTCACACTGACGATACCATCTTGTTTTTGTTCGGATACCAGATTGATCTGCTGGATCTCGCCATGACTTTTAATCTTGATCTGATCTTGTGTTAACACCCCGTCAGCCAGTGTCTGGACACTGGATACGGTCGCACCGGAGAAGATCAGCGCCTGCGTAATGGCATCCTGCACGGCTTCTTGTCGTGCTTCGGCCATGTCTTCGGTGTGGGCATTGGCATAGCCTGTGACTTCAAACCACTCTGCACTGGCCCCAAAACTGGCGGTAGCCAGTAACACACTCATAATACGCGACAATTTCATGACTTTATTACCGAACTGATTGCAAATCTCTGTTCTAACTCAGCAAGTCCCGTGCCAATGGTGTTGGCAAGGTTTGTGCATATAGATTGCATACTTGATGATATGGCCAATGGGCCACACAGAGGAGTCTCCCCTATGAATCAGTTTAGAGTGCTTTGGCATCAACGGGTAGTCAGCCTGATCAAGTCCTGTGCTGTTGCAACGGTACTGGGGCTGGCAGGATGTAGCTCTATCATAGACAAACATGTTGAATACAGTTATGTAAAACCCGATTCTTACCCAGTCCTCAAGGCCGTTGGCTATGCTCCTTTGAGTTCACAGCCAGGCAGCAGTGACAGTGAAAAAATGCTGATGGCCATTAAAGTATCCAAACTGGAAGCTTACCGTGAGTTGGCTGAACAGGTATATGGCCACAGATTAAGTGCCAGTACGACGGTACAGGGGGCTGTGGCGCAAAATGATGGATTACGCAGCCAGGTGCAGGGTCTTATCCGTGGCGCTAAGGTTATGAAGAGCTATGCGGTTGGGGATATTTACACCACTGAGCTGGAGCTGGATATGAAGCGTGTTTACGATTTGTATATTGGTGAGGTTAAGCCACGCAAGGTGGAGCGGGTAACGTATTACTGAGCACAGCTTAGTCAATAAAACCGGCAAATTATGTCCTTTGCTTTCAGTGTGCCTTCAATTTATACTGTTTAAATATACACACTACCTCAGCGTGACTGGGGTGGATGGTCAGGTCAATAGGAGGTTTGTCGGTGCTGGACCCGAGAAATGAAGCTCAAAAAGTGCTTAGTCGTTTATGGTGTGACAGCCAGTTTCCGGTTGATCCTGTCACTATCTGTAAGTCACTGGGGCTGGAAGTTGTTGAGATGGCGTTGCCGGATAAAGTGTCCGGGGCATTGATCAAAGAAGCCGGCGTCGATCCTGTTATCGTGCTGCATCAGGACGATCATTTAAATCGCAAGCGGTTTAGCTGTGCCCATGAGCTTGGTCATTATATTTCTCGCATCGAGTCTGACAACACTGATAAAGAATACGAATATATCGACCTTAGAGGACCGAGCGCGTCAACCGGCGAAGATGAAGAAGAAGTGTTTGCCAATCAGTTCGCTGCAAACTTGCTGATGCCCAATGAAGAAGTAAAAAGGTTGCATCGTAAGAAAGTTGCCCATTTTGAGATGGCCATTCATTTTGGTGTTTCTGTTGAAGCCCTTAAATATAAGCTCAATGCGCTGGAGCTGTTGTAATGACACAAAGCAGGGAAGCGCAAAAGGCAGAGCAGTCATCGTTTGCTGCGCAAATTAAGCATAACTTCAAAGAAAACAAGTTCACCAATGTAGATCCCATGCAAGTTCAGAAGGTCAAAGATGCTGAGTCAGATCGAGGCCTGAAGCAGAAATATGCCTGGTGGTTTATCGGCATTTTAGTCGTTCAGTTATTCATTATGAACTTAGTGCTCGTACTGGTGGGGATGGATAAATTGCACTTTGAGGAGTGGACACTTAATTTATATATGGCCGGGACTCTGGCCGAAGTATTTGGTGTGATCCTGGTGATCACCAAAAACCTGTTTCCCACCAAGGCTTAGCCTAATCAGCTTGATCAGGCTTTGAGGTTTTTAACCAGCTCACCCATGTTAGATACCACACTGCCATCCTGACCATAGGTCATTGAGGTGGGCGCGCCAATCAAAATGTCTTTCAGCTCGCGCACGGTAAGTTGCGCCTGATGCGCTGCCTGTGCGTTCACGTCATTCTGTTTCTTACAGTGATACAGTAACGCTTTAACCTGCTCGGTTAAGGGGACTATCTCTTCATCGCTGAATGTGCTTTGCGGGTATTTGGAGAGGTCTTTGTCCAATTTTTGAAGCTGATTTAAGGTCGTGAGCTTAGTGCGCGCGATTTCTTTCAGGTTGTCTCCGTTGCGAGAAGCAAGCGCCTCAAGTTCATCATCCAGAAGCTGGGTCAGAGCTTCCAGAAGATTAATTTGCGCTGTTAGCTGGTGGGCACACAGTGCCGTTTGGTCGTCCACTTATACTCTATCCAAATAAATCGAACTCAAAGGCGGCAATATTTTTAGCCAGCTTCTCGCTATCCACCTGATATTTGCCTTCGGCAATGGCTTTTTTCAGCTCATCGACTTTTTTGCTGTCGAAAGAAGGTGCTTGCTGCGCTTTTTCTTGCAGCCCCTTGAGTTGTTGTGCTTGTGGCGTCAGACTCACTGAGTCAGCAGCCGCTTTTATCTGTGCTTGCGGTTTAGCAGCGGTATTACTTGCTTCATTTCTTTGTAATTCAGCACGTTGTTGCTTTGCATTTGTTGCAACATTGTTCGGCTGATTTTGACCGTTAATGTTGTTTACCATGATGATGACCCGTTAGTTAAATTGCTTCAGCCTTTATATCGGCAAGCCATACGCTTACTTTAGCAAAAAAATCAGATTTTGACTGCTACTGAATCAACATCTTTCACCCGTGCAAGCACCGTTTTTCCTGACCTTGCATTTTTGACCCGGATTTGTTCTCCTAAGTTCCCATCCTGCAAGGCAATACCACTGGTTTTAATCATAAGTGTGCCATCACTGGCCAGGATTGTCACGTTATCTCCCTTGCAAATCATGCAAATCTGAAACATGCTGATCGGCTTACCCTGTTGGATACGGCGTTTGGTTTTACTGCCAACAAGCAAAGCCACATCGTCGATATTGGCTGCCCGGACAAAGTGCTTGGGTCGCATCTCGATTGTTACATCCTCTGCAGTTAACAGCACCCCTTTGTCCAACATGCGGGTACTGACAATAACAGGTAGCAGTGTTTCGATTTTTACATGAACAAACTGAACCCAGGACTCGAGGTCGTCACAGCGCACCATGACCGTGACCTGACGGTTAAATGGCGGGCTGGATTTACTGCTAATTTGCAATGGACGCAGGCATTGACGCTCAGGGATGCGTGTATCCAGTGGCAGTGCCGACACCTGTTGTTGCTCTTCTGCCTGAGTTGGCGTTGGGAGCTGATCCGAGATAAATTCTATTGCTAATTTCTCAATGTCTTTTGACTCATAGGTTTGACCATAAGCAAATGACGTGGCTAAAAAATATGCCACTATGGGAAAGAAATAAGCGGATAATGTAATTTTTAACAAACTCATGATGTTTCGACTATGCTTATGGGGTGAAACAAGGTATAAAGATTTTGCGTGATTTGCCTCACCGCTTCAAGGGCGACTTTGAATGGTAGAGTACAAGCAAACATTGTTCCGATAAGCAGTTTTATAGCAGGAGAATGACATGGCAGGTATTTTGGACTCAGTAAACCAACGAACGCAGTTGGTGGGTCAAAACCGACTTGAACTTTTACTATTTCGCCTCAGAGGGCGTCAACGCTTTGGGATCAATGTATTCAAAGTAAGAGAAGTACTACAGTGCCCACCCCTGACGGCAATGCCTAAATCCAATGCTTTCATTAGAGGCGTTGCACACATTCGGGGACAAACCATTTCCGTGATAGACATGTCGTTGGCTGTCGGCGGACCACCTATCGAGAATATCAAAGACTGCTTCATTATTATCGCTGAATACAACCGTTCGGTGCAGGGCTTTTTGGTCGGTGCAGTTGAACGAATAGTGAACATGAACTGGGAAAAAATAATGCCACCGCCTTCCGGCGCGGGTCGTTATTCCTATCTGACAGCTGTGACTGAAATCGAAAATGAACTGGTAGAGATCCTGGATGTAGAAAAGATCCTCAACGAGATCTGCCCGATCAATACCGAAGTCAGTCAGGAAATTGTCGCTGATGGGGAGATGCAACGTGACCTTGGTGAGCGTATTGTCTTTATTGCCGATGACTCTGCGGTAGCACGTAATCAGGTTAAACGTGCATTAGAGCCTTTGGGCGTTCAGACTGAGCTGGCCAAAAATGGTAAAGAAGCCCTGATCCGGTTAAAAGAAATTGCGGAGATGGACTGTCAGAATGACGTCACTGAGCGTGTTGGCTTGCTGATCTCGGACGTTGAAATGCCTGAAATGGATGGTTATACCCTCACCGCAGAGATAAAAGCGGATCCTAAGCTGGCGCCTTTGCATGTTATTTTACATACTTCATTGAGTGGCGTATTTAACCACGCAATGATCGAAAAGGTCGGTGCTGACGACTTTATTGCTAAATTTAACCCCGATGAATTGGCAACAGCCGTGAAAAAATGGGTTCATTGCGATTAATTAGTGGCGGTAATACTTTGGAAAATAAACACTTAGAACAAAGCGAGTATGATCAATTTCGCACTTTTTTAGAACAGCAGTGTGGGATTGTACTGGGCGACAATAAACTATATCTGGTTAAAAGCAGACTAGCGCCTCTGATGTCTCGTTTTAGCGTTGACTCTCTGTCAGCTCTGGTGAGTAAAACGCTCAGTCCCCATGAGCGGCAATTACGTGCCGCCGTTGTGGATGCGATGACCACCAACGAAACCTTGTGGTTCCGTGATCAATACCCTTTTGAACTGCTCAAGACTAAGATATTTCCTGAATTTAAGGACCTGCGCCGTCCGGTTAAAATTTGGTCTGCGGCGAGTTCTTCCGGGCAAGAGCCATACTCAATAGCCATGTCTGCCAATGAATATCAGACCTCCAATCCCGGTGCGCTCAAAATGGGTGTGCAGATTGTAGGTACTGACATCTCAAATACCATGCTGGATATGTGTAAGAATGCAGAATATGACGCACTTGCACTGGCGCGTGGCCTGTCACCGGAACGCAAGAAAAAGTTTTTTTCAGACAGTGGCAATGGTATGGCCAAAGTTAATGAGCCTATTCGCCGCATGGTAAACTTCAGGCATTTAAATTTGCTTGATTCCTATGCCTTACTGGGTAAGTTTGACGTGATTTTTTGTCGTAACGTACTAATCTATTTTTCGCCAGATGTTAAAGCGAAGATCATTAGCCAGTTCGCTCAGGCACTTAACCCAAATGGGTATTTGTTCCTGGGCGCCTCTGAATCTATGGCCGGTCTTAATAACGACTTTGACATGCTGCGTTGCAACCCCGGCATCATCTATCAGAAAAAATCGTAGCACTTTCGGCAGGTCGCGCAGCGCGGCCTGCTCATTTCTTTAACCTTCCCAAACCTAAACGATCCTACGACAGCCAATAGGCTACTAAAGTAAACCTTGCCAGCTGTCTTGCTGAGATTAAAGCAGATATACTTTAATGCATGACGTATTGCCTCTGTGAACTCTGAGCTATGGCTAAGCCAAACAAGAAAGGCCCGACTAAAACGGTCGATATTTTCTGTGCTAAATGTAAAGCACCGCTGTATAAATACCGAAAAGGTGGAAAAGGCGCACTGGTTAAGTGTTTTAAAGAGCGGATTGTGACGGATTACACCGAGCAAGGTGGGCAGTGCCCTGGTTGTGGCACTGAGTTTGCCCGGGACACACTGGTCCGTGGCACCCCGGCATTTAAAATGATTGGTGGCAAAGTGTGGTTTAAGTAGTTACCAGACAACCCTGCAAAATTTTTAGTACTTTATTTGTGAGCATCCACTCCAAATTGACATGCTATTGATAACTATATGGGTGAGTGTCTGGGGCCTATATTGTCACCTGTAAAAATACAAGCTGGTATGAAGGCACATTAGTCTATTAAGATAGCAGACAACAAGAATGTATTGATGCAGTAAAGTGATGGACCAGTCAGATTATAAAGAATGCTTGCCACCGGGCTGGTTATCTCCTTTTTTGGAGCCTTTTTGGGTTCGTCGTGTGTCTGGTTCTGTCTCATTTTTTCCACAAGGTGTGTTTGAACTGTTGTTTCATAGTATGCCATTGACCTACTCATCCGCTATTCATGAACCAAAAACAGTCCCCGCAGGGGTGAGTCTTGTCGGGCAACAGCTATCAGCTTATGAGATTTCGAGCGTGCAGCCACAATGGGTGCTAGGCGTGAGACTAAAACCTTTTGCGTACTTTCAGCCACATCAGTTAGCAGCCTCAGAGGTCAAAAACACCCTTGAAAGTATGCAATATATATTTGCTGCCAGTCGGGAGCTCGAATCATTACTTCTGAGCTTAAATACCTGGCCAGCGCAGTTACTGGAAGGGCAGTTTCAGAGCACCTTGACCAAGCTAATGCCCTGGCTCAAAAGGCTGTTCTATAACCATGATTTTGTTCTTCCGGAGCTGCTGAGAGCGAAAACAAATACCATTCTCGATGCGCGTGGCAATATACAAATTGCAGATATTTGCCAACAGTTTGAGATCAGCAAAGTCACCTTACGTAATCACTTTGTGTCAAAAATTGGTATGTCACCGAAAGAGTTATGTAAAGTATGGCGGATGAATAGCTTTTTACTCAACGCATCGCACTATCCGGGGGACCTCACGAGCTCCGCGCTGATATCCGGATACTTTGATCAAGCTCATTTAAACAGAGAGTTTAAGGCGGTAATTGGTCAGACTCCGAAAGCTTATTTAACGGCCCAAAGCGGCTACGACAAACATCAGTCATCTCAGGTGGTTTACAGTCGCTTTATTGGCGACTATGACCCTTTTTAAGCTCTTTACTTTTTTACAATTCTTTTTCGTCAATAAAGTTAAAAATAGGGAAAACAAACAGCACAGTGAGTTTAACCTATGAGTCTAAAACACCTATCAACAACTGCACTCGCATTATTTTTGGGGCTGGTCGCTGCACCATCACAGGCAAGTGCGATAACACAAAACGAAAAACAAGCCGCGATAGAAAAAATCACCCAGTTGATGACCGAGCATTATGTTTTTCCAGAGGTCGCAACACAAACCAATGATAAACTATATAAGGCATTTCAGTCGGGTCACTTTGCGTCTGCACAAGACCATACATCATTCTCCAAAGCCCTGACCGAGTGGTTAAGAGCAACGGCAAAAGACCGTCATTTAAGAGTGCGAGCTAACCCTGTGGGTGAAGAGGTGAGCGGAATTGAGTCTTCAATACGTGACAACTTACTCAAACCAACACGACATAAGTTTTTAAATTACGGCGTCCTCTCCGCGAGAGTTTTAGAGAACAATATTGGCTATATAGATTTACGTTCTTTTTATCGATTGGCCGACAGTAAACCTTATATTGATGCGGCAATGAAGCTGATGGCAAAAACCGACGCTGTGATCATTGATTTGCGAAGAAATGGTGGGGGCTCACCGCGAACTGTCCAGTATATATGCAGTTACTTTTTTGATGAAAAGCTGCTGCTGAACAGCCTTTACTTTCGAGAGGACGATGAAACTACCGATTTCTACGTGTTGGATGAAGTGGGTGGCAAGAAAATGCCTGATGTTCCTTTGTATGTGTTGACCAGTAGCAAGACCTACTCCGGTGCAGAAGAGTTTAGTTATAACATGCAGACCAGAAAGCGGGCGACGCTCATCGGTGAAACAACAGGAGGCGCCGCCAACCCAGGGGGGATGTTCACAATAAATGATGAGCTGCGTATGTTCATTGCAACAGGCACTGCCATCAACCCGGTCACCCAAACAAATTGGGAAACGGTAGGCGTGAAACCTGATGTGGCGATTGGTGTTGATGAGGCTCTGGATAAAGCGGTAGAAATGGCAAATAAAGTAGTTGAGACAAACTGGTTAACTGAAAAGGCCAGGCGAGAAGTTGAGATAGACAGGTTGTTTGCTTTACTGCAAAAAGTAAGACTGAGCGATAAACCCCTGTCAGACATCAGGTCTACTTATGCGGCTAAGGCATCAGAACTGGTAAAGCAATTACCTGAACCAGACCGGGTGATCGCCGAATTAGCTTACGAATATTGGGATAAAGAACCAAAGTACTCGGTGTTTCTATTTGATATAGCGGTGCAACTGAATAATCAAAATATGTACTTTTTTGCCTACTGGGCCAGAGCACTCGCTGAGCTGAATGATATGCAGCAGGCAAAAAGTGTTATCGAGCGAGGATTAAAGTTGGCGTCTGATATGCAAGACAAAGACATGTTGCAAGATACTTTAGCTGAACTGGAACAATCCACGGTCGGACTTTAGCTGTCACCTCCTTCAGCAAATAACTTCATCATTAAGCAAATTATTGCGCGGTCATTGCCGCGCAGATTGCTAGTTTAAACAAGCAGGGTCCAGCCAGTGTGCTATTTCAGGGGCGTATTTGGTTTGCCATAGTTGGGCAGCCTGTAATTCCGTATGCCCCTCGATAATAGACAGAGCCGACGCGTCAGCAATCATGTCTTGCGAAAAATTGACTTTCTTTAGCAGGTTATAAATACAAGGATAAGTCTGCTCCAGACCTGGCCAGCCTGCTTTTCTTAACCAGCCTTGTTGCGGATTACCGCAGTCATTGAGCAGATTGCGATTGATACCCCAGCTGGCTTCAGTCTCACAGGCTTTTTCATACGCAGGAAACTCGACAAACTGTCCGGGCCGGTAAAAGTCCGTCCAGTTAGGAGTCCAGTTTATGAGCACAATTGGCTGATTGCGCTCACTGGCTAGCTCCAGTTTCTGCCAAAGCTCTGCCTCATTACTGAGACGTTCTATTGTGAAGTTAAGTCCTAATGCGCGTATTAAGTCCGCGTCCTGATAATCCCAGTCAATTGTATAGAAGGTGCCTTTGGCCTCTTCAGGTTTGGCTGAAAACAAGGAAGCACAGGCATTGAGTGCTTTCCAGTCGGGCAGCCCGGGGCAAAGCGCTGCGACATAGTCGGGGTACCACCATTCCTCGCGGACCATCGCGTCGTGCATGCCTAAATCAACAATATACTGGTTATCCAGCATTCTGTTGAATGACCCAGCCATGGATTGCTGCCAGATCTCAATCTGAAAGTGAATTAACCCTTTTTGTAATGCGCCCCATTGATCGCGCGCAGGCATATCGCGGTAGCTGACAGCAAAGCCATAACGTTTGACCATGTCACCGACGGCATGTGACAGTACGCGTTGGCTTGCCCAGTTGTTCAGTGGAATAACAATTTCGGCTGATTTGTTCATTGCCAATGCGGGGCCAGGTAGTAAACAAATGATGAAACCAAATACCCAATGGATAAATGTCCTGGTTAGAGCAACCAGCGCAGGTTGCTCAGCGGGTGTTTCAGTGCGCATTATTGATAAACAACTTTTCTAACATGAAATAAGTATAGAAGTGATTAACTTAATGACCAAAGTCACGCACCCTTTGGGAGTTGTCTTCTCACATTAAGGTTCCGGACTGTTTATCACGCGCATTGCACTCAGTAGTGACCCATGACATGAATGTCATTATTCGGACCCCTAAAGCAAGCTATATTCCAGAGGGACTTGCGAACACCTGTATAAATCAGGTATACACATCTGGTGAAGGCATCTAATTAACCACCGCAATTATCAACCTAAATATCAAGGCAAGTACCAGTAACAGGATACCGAGCAGGCTGAAGTTGACTAGCCACTTCAGCGGGTAATAGAGCCTGGGATTGGTTTTTTTTAGTTTTTTTGCCCGGTTTAACGTGGGCATGAGGCGAGCAAATAGTCGGTTAAATGGCCCGGATTGATCGCCCGGTAAATTTGGTACGAGCAACAAGCGTACAAACTTTTTATAGAGCCAGTTGACCGGGCGGCCCAGTATATTCACGGGCCGATCGATATCACACATCAGTATCAGGCGATACTGTCTGGTGTCGTTTTTCACGTAGTGCAGGTAGGTTTCATCGAACATAAATGCGTGACCATTGCGCCAGAACGTCCTTTTTCCGTCGACAGAAATAAAACAATTGGGATCGTTCGGCGTGTCCAGCCCCAGGTGATAGCGTAAAGAGCAGGCAACCGGGTCAAGGTGACGGGTAAGCTGGGCATTCGGGGGCAACAGGGTAAACATGGCACCGTTTACACTGGGGATCGATTTTAAGAGTGCAACGGTATTGGGGCACAGCGCTTTAGCTGAGTGGAGTGTTTCGCCGTACCAGGTGCAATAGAACTTACTCCAGCCATATTTATAAAAAGTACGAAACCCGACATCATAATAGCTGGCGTTCTCCTGCGCAGTCGTCTGAATAAACTGGCCGCTGGCCATTAACTGTGACGCCTCGGCAGCAATGACTTGCCAGTTATCCTGTAGCAGCTTCAGTTCCGGGTAATCATCCACACTGGTAAAAGGCGCCCGCGCCCGTCGGTGAGATGTCATATAGAGAAAAACATTTAACGGCGCAAAAATAGGCCAGCCTTTACGCAGATATTCATGCACAGTGGCAAATCGCGCACAGCCCCGGAAACGGTAGACGTAAATCATGGCACAGACACTCAGGAACAGCAGAAATAAAATAGGCATCATAGGTTTTAGCCCGAACAGTTAAAGGAAGTCTCAGCGTACCCATTTAATTGTCGACGAAGTGTCAATGCCTGGTTCGACATTTCATTGACATTCTCTCTGTCACAGTGGCCAGTAACCGTATCAGAGGATGACTGAACAATGAAACACCACGCTATTTTAATATTATCTGTTTTGTACGCTTTACCTGTGTTGGCAAACTCAGAGCCCGAAATGATGTCTATGCCAATCGACATCGCCGGACCTGTCGCTATATTTGAGCCACCAGCGGGCTGGCGATATGCCGTAGGACTCGGCATTGAATCCGAACCTGAATATCACGGCTCGGGTGAGACTGCGACAGAGGCTGACCCCTATATTGAAGTTGCTTATCGAGCCCAACGTTGGGCGTTTCAATCCAACCTGATGAGCAACGCGGTATTCTATCAAATTCAGCCTGATCTTGTGTTGCGTGGCTGGCTCAACTTTGAAGAGGGAAGGGAGCAAAACGAGGCCAGTGACAAGAGCTTAGATGGACTGGGTGACATTGATGAAATGATGGAGTGGGGCGTTGGGGCTGCATGGCAAATTAATGGGCCACTGACTTTGGGCGTGTTTGCGCAAACTTATACAGGGGGAGATCCCAAAAAGGGCAGTGTGGGGTTTGTGACAGTCCACTATCGAATAGTGAATGAGTCAGATTTAAAACTCGAGCTGGGGGCTGATATCAGTTTTGCAAACAGTGACCACATGCAAACTGAGTTTGGTATTACAGCTGCGCAGGCCAGGGAGAGTGTTTATTCGTCTTATCAGCTCGGTGGAGGGGTAAAGTCTTATGGGATAAGTGCAAACGGGGTATACGCATTTAATAAAAGCTGGTTATTATCGTTTGCTGTGGATTATGAGGTGTATGCCTCAAAAGTGGCAGACAGTCCATTAGTGAGAGCGGGCAGTGACAGTGAAGTCGAGGCCAGCCTTGGTCTGATCTATCGCTTTTAATTGAGAACTGAGGTGTAATGCGGTGTTGCGAATATTAATAGCAGAAGATCACCTGGATATTGCAGAAAATATCGGGGATTACTTAACAGCCAAAGGCCACCAGGTGGACTTTGCCTATGATGGGGCAATGGCTGTGAGTCTGGCACAAACGCAAACGTTTGACGCGATTGTGATGGACATCATGATGCCCAAACTGGACGGGTTAAAAGCCACGGCTCAGATACGCCAGGGGCAGCAGCCTCAGGTGCCCATTTTAATGCTGACAGCAAAAGATCGGCTGGATGATAAGCTGAACGGATTTGATTCCGGGGTGGATGATTATATTCTTAAGCCCTTCGCCATTGCTGAATTGTATGCCAGGCTGCTTGCCCATACCCGTAAGGCACAAAATGACTACCATTCTGTTTTGGCCGTGAATGGTCTGGCGTTAGATCAGAAAAACAAAACGGCATGTTTCAATGGCCAGGCCCTGAAGTTAAACCCAACCACCTTTAAAATTTTGACTTTGCTATGTAAAAGTCACCCAAATCTGGTGGATAAAGCAGAGCTGGAGTTTCAACTCTGGGGCGACCTGCTGCCAGAGAATGATGTATTGAGAAGTCATGTTTATAATCTGAGAAAGTCGTTGGCGGGGTGTGCGGAACACTTAAAGATCCAATCAAAACATGGTCAGGGGTACCAGCTTGTTTTTATCTGATTGTCAGTCAAAGTTAGCTCGCTTTGCCCGTACTCTGAGCCTGAGTCAGCGTGTTAAGGCCACGTTTATCGCCAGCTTTAGTGTGTTTTGCATGCTGAGTTTGCTGGTGGTATTTGCCGCAACCAAAGGCACCGAAGATTATATTTTTGAAAAGCAGCTGAGCCGGGTTGTGACTCAGTTTAGTCAAAACTATGCACAGAGGCACACGTTTTTATTCCCTGAAGGGATAGTGGCCTATGCCCGGTTTGCTGATATTCCGCCATTGCTTGCTGAGTACATCGACAGCACCACACCTGGCGTGTTTGAGCTGGAACATCCCGACGAACAAGACTTTCATTATGCCGTTGCCAGAATGCCGGATAATTCTTTGTATTACTTCATTTATGATGTCAATGAGGTGGAAATTTCCGAAAACCTGGAGCGCATGATGATGCAGATTATTTTTTCCAGTTTTACGTTATTTATTTTGCTGTTTTTTGTGATTTTTCATCTTGTGTTGAAACGCTCGCTTGCGCCGATGTTTACTTTGATAGAGCAGGTTAAGAAAAGTGATGGGTCGTCGGATCCGCGATTTATCACTGAATACAAATATGAAGATGATGAAATCGGCCTGCTAAACAAAACACTGGCTGATTATGCACAACGTATTGAAGCGTTCGTTCAGCGAGAGCGCGAGTTTACCAGTTTTGCCAGTCATGAATTACGCACCCCAGTGACGGTGATCAAAGGTGCCAATGAGCTGTTAAAGCTGCACAGTGAAAGGGAGCCGGCGCTGGCAAAACCGCTGGCGCGGCTGGAACGCGCAGTCAATAGTATGGAAGACATGATCACCGTATTGCTTGAATTGGCAAGAGAGGATAAAACAGGGCAAACGGCGCAGGCTGAGTTGGCCTCAGTGGTTGAAGAAGTCTTGTTAGCGTTTCAGTGTCAGGCGGACAAAAATGGCAAAACGCTGTCCCTGATCGCATCGTCGAAAAATAGCCCGAGCATCACACGCGTGAACGGACTGATTGTGATTAGTAACCTGGTCAGGAATGCCATTCAGCACTCGACAGAGGCGGACATAGAGTTGCGTGTGACAGACAGTACTTTTAGCGTGAGCAATATATTACAACCCGGGCAATCGGCGCATGTCAGCGAGTTTTTTTCTGGCACAGAGCAAGGGTATGGACTCGGGAAAATCATTGTTGAACGTGTTTGTCGCCAACAAAACTGGCAATACACGCAACGCATAGAGGGGAGTCAGATCTGTGTCACAATCGATTTTTCCGGGTGAGTATAAAGTGAAACAGGGTATAAGCCTGTGTCTGTTTATTTATCCCATTTCTCCATGACTTTAATAAAAAGGTAAAGGACAACAAATACAAACAGCGCAATTTCCAGTGCCAGTATGCCCGTGTTGCCGCCTGAGATTGCGCGAAGAAAGTCGCCACACTCGCCACTGCACTGGCCGGCTCGCCAGGCCCAGGCTTTGTTCGATATCAGCGCAAGGATTAAGAAGAAAAACGGATATTTCATTGAATCAACGCCTGTAAAGACAATCTGCTGTTCATTGTATCAGGTAATAGCGGGCTGGCTACACATGCTTTGAACCTGACTGCGCTGATGAAAATGGCATCCAGATAGTCTCAGACTGGCAAGATATAAAGCGAGCCTTTTCACATGTCAGTAGCAGAACGGGCTAACACTCATCATTGCATCAACCTGTCTGCCAAAAATTTAATATGTTGAACCTGGACGCCGTCCTCTTCAGTGTGCACCAGAATAACTCTGGCATGTGCAGGACCCGTACTGAACTGTAATGAGAGCAGATAAACCGCAGTCGTTGTCGTGTTGCCCGTAAAAGACGTTCTGGCACTCATGTTTTCAAGCTGTATTGCGTCAATTTGCTCAAGTTTACCCAGTGTTGAGACTTTATCTATGTACATCTGCCATTGTTCTGGTGTTGCGGATGATACGGCTTGCTCAACCATAAGGCTTTGAATCAAATCAAGATCCCAGTTTGTAACGCGTGGCATTTGTTGTTCCAGAAAGGGGATAAAGGTCTCGTCCGGATCTGCTTTGTTTAGCCCTGCAATAATCGCTATCCCAATAAAGAAGACAAAAATGCTACTAATCCCAATACCCAAAATCTTTAGTACTTTCATGTGATGACTGCCTGTAAACCAAAATGATTGATTGCAAAGTCAGGGAAAATTGCAGGCCCTGCTATGCAATGTGTATAAAGCTCCTAGTTTATCACCAGGTACAATTTGAGTGTACTGTGATAAATAAAAGCTATGGGTAAGGTATCGGTAAACGCGGTGTGGGTTTTGGAGCTTGTGAGTGCGTGGTTAAAGTGGCCATGAGAGGCTGAACTTTATGCCAGTGATAGTCGTATCCACTCCAAATGCAGCATAGCGCCAGGTGTGGTAAGAATGGTGTCAGTTTCTGTGGGTAGTTGCTTTATCACTGTTATTTTTCTCGCTGAATAATATTCATTGTTCGCGTAGCATTTTTGATTTTCGCGCGACCAGTATTGTTATATCTCTTCAGTTTCTCTCAAGTGGAGATACATAAATTTCAATAATTTTACATTAAATATCAATCTTTATGTCATTTTTAACAGTCTGCTGGATGAAATATTATAACAGTTTTTTTGAATGTATGTTGCAATTGGACCGTTCCAGTTGCTACCTTTGTTAACAGTTTCACAACACAGTACTGACATGTTTATCGCAGTAAGTGACCTTGTTGTATAGGTACAAGTAGTTAAACCACTTGGTTGCCCGGCGGCTATGGGCGGTTGTTTAAGTGCATTGTCAGTTACAAAAAGAGTAACAATACAACAAGGTACAACAAGGAGAAGACATGAGTATCACACGTTTTAAACTATCAACCCTATCCACCCTAATGTTTACTGCATTGAGCTTGCCTGCGTTCGCACAAGAGCCTGTTTTTCAGGGGCATACAGAAGAAGCAAAACTACAAAGCAAATCTAAAAAGAGCGCCAGCAATCGCTATATAGTGCGCTTTAAAGAGACATTGTCAGGGGGTAAAAACAGTTTCAATAATTATATTGCACTCAACTATCTGTTTACTGCAGGTGCAGAGCCATTGTTTGCACTCAATGGTCAGCAAGCGATGGTGGCAGAACTGGATGAATACAGCCTGGAGACACTACGAAGCTTTTCGTCCGTTGACTCAATCGAAATAGACCCCAAGCGTTATGTATTACCCTTAGCTAAGTCTGCAAATCAAATCGTACCTTTTGCACAGAGTACACCGTATGGGATCACTATGGTACAGGGTCACTTGTTGCCTCAGTCCAATACCTCTGCAAGAAAAGTCTGCGTCATTGATACAGGTTACAACCTTGGCCACCCTGATTTACCCTATGGCAATGTAACCGGGGTTGCGAACAACAATGCGGTAGGCCGTTGGAACAATGATGGCAACGGCCATGGTACACACGTTGCGGGTACCATCGCGGCAGAGGATAACAATCAGGGCGTGGTCGGTGTGTATCCCGGTGTGGACCTGCACATTGTCAAAATTTTCGATGACAACGGACAGTGGACTTATGCCTCAAACCTGGTGAATGCAATTCAGCAGTGTAAAGATGGTGGTGCACAAGTTGTGAATATGAGCCTGGGTGGTGGTAATTACTCCAACAGTGAAAATACGGCGATGCAAAATTTCGTTGATGGAGGCATGATATTAGTCGCTGCTGCCGGTAATGATGGTAATAGCTCTAAATCTTATCCGGCCTCTTACAACTCGGTTATTTCTGTGGCGTCTGTTACGTCGAGTGAAAGCCGTTCGTCGTTTTCTCAGTACAATGACCAGGTTGAGCTTGCGGGTCCTGGTTCCAGTGTTAACTCGACCTACCCGACTAATACTTATCGGAGTCTGAGTGGTACATCTATGGCCTCACCCCATGTTGCTGGTGTCGCGGCGTTGGTGTGGAGCCACAACAGTCAGTGTAATAACCAGCAGATCCGGGCCGCTCTGAACGCAACTGCCAAAGACAAAGGGGCAGCGGGTCGAGACAATTACTATGGCCATGGTATCGTCCAAGCTAAAGCTGCATCAGATTACATTGCTGCCAATGGCTGTCAGGGAGGCGGCGATCCGGGTGGTGTGACGCCTGTGAATGGTTCACTGCCAAATCTTCAGGGCAGCCAGAATGGCTGGACGCACTACACTTGGGATATTCCGCAGGGAGTTAAAGAGATGGCGCTGACCATCACCGGTGGTACCGGAGACGCTGATCTGTATGTAAGATACAACGCTCAGCCTGATGCAAATAATTACACCTGCCGTCCCTGGAAGAATGGCAATGAAGAACAGTGTTTATTTACTAACCCAAGCTCGGGTGTATGGCACATTAGCCTCTATGGCTACAACAGTTACAATGGTGTGACATTGAATTATTCTTATAAATAATTGCCTGTTAGGCCAGGTTTACCCATAAAAATCCAAGGCGCTCATTGAGCGCCTTTTTACAAGCTCAGATTATCGAATCTAAAGAAATCCCGGCAAGTTGACGTTGCCCATGTTAGTGCCACTATATCGAGGCAGGTTTGGTGATGCAGGGTTTTATTCGATATGTACTTTTTATCTTTTATCTGGGGCAGAGTGGCGCCACTGTCATTGAGTTAGAGGGGATATGTCTACCGTGAGTTGCTGGTGGCAAAGCAAAACCTAAATGCGTGCTATTACTATGCTCACATTTTGAAGTGGGTGTGGGAGCAAAAGTAGGGTGATAAGAGGCCGTGTCTTTAATTTAGTCATGAACAACCACTATCCTTATTTTGGTTATAATGATCCGTTTCGGCACAATCGGCATTAGGTGCAATAATCAGTACTTTTATCGTGACTGAGGTGTGAGTGGAGTGTGATTTATATCAAGTGATTGGCTGGTTCATTAAAAAAGCGTCGCAATGAGCAGACAGTTACCGTGAAAGCGTTCAAAATTCTGTGTTAGCAGGAAGTGATCGGCCACCTGGGGAGTTGACGTTGTCCAGGGTAACCGTGTGTAGGGTGAGATAACTCAGGTAAAATCCAGGCAGAGTCACTTTTTCGCGACTGCTGGCAAAAAATTTAGTTTGTTTTCTTGACCTTAACTTAAGTTGAGGTTCTAGCCTTAAGTTAATCTCAAAGAAAAGGAAAATGATCATGATGATTCAAGATTATATTAAATCGCTTCAGTTGACTCAGCAGCATGCCAGTTTGGCACAGCTCAGGGAAATCCAGGAAAAACATCTTGAAATGTATAGCTTTTCAAGCATTAGTGCACTGGGCGCAGAGATCATATCGCTTCAGGAGGAAGATTTGCTGGATCGTCTGGTGCTCAGGAAAAAGGGAGGCTACTGCTTTGAGCAGAATAAGCTGGCTTACCTGGCACTGGAACACTTGGGCTATGAGGTTCAGCCATTGCTGGCCAAAGTACTGTTAAACGGCAAAGAAGACAATGCCAGAACACACCGAGTTACTTTGGTGAAAATTGGGGATGAAAGTTACTTATTTGATGTGGGTTTTGGCTCAAAATCACCGAAAGAGCCATTGTGTATTTCTCAGTCTGGCACCATCGAGGTCGGAAACTATCATTACAAAATAACCCGCACAGCGTCAGACGTGCGTATTGAGCTGTTACAGCCTGAGCAGGTTAGCCTGTACAGTGTGTCGCTGGTTCCCGTTACGGAGAAGGACTTTGATGTGGTACATTTTTACAGCCACCAGCATCCTGAGTCTAATTTTGTCAATAACCTTGTACTTTCCCGAGTTACGGGCGGACAGCGTTTTACATTGCGCAACTTGCTTTACAGGGAACTGCATGAAGTCAGTCAATTCAGTACAGTCATCGAAGTCACGTCAGCGCAACAGTTGCTGTCTCTGATGCGGCAAAAGTTTTTACTGAATGTGTGTACTTCTGAAGCCGAACGTCTTTTTGCCCGCGCACAGAAAAGCATGAGAATGCAAAGCGCATAACCTATTGAATGGCCATCGCAGCACAGTGTTTAGGTTTTAACTACGCTGCTGTGATGGCAGACTTTTTTGAGAGATTGGGCACGGGTAATGCGTCCACTAAGCCATTACCACAGCCAAAAAAAGAGGTAACGTTAAACGTTACCTCTTTTTTATTTGATTCCTGGTCGCGCCCTCATGGGCAACCTGATTAGTGATGCAAATTGACAAGTAGTTTCTTCAACAGATTTGCCAGCTGCTGTTTTTCGTCCTCTTCAAGTGGTGACAACAAGTAATGTCCTTTGGCCACGTGCTCGGTGACCACTTCATTGATCAGCGTCAGCCCTTGTTCTGTCAGACTGACCATGACTCCGCGGCGATCATTGGGATCCGGGTTACGTTTAACTAAATCCTTTGCTTCAAGCTTATCAATGCGGTTGGTCATGGAACCTGAGGTTAGCATTAATGTCTGTAATAACTGGTTAGGCGTCAATGTGTATGGCTCACCTGAGCGACGTAATGTCGCCAGTACATCGAATTCTCCCCCATTTAGGCCAAACCGGCTGAATACACCATGCAGCTCTTTGCTGAATATAGCATCCGTTCTGACCAGGCGGCCCATTATGGCCATAGGTGAGGGATCGATATCGGGCCTTTCTTTCTCCCATTGAGCAATTACGGTGTCTACTAAATCATGTTTCTGCATAAAAACTACTTCTCTGTTTTCTTTGATGCGTTAAAGATACTGCAAAACAAACTTGGTGGCAAGAGTTATCACATCAAATATCTTCACAAAAAGTATGTTGGCATTAAGATATATTTATTTATCTTAGTATGGAACTTGTTGCATAGGATTTAGCTACTAGGCTTTAAAAGCTAAAGATGGGAAGTGGCATCAAGTGGATTTGTGAAGACTTAGAAACTTAGATGAACGAAATTTAATTAAGGGATTTAAAAATGAACTTACTAAACTCACCGAACACGCATCAGTCAGCCAGTGGTGTAACGCTTGCTGAAGCGGAAATAAAAGCAATAAATCTAATTGAATTAATGCGCCATCAGGTTGCAACACAACCTGAAGCGACCGCCGTTGTTGGTCATCATGAGAGCATGACTTTTGCGCAGCTGGATCTGCGAGCACAGCAGATTGCCGCGACATTACAGCAACTTGATGCCAAACCAGACGACTATATAGGCCTATTTGTTGAGCCTTCCGACGATTTGGTAGTCGGCGTATGGGGCAGCTTATATGCCGGGTGTGGTTATTTACCACTGTCACCTGAATACCCAGATAAGCGGGTATTACACATGATCACTGATTCAAAGACTCAGTTGATACTGACGCAATCACACCTGAAAGAAAAAATCATCTCGCTTGTTGGGCCTTCTGTTACGGTCATTTGCCTGGAAGAGCTGAGCAATGAGCAAACATACTGTGCAGAGGTTGCCCCGGAAAATCTGGCATACATGATTTATACCTCGGGCAGCACCGGGACACCGAAAGGCGTCATGATTGAGCACGGTAACATCGTTAATCAGATGCGCTGGCTGCGTGAGCAGTTTGGGTTTGATAACAGCACACGCATCATTCAGAAAACGCCATTTAGCTTTGATGCGGCACAATGGGAGATCCTGGCGTGTGCCATGGGCGCCTGCGTGGTGGCGAGTGAGCCAGGCATGTATCGTGATCCTATGGCATTGATTGATGCCATGATTGAAAACGAAGTCACCGTTTTGCAGTGTGTGCCCACTTTGTTGCAGGCTCTGCTGGACACCCCAGGGATCCAGCTTTGTAGCTCGCTGCAGCACGTTTTTAGTGGTGGTGAAACCCTGACAAAACAACTGGCAGCGCAGTTTTTTGAAGAGCTCCCGGGCCTTAAGTTAACCAACCTGTATGGCCCCACTGAGTGCACCATTAACTCATCCAGTTATACGGTAACTCAAAACACGCTGGAGCAGGATTTTGAGGCCATTTCAATTGGCCAGGCCGTTGCAAATACGCACTATTATGTGCTGGATGATGAACTTCAACCGGTTGCAGCCGGCGAATCAGGTGAGCTGTACATCAGTGGTGCGCAGATCGCCCGTGGTTACTTTGACAGAGCTGATATCACCAAGGAGCGCTTTATCTCTAACCCGCACTCTGATGAGCCACAGCACAGTGTGCTTTATCGAAGTGGGGATGTGGTTAAGCTGGATGATCAGGGCAACGCACACTTTTTAGGTCGCGTTGACAATCAGGTCAAGCTGCGTGGTTATCGGGTTGAGCTGGATGAGATCCGCCTGGCGATAGAAAAGCACGACTGGGTTAAAAACGCGGCTATGGTCATTAAAAATGATGAGCGAACCGGGTTTCAGAATCTGATTGCCTGTATTGAGCTGAACAAACGTGAAGCCGCAGTGATGGACCAGGGTAATCACGGTGAGCACCACCAGTCGAAGAAAAACAAACTTCAGGTAAAAGCGCAGCTCTCTAATGCGGGTTTCCGTTCAGAGGCGGTACTCAAAGATGAGCCATCTTTTGAATTACCAAATAAACAACCAACACAAGGTCAGTCAGAAACGGTGTTTGCACGCAAAACCTATCGTTTCTTTGAAGGCGGAGAGCTGACGCAGCAGGACATCGTTGAGTTACTCGCAGCACCTGAGCGTGCGGGTAAGAGTGTCGATGTGGCCCAGTTAAGTTACGGTCAGTTTGGTCAGATCATGCGCTATTTTGGTCAATTCAAAAGTGAGGAGCGTTTGTTACCTAAATATGGCTATGCTTCACCAGGTGCCCTATATGCAACTCAGTTATTTGTTGAAATACATCAGCTTTTTGACCTGGATGCCGGTATTTACTACTACCAGCCAGAGCAACATACACTACATTTAGTACGCCCGGTTGCCGAGCACAGTGAAGCTCAGCTGAAAGTTCATTTCCTGGGTAAACAACAGGCAATCGAACCGGTTTACAAAAACAACATTCTGGAAGTGTTGGAAATGGAAACTGGACACATGCTGGGGCTGTTTGATCAGGTACTGCCTTTATTCGGGCTGGCTGTTGGTAAAGGGGAATTCACTGAGTCACTGCAAGAATGTCTCGCGGTTGAGCACGATGACCAATACCTGGGCAGTTATGAAATTACCCCGGCGGCGCAAGGCGTGCCACTGCAAGAAGTCGAGTCAATAGTGCAGATCCAAGGTGTTGAGGGTCTGGAGAATGGCCAGTATTCGCTGCAAGACGGTGAATTTGTGCCCCTGTCTGAAAAACTCATAGAGAAGAAAAGTGTTATTGCGATTAATCAGCAGGTTTATGAGCGTTCCAGCTTTGGTGTATCTATGCTCAGCCACACGACTGAAGCATGGCGACACTATGTCGACCTGGGCAGACGCTTGCAACAGCTACAAATGAACAAGCTGAATATTGGTCTGATGTCATCCGGTTACAGCTCGAAAAGTGGGAATAACTTGCCATCAGCGGATCGCTTCGGCGCTATCCTGGCTGAGCAAGGCAAAGAGATGAAGCCGTTCTACTTCTGTATCGGCGGTAAGGTGTCTGACGAACAAATGCGCAGCGAAGGGATGAAAGAAGACGCCATCCACATGCGTGGTCCGGTAGAAATCCTGAAGGATGACCTGCAAAGTCGCTTACCGACTTACATGGTACCGAATCAAATCGTGGCGTTCGATGCATTCCCGCAAACTGCTAACGGCAAAGTGGATTATATCGCCTTACGTGACAACGAGAAGCTGTCGCAACTGGGTAATGATGTGCCATATATTGAGCCACGTAACCCGCTTGAAGAGCACATTGCAGAAATCTGGAAGCAAACACTGAAATGGGATAAAGCGTCAGTTAAAGATAACTTCTTCGAAAGCGGCGGTAACTCACTGACAGCGGTGACCTTACTTAACCGCATTAATAAGGAGCTTAGCCTTAACCTGCCTATGCAGACGTTGTTCCAGGCCCCCAGTATTGAGGATTTGGCCCAGCATATTCAGGAAAGTGATCATGATACAGACAACCGACTGATCTCATTAAATAATTCATCAAAAGACAGCAAAGTATTCTGCTGGCCGGGTCTGGGTGGCTACCCGATGAGCCTGAAGCCTCTGGCAGAGAAAGTGGCTGATCAGGCTGAATTCATCGGTGTTCAGGCACATGGTATCAACGAGCAGGAAGTACCGTACCAGACTATCAGTGAGATGGCGCGTGCAGACATTAAATTACTAAAAGAAGCACAGCCTGAAGGTCCTTACACATTATGGGGATATTCATTTGGTGCCAGAGTGGCGTTTGAAGTAGCACACCAGCTGGAGCAGGCAGGGGACGAAGTGAAGGATCTATACCTGATTGCACCCGGATCGCCGGAGTTGCCGCAGTTTGCCAGCCGAGCACGCGTACCGTGTTTCAGTTCAGGGGCATTTGTCACCATCTTGTACTCAGTGTTCTTCCAGAAGATCAGTGGTCCGGTGCTTGAAAAGTGCCTGGAAGTCGTGACCGACAAAGCCAGCTTTATCGACTTTGTTTGCACCAACCACAGAGCACTCAATCAGGACATGGTGAAACGCATTGTTGATATCGTGGTGCAAACCTACGAATTCAAATACACCTTTAACGAATTGCTGGAGCGTAATGTGAAGGCACCTAAGGTGATATTCAAAGCGCAAGGAGATGATTATTCATTCCTGGAAAACATTCCGGGATATGCAGAAGACGAAACTCGCACAATCCACTTGGAGGCAGACCACTATGCCTTGCTTAAACACCCAGGTGTTGAAGAGTTGTTTGACTGTATTGTTGATTACCAGAGCGAAGCAGAAGCCTTTAATCGCTTGCTGACCGCCTAACGCATTTAAGGAGAAAAACCATGCCACATGTAGATATTCATTATTTTGCGTGCCCGGTTTCTGACATAGCAAAAGAAGCCATTGCACAAACCATTACGGCAATTCTGAGTAAAGAGCTCAATTGCGGTGAAGAAGTGATTTCAGTTGCCTTGTGCCCTCAAGTACCTGAGGACTGGCAGCAAAACGTATACCAGCCGTTAATTACGGCGCAAAAAGATAAACTGATTAAATTTCCAAATTACTAAATTTACGAATTATGACAAGGACAAAATTATGAACAACTTATCAATCCCATTAGTTATTAAACCAGAAGTTCAAGCGGCCCTGAGACAAGGCAAACCTGTTGTCGCACTTGAGTCTAATGTTATCACACATGGACTGGATTATCCGGATAACCGCCTGACCGCATTAAAAGTTGAAGCCGCGGTGCGCGAATCAGGTGCTGTGCCTGCCACCATTGGTATTGCAGACGGTAAATTCCTGATAGGCATGAACGAGGAAGAAATTGAGCTGTTCGCAACAACGGCCAATATTCCTAAAGTAAGTACTCGTGATTTGCCTGTGGTACTGGCCAAGAAACAGCTGGGTGCAACCACCGTAGCCTCATCGCTAATCGCTGCAGAGATTGCGGGCATAGACTTCTTCTCTTCGGCAGGGATTGGCGGGGTACACCGTGGTGCACAGGAAACCATGGATATTTCATCGGATTTGATCCAGTTCACCCAATCGCGCGTTGCAGTGGTGTGTGCCGGTGCGAAGAATATCCTGGATTTGGGCCTGACGCTGGAGTTCCTGGAAACCCATAACGTCCCCGTGATCTCATATCAGTTTGATGATTTCCCTGCTTTTTACTGCCGTTCAAGTGGCTTTAAAGCACCACAACGTATCGACGATGCTGATTTGCTGGCTGAAATCATTGAAACGCAATGGCGCTTAGATGAAGGACGCAGCGTGGTGATCACGACGCCTACCCGTGAGGAAGATGCGATTGACAGTGAAGAAGTCAATGAAGCAATTAATGATGCTGTTCGTGCCGCTGAGGCCGAAGGTGTGAGCGGTAATGCAGTCACTAAATACATCATGAAAGCCATTGATAAAGTAACCAATGGTCGTTCAGCACAAGCTAATTCCGCGGTTTTGATTAACACCGCACGTGTGGCTGGCTATCTGGCTGTAGCACATGCAAATCAAAAGCAGCGCGAGCACGATAGCGCAGCATAAGGAAATACGCACAAAAGACATTGACAAATTTTTTTGGTCATATATCTTTATATAAAGATTCTTTGCTTGATGTATCTTTTTGCAAAGTTTGATTCAGGAGCAGCCTTCGGGCTGTTCCCCAAGGTAAAGGAAAAGGAGAAAGTCATGAATATTAAACCCTGGATTTCAACAGCAAGTGTTGTTGCCACTTTGGTAGTAGGAAGTATTGCCCTTAAAGGGCGCATGATCGAAGCACGTAATACCGAGTTTTCAGAGCAAGCCGCGACGGTAGAAGCAATGCGTGTAGAGACAGTACCGTATCAGTCATACATAGATATCAGTGGTGTGATTAAAGCACCACAAACCATCAATCTGGTGAATGAGGTATCGGGTAAAATCACTCAGTTGCACTTTAAGTCGGGCGACTTAGTCAAAGCGGGTGAGCCCCTGTTAGAGATTGATCATGCAGAAGAGCTGGCACAACTGGCCGCGGCCAGGGCGCGCGTCACGCAGCAGGAAAGCACACTGGTCCGTTATCGCAACCTGCACGAGCGCAAAAAGTTCAGCGACCAGCAACTGGAAGAAGCCATCACGCAGCTGGCTGAGTTCCGCGCACAGGTTGACTTACTTACAGCGCGTATTGATAAGAAAGTCATTAAGGCACCGTTTACCGCATATGTTGGGATACACGACCTGCAAGTCGGCCAATACCTGGCACCTAACACTATACTGACCAACATGGTTGGATTGCAGGAGCACATGTGGGTGGATTTCTCGGTACCACAAACCTATCAGGCACTGGCCATCAATACCCCGATTCGCGTGTCTCTGGTTGGTGACAACGCGGCCCCGCAAGTGGCTTACGTTGAGTCGGTAGAGCCTGGTATGACAGCAGCATCCAGACAACTGAAATACCGTGCGCGCATCGAGCGTACCGAGCAGTTGAACACGAATCAGCTGGTTAAGATCAGCTTGCCGATAGGCACCAATCAGGAAGTTATTGCGGTGCCTTACCTGGCCATCGTTAAGGACCAACTGGGTGACTATGTTTATCTGCTGGAGAAAGACGAACAGGGCACACTCAGAGCAACACGTCAGCAGGTCGAGCTGGGTGAGCGTCTGGGTGACATGGTCATGATCACGGATGGTCTTGAGGAAGACCGCCTGATCGCCAGCGCGGGGGCATTCAAACTGCGCAGCGGCCTGAAAACGTTTGTCTCAGAGCCTCAGCAACCCGAACAGTCTGTTGCAATGGAAGACACTCAGAAAGAAGGAGTTTCGCTATGAAAAATAAAGCCCACTTTATGGATAGATTTGTAACTATGCCGGTGCTGGCCGTGGTGTTATCTGCCATGATTTGCATCGGTGGGCTATGGTCTGTGTTGAAGATCACCGTCCTGCAATTTCCTAAAATAGAAAGCTCGTCTTTGGTGGTCTCGACCACTTATATCGGCGCATCGGCTGATACGGTAAAAGGGTTTGTGACTGAACCCATAGAGCGTGTAACAGCCACGGTCCCTGGCATTGACTATGTGGAATCGACCACAACGGCTGGGGTCAGCACTGTGACTGCGTACCTTAACCTGAATGAAGACAGCTCCAAGGCGCTGGCTGAGCTGACTGCCCGGCTGGGTCAGGTCAGCTACATGTTGCCGTCAGAATCCGAAGATCCGGTTGTGACTGTACAGCGCGCTGACAGACCTCATGCCTTGTTCTATCTGAATATTGAAAATGAAGGCGTGTCGCTTATTCAGCTAACGGATTACTTATCACGTCAGGTTACACCAGTGCTTAATGGCATTGAGGGTGTACAACGGGTCGCGATAGAAGGTAGCCGTACCCCGGCGCTGCGAGTTGACCTGGACTCAGCGAAACTGGATGCATTTGGCCTGAGCGCTGACGAAGTGTACAGCGCACTGGCTGCAAACAACACGATTGCCACTCTGGGCTTTACCGAGACCAGCAAGCAACGCATTGACCTGGTGGCCAACACCCAGCTGAAAGATTTAAATGAATTCAAGCGCATGGTTATCAGACAGTCGAACAACGAAACCATTTATCTGCGCGATGTCGCCACTGTCAGACTGGGTTCTGAGCAGCCAACTATCAGTGCACGTTTAAGCCAGCAAGATACCGTGTATATCTCGGTCTGGCCGCTGCCAGGTGCAAACGAAATTGCCATTGGTGATGCCTTATATGCGATGACCGATGAAATCAACGAAACCCTGCCTGATGGCATCCGTATTAACTATGCCTACGACGGCACCTTATATATGCGTGACGCACTGAACGAAATCTTTAAGACGCTGGTTGAAACGGTTGTGTTGGTGGGTGCTGTGGTCTTGTTCATGATGGGCTCATTCAGAAGTGCCGCTGTGCCGCTGGTGACCATTCCTATTTCAATTCTGGGCGCGGTTGCAGCCATGTATGTGGTCGGTTTCTCAATGAACTTACTAACGGTACTGGCCATCGTGCTCTCAGTTGGCCTGGTGGTGGATGATGCCATCGTCGTAGTCGAAAACGTTTCGCGTTACATTCGTGAAGGTAAGCCTAAGTTACAGGCTGCACTGGAAAGCTCCAGACAACTGTTTGTGCCCATTGTTTCGATGACGCTGACACTGGCGATGGTATACCTGCCAATCGGCTTCCTTTCAGGGCTGACCGGGATCTTATTCAAAGAGTTTGCCTTTACACTGGCCATTGCCGTCGTGATTTCCGGATTTGTTGCTGTGACCTTGTCGCCTATCATGAGTGCTTATGTAACGCCTCCGGGTGGCAAAGAAACAAAACTGACACGCAAAGTAAATGGTGGATTTGACTGGTTACGTAAAAAGTATAAAACCGTACTGAGTGCTTCTTTGAGCTGGCGCAATCAAATTCTGTTAGGCGCCATGGTATTAAGCCTGATGGTCGTGCCATTTTTCACCGGCTCGAAAAAAGAGTTGGCCCCGGTTGAAGATCAAAGCCAGATTTATGTACTGGTACAGTCTCCGCCTGAGTCATCACTGACTTACAACGAAGACAACATGCATGGTGTGGTTGATACCTTACTGGAAATGCCGGGCACAACGCAGATGTGGCAAAACATCTTCACTAACAGTGCATTTGGTGGGGTAGAGTTCATCAGCGCATCGGAGCGTGACTTCACAACGATGTCACTCATCCCTCAGGTGTATGGTCGTCTGGCACAGTTACCGGGTATTAATCCGCTGCCAATTTTGCCATCACCATTACCGACTGCGGGTCAGTTTGATGTGGAAATGGTGGTTAAATCGTCAGCCAGTTATGAAGAAATGAAACAGTTTGCCGATCAGCTGATAGGCAGAGCGTTTGGTAGTGGTCACTTCCTGTATGCAGACACAGACCTGAAAATTGACTTGCCACAAATTGAAGTAACCCTGAAGCGTGAACAAATTGCAGATTTGGGTATGGACCTGGCCCATGTCAGTCGTCAGCTGGGTATCTTGCTTTCGAACAACTATGTGAACCGCTTTGACGCCCGAGGTAAGGCCTACCAGGTCATCCCTGTGGTAGACAGCCAGATTAAAACGGATCCGTCGAAATTACTGAGCC
The DNA here is from genome assembly GCF_000238295.3 of Pseudoalteromonas rubra. Taxonomy (NCBI): domain Bacteria; kingdom Pseudomonadati; phylum Pseudomonadota; class Gammaproteobacteria; order Alteromonadales; family Pseudoalteromonadaceae; genus Pseudoalteromonas; species Pseudoalteromonas rubra. The sequence continues at coordinate 95,800 of NZ_AHCD03000043.1, forward strand.
TGCAAATTAAGGCGCACAACGGCACTATGGTTCCTTTGTCTGCCATTGCTGAAATCAACTGGACCACGGTACCGCGTCAGCTTAGCAGCTTTGGTCAACAAAATGCGTTTCGTATCTTCGGTGGTGTGCTGCCAAGCTCAACCAAAGAAGCGGCACTAACGGCGCTGGAAGAAGCGGCTAAAGAAGTTCTGCCTCCTTCTTACATGATTGATTACGCAGGTGAATCAAGACAGATCAGACAGCAAGGCAACAGCCTGCTGGGTGTCATGGCGGTGTCTTTGGTGATTGTTTATCTGCTACTGAGCATTCAGTTCAACAGCTTCAGAGATCCGCTGGTGGTCTTGCTGGGCAGTGTACCGCTGGCAATGATGGGCGCACTGGCACTGTCTTACTTTGAGCTGACAACGATGAATATTTACTCTCAGATTGGTTTAATTACTTTGATAGGCTTGATTGCGAAAAACGGTATCTTGATTGTGGAATTCGCGAATCATTTACAAGAGGAAGGGCGCAGTAAACTGGATGCTGTGGTTGAATCAGCAGCAACTCGGTTACGTCCTATCCTGATGACTACTGCAGCAACGGTGTTGGGTCACTTCCCATTGATGCTGGTAACCGGAGCAGGTGCTGAGGCACGTAACAGCATAGGTATTATTCTGGTTGCAGGCATGATGGTAGGCACTTTATTTACCTTGTTTGTATTACCGGCCTTCTACGTAAAACTTGCGACACGTCGCGAGGCACGTAAGGCCAAAGCTCGGGCAACTGCGAAAGCAACCCCCGCACTTGCCATGAGCTAATCAGTACACCCAGTAACATGCCGCAGAATTCGGGCTTCTAAGGCCCTAAGTCGCAGCAAAGCGCCAGCATCGCCTGGCGCTTTTTTGCGTTAGCGGACAACGCAGAAGTTTGTTCAGGGTGCAACCAAAGCTGACAAACAACTCAGTCATTGCGGACGCGTGCGAGCCGGGATCTACTTAAGCATCACGTTGAAGCAAACTGATGAGAAGGTGAGACAGAGCTAAAGTAGGTGTCTATACGAAGCCCCCGCAACTTTCAAGAGCCACAATTCTCGCTTTCTCCGAACTTTTAAGTCTCGTTTATGCCATAACTATTTTTAAGTTTATGAAATTTATCGCATTAGCAGTTTTGCATAGCGAGGCCGTTAGTCTCGCAAATACCAGGTCTCGTTTTCTGCAGACAGCTATAGACTTGTAGACAAGGGTTTTAGGTGGTAGGTTATTGTTATTAATATGAATAAGCTGTTTTAGTAGTGGGCTGTAAGGACCTTGGAAACAGGCTTAAACCGGCATTCTCACTAATATATTTTTGGCAGTATCTGAGGTTATGGATGAATGAATTAGATTTGCAGTCTTTCAATATAAAAATAATCGGCCCCGGTCGAGAATATTTCCAACCAATAAGCTCTGAAGAAGCTGATAACTTTTCAGAAAAAGGGTTGTATCTTAGCATTACGGAAGGTTTCTCTGCTCCTGAAGTAACTCAAGTTCTTATTTCAATTGGCAGCAATGTTGTCGCTGGTTTAAGTGTTTATTATATATCTAAGTTATTTGACAAAATATTTTCAGCAAAGGCTAAAGCTAAAAAAGAAGGCCGTGAAATTCAAATTAGTGTTTCTATTCAGGAAAAAATTCATATTAAAAACGTAGAAAGTTCGATTGAAATAGAAAAAGCTTTAGATATAGTCGTTACAAAAACAAAGCAAGAGTAAAATGCTGATAACAAGGCATTGAAACGGACTTTCAACAGGTGGCTTTTTTCACTCCGTTCAACATTTTAGCCAACAATAAAAAGCCTATTAATGTGGAGTTATCTGCCCGCGCGGTATAAGAGGTTTACACTTGAATTATCAGTATCCAGATGAATTAGAGTTTTTTGATAGAGGCTTTGGCTATTCTGATGAATATGATCATGACGAGGGGATGTTTTCATTTATCTTACCGTTATGAAAACGGGGGTAAGTTGATATTTACACATTCTCCATTTAATAACTGCTCTGTAAGCGTAAAACTTATTCAAGACGATGTGGTTGTTTTTAATATCTGTAAGGAGAATGTTAGTAATATTAATTTTCAAACTTGGGGAAGTGAGAAGGTACTGAGGGTTTATTTATCTAACGAAGTTGAGAGGAATGACTTCCTTGTGTACTTCGACCCTAAACCTAGACTACGCTACTCAGAGTTTTAAGTGTGTGCTCCTTTCGTGACTAATTTTAGCCAATCATTTATGCACGTACTGGTAAAGTATTAGGAAAGCAATGTTCAGAATTATTGTCTTAATTTTTTCGCTTTGGCTTCGGTCAACTCTTTTGCTTGCTTCCAACCACCTGAGGGGCTTATTGAGTCTCACGAGCTTCAAGCTAAATTATATTTTACATTAGCTTTAGCGTTACTGATTGCTGCAATAATATTGCGGCTATTGTCAGAACGAAAAAGAGTGTGGGTTCCTTTATTATTTATTACCTCTTTTACGTATTTACCTGCTTACCTTTGGCATTGGGGACAGGCTTATTCTGGAGCTTGCGGTATACCGGAAATAGTATTAGCATTTCAAATTTGGGCAGGTGGGCTTGCAGTTTTGTGTATTTACGAAACAGTATTCTGGTATAAAAAGAAGCGAATAAAAGGTTAAACTTAGTGTCCATGCAAAGTCTATAACGAGACCGTAAGCCTCGTTAATACCGAGTTTCGTTTTCTACAGATAGGTATAGACTTGAAGGTAAAAGGTGTTGTTTGTAAGGTTCTGTTATTATTGAGAATAATTTTTTGGTGGGCTGTAAAGACCTTGGAAACAGGCATGAATCAGCATTCTCACTAACACACTGTGATGTGCCAAAGGGATTTGAATATTGAACATTTTTAAATACTTAACCATAGCAGCATTACTTATTGGCATTGTCTGTGTATATCTGTTTATGCGGCCGATTTGGGTTCCTATGTATCAAAAAGTAGTTGGAAAACAGACTGTTTCAGATGTAGTAAGTAGATACGAAAGTGAAACGCATAATAGGCTTGAGCCCTTTTTTCAAAAAGCAGGTATCCAATACCCTCCTTCACAAGTCACTTTGCTTGCGATTAAAGACACTAAGCAATTGGAATTGTGGGTAACACACGGAAACAAACAAGTTTATGTTCGATCATATCCAATTCTGGCTGCAAGTGGAGTTCTTGGGCCCAAACTAAAAGAAGGTGACAAGCAAGTTCCAGAAGGCATCTACGGCTTAGAGTATTTAAATCCAAACAGCGCTTTCCATTTATCGATGAAATTAAACTACCCCAATCAATTTGACTTAAAAAATGCTCAAATAGAGGGAAGGACTGAACCCGGTACGAATATATTCATTCATGGAAAAGCGGTTTCAATAGGCTGTTTAGCTATGGGGGATGAAGTTATAGAAGAGTTGTTTATCTTAACTACTTTAGTAGGTAAAAACTCTGTCTCTGTTGCTATTGCACCTTCAGATCCCAGAAAAAATGATATTCTAAAATTAGCGTCAGGTAAGCCTGAATGGGTAAACGAACTGTACATTGATCTTTCAAACTATTTTGGGAAGTTTCAGCATGACACATGACAAAGCGTTTAAGTCGCTCCCTGTTGTCACTGGGACGCAAACACGCGACAGCTTCGCCATTTTCGTCGCACATTTACGCCTTTTAGCGTAGCATTAGGCAATCACACCACCACTGGAACAATGATGGAAATCGTACAGAAAAAGAAATCCAACAAGCATACATTCACATTTCATGATGACTATTTTAATTTTGCATATGAAGATAAATCTGGCTCTGGTGATACTGATTTCAACTATGCAGATTTCCCTCAGAAATCATCTATACAAATTGAGAAAAATGAATGGCTTAGTAATGTAGGTTATATATGGTGCGCTCTTGGTGTATTCCAAATGGGTTATGCAATTTACTCCGGAGCCTCACTCTCAGGCAAGGGATTTTGGCTTGTAGTAGGCTTGATTTGCGTCATTTGGGCATATTTTTCCACAGTAAAGTACACCGTATTTAAAACTAATAACGGAAATATTTTCATTATTCAAGACAAGAAGCATGATGAAATCATCACCGAGCTTAACTCTCGAAGAAAGACGCAGTTATTGAGCTGGTATGGAGATATCAATTTAGAGAACGGATTAGATCAAGAAAAGGACAAGTTTAGATGGCTCGCAGAGCAAGGCGTTTTATCGAAAGAGGAGTCTGAGAAGAGGATCGCTCAAGCTGAGCTATTGAATGAAGACAATTTCGAACTTCCCGGTGAAAAATTAAACTAATACCTAATAAATCAATGAAGCCCGGCCCTGTAAGTGCCCCTGGGTCGGCACTAGGCCGCCACAAGTGTAGCGGCGCTCACTGGGCTTGTGCGTCAGGAGCTTTAAATACAGTGAAGTTCTTAAAGTTTATTTTCATTTTCTTAGTTGCGATCACTTTAGGTTGTGATTCTGGAACTAAAAAAATACTTCCTCTGACAGACACACAGCTTAATCTTATTGCTTTGGGTTACGAGCATAATAGCTGGTCAATTAAGTTAACAAAAAGCTCTGAAAGCACCCCAGTTCACAATCTGTTACTCTCAGTTGTGTTTTTAGAGCAATATTTTGGTTTTAATAAGTCAGACTTCATCGAAAACCCCGTGAGTGAACTTAATAAAACTTCTTTAGACTTAGAGTTTTTTGAGAGTGATAAAGGTTTAATAATTGTTCAGTTAACTTATTATGAATTTGGTAATGAAAGGAAGAAAGTAGCTCGCATAACAGAGGTAGGTACAGAAGCGCTTTTTCAGCTTGATGTTTTTCATATCGAAAATGCACAAGGTTATAGCTTTAAAATATTTATAAATCAAGACAGTTTTGCTGAAATAGATACAAGTATTCGAGATATTAAAGATATATATAAAAGGTCTTATGCAGGCTTTGATACAATAACGTACTCTTTGAAAAACGTACAACAAGTTAATTAAAATATGGACGCAAAACAGCAGGCTTGCGCTTATTTTTTCGCGTAGTTTAGCCTGCAATTTTGCGCCGGTTAAGCGAGACGATAAGGCTACACATGAATCATAGACTTTGGTTGTTATCAATCTTCGTCATTTTATTTTCTAATGACGTTGTGGCTCTTTCTTGTGCCTCCACACAAGATAGGATTTTTGCTGAGTGCGACAAAGGAGATTGCAAAAATTTTTTATATGTAATTGAAGTCAATGCACACTCTCAATGTTCAAGGCGACCGACCATTGAGCAGCCTTCAGCTTTGGTTAAAGAGATTTTTGAATTCGAAATTCGCAATAGCGAGTATAGAGATGAAAGAGGGGTTTACGAAATAGCATTACGTAGTGTGCTGTTTTCAAATTCGTACATGTTCTCAAATATAGAAGAGTATCGCCTCTATTCTGAACGAACTAAGCAGAATGAATACCCCAGAGGAGTATTAAGTCGCATCGCAGACCAATCTATTGAAAAGCTAGAAATCGAATGGAAGTTAAAGGAAAAGAAAGGCTATCAAAGAATGTTATTCTTTAAATTTTTAGATTGGTTTTCATTGATATTAGCTTTGATACTTCTTGTTTACTCGATTATTTGGTTCATTAAATGGCAAAGATTGTTGGTTAGTGTGAAATGGGTCATTTTTTCTATAAGCATCCAGGTGACAATATTTACAATTGCATTCGCGAGCATGTCTACTTGGTCAATGTCACTAATCACCTTATTAGGCATATTTATTCCTGGCATTTGGTTGTATCAAATTACTTCGTTTATTAACTTGTGGTGGTTGAATAGGGCCCGCACTTAACAGGCGCTTAATTAGAGCTTACGTTCCGCCAGTTGCTTAGCATAGCGTTAGAAGGTCTGATTGATTTATGAATAAAGTCCTTGGTGAACAAGAGAAAAAACTATATCAGTCAAACTGATGAGGTATTACATTATATGTGGGACCCCATTGGTATTAGAGGTATTGCTCAATCAAGGGGTGAATATCACTCATATTTACCAAAGGTTTTTTCTATGTTGATTGAAGATGTTGAACCAGAAGTAATTGCTGAGTACCTAGAAAATATTGAGTCAGAGAGGATGGGACTAAATCCAGATAAAGAACATACTCTGCATATAGCGCAAACACTATTAGGAATACGGGAAGCAATATTGGAACGCGGCTTCTGACAAGTTACTCAAAATAAAAAACACATACCCCCAGCGTTGTTGCAGACAAGTTTTGGAATGGATGTCTGCTTCTTCTCTTCCGTAGAATTCGAGCTTCTAAGGCCCTAAGTCGCAGCAAAGCGCCAGCATCGCCTGGCGCTGTTTTGCGTTAGCGGATAACACAGAAATTTGTTCAGGGTGGAACCAAAGCTGACAAACAACTCAGTCATCCCGGATGCATGCGAGCCGGGATCTACTTAAGCATCACGCTGAAGCAAACTGATGAGAAGGTGAGACAGAGCTAAAGTTGGTGCTCTTCCAAGTTGAACCTGCCGAAGTTGGCAGACAAGTTTTAGAATGGGTGTCTGCTTCTGTGCTCTTACTAATACACTGTTTGGTTTCAAAGTCGACAGCAGGAAATTACTCAGCTAATCTTGAGGTAGTTAAGGAAAATCAAAAGGGTAGTAATGGAATACTTGAATAATGCTTACGTCTGGGGATTGCTTTTTTCAATAGCTTCATTTGTGGCGACAGAGTTTTTCTTCCCAGTGTCAGATGATAGTGCAATAGCCAAGAAACAAAAGCATTTTTGGGCTATTGCGATATTTATGATCATGTTATTACAAAGTTTGGTCGTGAGTCACCTATTCGAACTTTCAAAAACAGTTGAAGCTAATCAAAATAAAATAAACTCATTGGTAAATGAAAAGTCTACAACTGCTTCAACCGCATTGAACTCCCATAAAGATATAATTGTTGGTAGTGTTTCAGAAGTATCTAAGCAAGCAAAGTCGCAGTACGAAACTCTGGGAAAACGCATCAAAGAACTTGAAGCTAAAATAGGCTCGGTTACTGGGTTCGAGGACGTATCAGGCACTACCCAAGTCAGACTTTTAATAAATCCTAACCTACGAGACTCTGTAGTTGTTTATGACTCAAGTAGTGGAAAGTTCCCAATCTTGGAAGGAGATGGTGAATTTTGGGTACGGTTGACGAACAGAGACTTACTAGAAGAACCCGTAGTGGAAATCAGAATACACCCTAAGCATTCTGTGGGGCCTGAGCAAGGGACGGAGTTTGTATTTGGTGTTTCAGAAAGTACGTTGAAAATCCTTTCTGGCGGTGAAGCTAAAGAGAGTTTGAGAGTTCAAGCCAAAATTGTAAAGCAATCAACCTAACAAGTTACTATAGCGGACAGTCAACAACTCTTTCGCTTTGTGCTATATGCTTATACTAGCTTAAAGCGTATCTATAACAGCGTCGGCTAATCAAGGCGCTATATGCACTTGAGAATTAAATGAAACAATACTCCGTTGTAAAAATTATATCTCTAAACAAGGTTTTTATTCATTCTGAAAAGAGCATCGGCTCACGTGCTCCAAAAGTTGGCGACGTTGGAACAATCGTTGATATTTACGGTGAGGCTATTGATATTGAGTGTAGCGACGAAAATGGCATGACTGTTTGGCTTGAACTTTTTGAACCTGGTGATGCAGACTTAAAGTTACTGCACATATAACAACGCAAATTAAGAGCGCGGATAAAAGTACTTGGCTTTGTTCGCATCTCACAAATTATAACCAACTATTTTTAGCCGATTATTTTCGGCGTTACGTTTTTTGAGAGAGTCATGGAATTCGTATATCAAATTTTAGAGAAGGAGCTTTTAATGCTCGTCGATAAAATATCCAGCTGTGATACTCTAGAGGAGAAAGCGGAGCTTATTGGTAATAAAAACCTGATTGAGCACTCTATTAAGCTTCTCAAAAAGTGTGATCAGCATGGAATTTCATCAGGATCAATTTTCACCAAATTACCTCAAAAGCAATGCGATTCACCAAGCAGTGAGTATCGAATTATTGAAGATGGTGAAACAGACGATCCTCAATACTGGCAAGAAGTGAATATTGATACTAAATAGTTCAATTATGTACGTCTCGGTGAAGGAGATGTTGTAATTGAATGCTAAACCAAGAAATACTAAATCATAGTACGCGGGCCTGGTAATGTTGGCGGTGCTTCAGGTGTCAATTGTCTTATGAGTGGATTGATATATCGAGACGTTCATAAAAATGAGTTTTCTGACTCAGAGGTTTGGGAAGCAATAAAAAATGACGATCGTGAAGTATTGATTTTAATTCCTATGAAATTAGGTTTTTGCCATGACAATTGGAAGTTCACTCAAGAAGTGAGTGTTCGGTTGTCTGAGCACCCTGACGAAACTATTCGTGGTAATTCAGTGCGAGGGTTCGCTTATACAGCTATGAATCATGGCACATTGGAAAAGAACATAGTTAAACCAGTTTTGTTGCGAGCTTTAAAAGATCCTAGTGATTGGGTTAAGAGTTGTGCTCAAGATGCAGTTGATGATGTCAATCATTACATGGGTTGGCGCATTGGTACTGCAAGAAAAAACAAAGAACGAGAAAAACGTTTTTATGAACGAAGAAAGTGAATACCGGGGTCAGGTCTTGCATTTTGCACCAGACTTTTGAGCCCTACTTTTATTGCTCCCATTTGTTTCTTAAGCTTCACAAGAAAGTGAGGCTAAAGAAACAGCTTGGGTTAAATTGCATCAAGCGATGCCTTAAATATGAGTTTAACTAACAAACTAAAATTAATTAGCCAGAACAACAAGCAAGAGGTTTTGGTGAAACGTTACCTACTTGATTGTTGCGAAAAGCTAATTCGATTTCGTTCCGGGGAGTGCCTTCCCAAAAATTTAGCAATAGCCAGAAGCTACTTACGTGGCGTTGCAACTAAAAAGCAAATGCATCAGAGTGGGTGGGAAATTGAAGGAAATGCCTTTGGAACAGAGTACTATTTTGAACGCGGATTGCGTGCTTATTTCAAAGCAAACAAACATGTAAAATCAGACTTAATTAAAGTTAGGTTCTCTACAGGGCTAAATCATAAGGAGTCGAGTAAACACTTGATTGATTTGGCTTACTTTATAGACGCTGTTTTTTGTCATGTTCAATATTCTTCATGCTGGTTCTTCAAGGAAAATAGTGAAAAATTCATGTGTCCACGCTTGTTTGAGCGCTACTTTGGTAAGGATGTATAACAAAAGCTGAAACCACAAAGGATGCAAAGCAGGTTTGCGTCCTTTCGCCGTTATTTAGCTTGCAATTCTGCGCCGGTTGAGCGAGGCGTAATAGTGTTGGAATAAAAGATACTTAGAGGTTTATTTGTTTGCTCAACGCCATAAATGATGAGTATCCTCGACTTTACTATCATCAACCCACTATGAATATTCCAGCGCCAGTACGGCACAGCACCCGGGTTGCGTCTGGCGATTGTATAAAGATAAGCGCCCCTGATGTGCCTCAATGATCTGCTGGCAGAGTACCAGGCCAATACCTGAGCCTTGTTGCTTGGTGCTGTAAAAGGGCACGAATAAGTTGTCGGTGTTTGTTATGCCAATGCCATTGTCGCAAATGGTAATGCGCACTTGCTGATTGATAAGCTGCCAGTCAATCTCTATCTGGCAGTCTACATTGGCTTGCTCTGCGGCATCGCAGGCGTTCTTAAACAGGTTGATAAACAGCTGCTCAAATTGAGCCGGGTCGACGCAGAGCGACAGGTCGTGCGCATTGAGCAGATTGAATTCACACTTTGGAAAGAGCTTCTGGCAATTGGCGACAAGCGTGTGTAGTGAGCAAGTCTGGCGCTCTGGCTCTGGCAGTCTGGCCAGTTGATTATAGCTTTCGATGAACTTACTGAGTTCGCCGGCGCGATGCTGAATAAATTTTAAGTTCTCGGTGAGCGGCGCCTGGATGGCCGGCTCGCAGCGTTTGTTGACGATTTTCACTAAGGTTTGCGAAATAGAGGTGATCGGAGAAAGTGAGTTGTTTATCTCATGGCTCATTACTCTGATCAGCCTTTGCCAGGCGTGGCGCTCTTCGCTGCGCAATAAAGAATGCACATCGGTAATAAACAGCAGTTTATAAGCTTTGCCTTCACTTAGGTATTGCTCTGCATGCACATTGTAGCGCTTGGTTTGCAGTGCCACGGGCAGTTCAATCACCTGGCTTTGCCCGGACTCCAGTTGGCTGACTGCGGCTAGTGCCCTGGGCAGGGCCTGTTTTGTATGAGTGTCATTCAGTGCGAACAGGGTTTGTGCAGCAGGGTTAGACAACGCAATGCTCTGCTGGTCGTCTATGGCCAAAATCGCCACATCGATATGCTCAAGTACGGTTTGCACCAGCTGTTGAGATTCTGCTGACTGCCAGCGCTGTGCACTCAAACGTTCGGCAAGTCGGTTGATGGCATTAAACAGCGGCGTTAATTCATTTTCATGGGGGCCAGTGTGTGCCCTGAGTGTGTAGTCACCTTGTGCTAGGGCTTCCACCAAATTGGTTTGGGTTCGCAGCTGGTACACCACTTTTTGTTTGATATATAAGGTACTCCAGGTCAGCACTATCACGCCCAGCAGTGCGCACAGCGCCACCAGCCACACCGATATGTCGGTGAGCAGCATGGTGATAATGAGCAAAAAGAGCAAAGGCACAGCACTGGCAAGGTACAAATAGCAAAGCTGAGATTCGTATGACGCTGACTTAGGCATAAGTATTATTTACCTGTTTTATTTAAACGCCGGTAAAAGGTACTGCGGCTCAGCCCTAATGAGTGAGCAGCGGCAACGGCATCCCCCTGAAAGTGTGACATACGGCGTTCCAGGGCTTTTTGCTCCAGCTCAGCCAGGGTCATCAGTGGTTCCTGCTCCGTGCCCTCAGTGAATACGGCACTTTGGCGCGGCTGCTGTGAAGGTAAATTGAGGTGCGTAACATCAATTTGTTCGGTGGGCGCCAGAATGTGTGCCCGTTCCATCAGATGAGCCAGCTCTCTGACATTACCGGGCCAATGGTATGCTTGCAGGGCACTTTGTGCTTGCGGCGTTAAAACGCGCCCCTGTGCCGCGTACTTATCAATTGAGCGCCGTAAAAAGTGCTGCGCCAGCGGCAAAATATCGGCCTGGCGTTCTCGCAAGGGTGGAATATGAACCTGCACGGTATTGATGCGATATAGCAGATCTTTTCGAAAACTACCTTGGTGCACGGCGTCATCCAGGTTGGCATTGGTGGCGGTAATTAAACGAATATTGACTGACTGTGTTTTACTGGCACCGACTTTTTCAAACTGCCTTTCTTCGAGTACGCGAAGAAGCTTGGCTTGTTGAGAGTAGGGGGTGTTGGCAATTTCATCTAAAAACAGCGAGCCTTCATCGGCCAGCTCAAAGCGGCCAATGCGGTGCGACTTGGCATCGGTAAAAGCGCCTTTAACATGGCCAAACATCTCGCTTTCGAATAAGTTTTCGCTGACTGCACCCATATTTACGCTGATCAGCTGCTCGTCTTTTCGGGGCGATAAATCATGTAAATACCGCGCAAACAGGCTTTTTCCTGTGCCATTCTCTCCCGTCAGCAGCACACTGACATCGCTTTTGGCCACCTGAGATAAAGTCGACAGGACGTGCTTGATGGGCTCGGAATGGGCTATCAGCCCCGACACCACACCCAACTCATTTTGTAGCAGTTGATTGTGAACGGCTAGCTTTTGGGTGCGCTTATGGGCTTTTGCAAGCTGTAGCTGGGTGCGAATGATCGTCAATAACCGCTCGTTTTCCCATGGCTTTTGAACAAAGTCGTTGGCACCCAGTTGCATCGCCTTAACTGCAATCTCAATACTCCCCCAACCGGTAATGGCAATGATTGGCAAATGTTCATCGTCCGCTCTAATTTGCTCAATCAATGCCAGCCCTTCCTGGGCGGAGGTGGTATCCTGAGTAAAGTTTAAATCCGTGATCAGTACGCTAACGGTATGCTGTTTGAGCAGTTGTGTAGCCTGATCTGGCGAACTGGCCTGTAAACTGGCGTAGCCTTCTTCCAGCAACAGCAGGCTCAATGCATGTCTGATGCCTTCATCGTCATCAAGAATTAAAATTGGGTCGTTCATAAATGTTTGTTATCAACCGCTTAAGTGAACTCAGTGTACAACAAAAGCGCAGCGAATATATAAAAAGCTGCGCTTAGTTGTGGGTGTGTTAGTGGTTATGAAGCGCGTGCGCTGGTTCATTGCTGAGTGCGCGTTGCGTAGGCAGGTAGGTTGCCAGCAATACCACCAGGCTAAGTACGCCAGTGAGCACGACCGCAGTTACTGCGACATCGAAGAACTCAACGCCAATGGGCACCGACATGGCGTATCCCAGTGCTAAGCCGATTGCCAGTCCGGGCACTGCACCGAGCAGCAGCTGTGTGGTACCTGAGAGCAAAAACTCAACGGTGATACGATTTTCGCTGGCTCCCAGCGCGCGTTTTACCCCAATCTCCTGAGTGCGCTGCGAAATGGTGTTGGCCATTACCCCGTAAATGCCGCTGGCAGCCAGTAACAGCGAAGCTAAACCGAATAGCACAAATACGCCCCCGACAAATCTCAGTGGTGCAACACGTTGCGTGAGGCGATCATCCAAAGTGGCGATATTGAATACAGGCAGTTGCGGATCAATCTGATTTACCACCCGGGTTAGTGCGGTTTTAGCACTCTGTGTGTCGCTTTGCAGTTGCACACTGATGAAAACAGAGGCGCGCGGCGATTGTGCAAAAGGCAGATAGACGGACGGAGTCCTCACTGCTTTATCTCTGTTAGGCATGGTTTGTACGACATGTTTAACAACACCAACAATCGTAAACCACGGCCCTTTGCTGCCATCTTCATTAATAAACTGCACGCGTTGCCCAACCGGTTGCTCCGAATTCATGTACTGCTGTACAAAACTATCTGTGACAATCACGGTGCGTTTATCCTCGGTGTTGTCTGAGTCACTAAAAAAGCGGCCTTCGAGTAACTTTGCCTCTAAGTGTTGCAATGCACCCGGGACTACGGCTATCTGGTTGGCTCTTGGGTAGCTGGATAAACCTTGCTGACCATATTCCTGACCGGCTACGGCAACTGCGGGGCGTTTATCCCCAAAACCCGGTAATGCTGATGTGAGCATGTTGCTGCTAAACCCACTTTGGGCGTCTAACTGCGTCTTAAGCGTTTGTACAAACTGGCGTCTTTGTTCATCCGTCTGATATTGCTCAGCTGGCAGTGTAATTTGCCCGACCAGTTTATCCTGGGTATTAACACCGTAATCTGCATAAGTGGCCTTATAGCTTGCTGAGATCATCACAGCAGCAACAATCAAAATGGTGATGGATAAAAATACCTCGCCAATTACCAGCGCTTTATTGAGTTTACCAGCGCCTTTGCCCAGCGCACCGCGCGTGCCATCGCGCAGAACCGCATTAAAGTCGCCGTTAATGTTGCGCCATGCGGGCAAAAAGCCGGTGATAAAAATGGTACCCACCAGGAAACCAAAAAAGACTTTCAGGGTGTATGCGTCTATGCCAAAGTCCCACCAAAATGGTGGTCTGTCGGTAAAGAATTGATTGGTGACCGTTTGCGTTATTTCTAATCCCCAGCCAACGAGCAATAGTCCAATCAAACCACCCAAACCACAGATCAACAAGCTTTCCCATAACAGCTGACTCAGTAACCGTCCAGTTGGTGCGCCCAGTGCAACGCGAATGGCTGTTTCCTGAGAGCGTTCAACGGCACGTGACAATAACAAGTTACCCACATTGACGGACGCCAGCACTAAGATAAGGATTGCAGCAGTATGCATAACATAAACCACCGACATGCCGCCATCCGCGGTAGACTGGTGCATGGTAAGTGCATACGCGCTCAGGCCCGAATTAGTTTTTGGATAACGCTGCTCCAGGCGCTGCATGATCAGCGTCAGCTCGTTGTCTAGTTGTTCAATTGATATGCCAGGTTTTCTCAGTGCTAATCCCGTTACCTGAGCGTTTTGATCCCGCGAGACTTGCTGGGGATTATCGCGCAGAGGTCGCCAAAGCTGAGCCCGGCGAGGGTAGTAATAGCCCTCTGGCATCACGCCAATGATACGATAGGGCTGGCCGTTAATATCCACACTGCGTGACAGGATCTCCTGATCTGCACCAAAATGGTTTTGCCAGATATCGTAACCCAGTACCACTACATTCTGCGCGCCAACTTTATCTTCTTCGGCTGTAAATGTTCTGCCCAACAACGGGGCGGTGCGGGTGAGTTCAAACAAATTGGCACGCGCATCTGCGCTTTGGTATCTGCGTGCGCCATCACGCCCGGCAATATTAACGATTGCGCTACGATAGGCGCTAAACTCACTGGCTCCGGTCAACTGCGCTTCGACCTCGGCAAAATCATGAATATTAAAGTCACCAAAATTACGCTGGCCGTTGGTTGAGGTGGTGAGCTCAATTAAGTGCTCACCGTCTTCAAAGGGCAAAGGCTTAAATAGCATCGTATTCATAAATGAGAACAGGTAAACACTTAAGCCAAGGCCTGTTGCCATGACAAACACGGTGAGTGCGCTAAAGCTGGGCTTTTTTGCCAGCAGGCGCAGGGCATATTTGATATCGCTGCGAATACTCATCATCTTTCCCCTTAACTGTGCACGACGCCTGCAAGCTCAGGCTGTGCAGCGTGCGTCTTGTGATCGGCAATGATCCGGCCATCAAGTACTTCAATTTTGCGTTGTGCCCGTTCGGCGGAGCGCGGGTCGTGCGTTACCATACAAATGGTGGCCCCTTCCTGATGAAGGGTATCAAGCAGCGCCAGTACATCGTGGGCATTTTTAGAGTCCAGGTTGCCGGTAGGCTCATCCGCCAGAATTAAGCTGGGCGAACCGGCGATGGCGCGGGCTATGGCAACACGTTGCTGCTGACCACCTGATAGCTGCGACGGGTAATGATTAGTACGGTGGCTCATATTGACCTTGGCTAGCGCATCTGCCGCCATTTGCTTAACCTGCGACTTACTTAAATCTTTACGGTAGGTGAGGGGGAGCTCGACGTTTTCCATCACATCTAAATCACTAATCAAATTAAAAGACTGAAAGATAAATCCAATTTGATTGTTGCGTATCTGCGCGCGCTCTGTTTTGCTGATATTCCCCACTTCATGCCCTGCAAGCTGGTAACTCCCTGAGGTTGGCGTATCCAACAGACCTAACAGGGATAACAGGGTCGACTTGCCAGAACCGGATGGCCCGGAAATGGCAATATATTCTTGCTGGTGCACTTGCAGTGATACATCGTTCAGTGCATGGGTTTCCAGGTCGTCAGAGAAAAACACTTTACTGAGATTTTTTAATGCTAATACAGGTTGAGTCATGGCGGTTTCCTAGTTGATTCTAAATTGGTTATAACTTTCGAAGCGGCTTGGATCAGAAGTGACTATCTGATCACCCTCTTCAAGTCCTTGAATAATTTGTACATAGTTGACAGAGCCCAACCCGAGTTGCACGGCTGTACGCGTGGCCATTAAACCATCTGAGCTGAGTTTGTAAATACTGGATTGGGTCTGACTTTGGGTAAATAAGGGGCGTGATACGTACAGCGTGTTATCAAGCTCTGCGATGGTGATTTCACCATCTACGCTAAGCGCAGGCCGCGCATCGCTCGGCAATCGCTCACTAAAGGCAACATCGACCTGCACATTGCCTTGCACAACTTCAGGGTCGATACGCGTGATCTGGCCCAAAACCTGGTTATTTTGGGTGTCAATGGTGACCTTCTGGCCTACCTTGATTTGCTGAATTTGCAGCTCAGGGACTTGCAGCTCAGCGATGAGCGTCCCCTGGTCGGCCAGCTTGGCAATGTTGCTGCCCATGCTGACATGCTGACCAACTTCAACGGGTAGCGCTAAAATGATGCTATCAATGGATGCGCGGACACTCAGCTCATTCACTTGCGTTTGAATGCGCGACACCCGGTTTTTTAGCTGATTGAGCCTGGCAAAGCGGGCATGTTGCTGCGCTTTTAAGCTTTTAGCCGATTCAGCCATTTGCTCTTTTCTGGATGCCAGCGTCTGACGTGCCTGCTCAAGTGCAATTTTGGCGCGCTGAAAGTCCAGTTTTGAGACTGCACCGGTTTCAATTAACTCAAGATGCGCCTGGTATTCGTGTTCAGCACCGTCAACTGCCATCCGGGCATTGAACATATCAGCACGTTGTTGTGCAATCGCGGCTTGCTCAGCCAAATCACTGGCCTGATGCTCGGCTTCCAGCGCAGAGAACTCCCACTCGGCCTCAGCAAGCTGTTGCTCTAAGCGCGGATTCGTTAAGCGCACAATTTCGTCGCCCTGGCGTACCTCTTGTCCTGGCTTGTAAAGCAGCGCTTCTACTTTGGCATCGCCACTGGCCGACAACCATTGCACATTTTCAGGAACCAGCACGCCATTACCACGCACGGTTACCGTGAAACTGCCTCTTTTAACCTGGTTAATGATTAATGAGTTGGCTTTGAGTGTAAGCTCCGCGCGCGAGTACTGCCACACTTGGTAAGCACCAAAAGCCACTGCCACTAGCGCGATAAGTGCTATGACTAAGGTACGCGGAGACCTTGTCTTTTTTGTTGTTACTGCAATGTCCATTTTCACTCCTGGTCGAATAAGAACAATTTGAGAGTAACAGAGCAGGCATTGTGCCAATTTATAAACTGTTGATATTTATCGATCTTTTGTTTTTTGTGGATTTCTCAGTCCCATATTTGGGATTTAATTTGAGACTAGGCTCAAAGATGAGACTGTCGGTGTGGAGGGCATTATTAAGGTGGTTAATCAACCTGGAAGGCGGTTTGATTTTTAGGTCGTTGAAGCATTAATTGAAGGTATATGCCCTTGCAAATTATAGCGTTTCTTATTTTTTAGCTGGGTGCCTTTATAACAACCATAAGCAAGCCATTAGTTTTGTTGTGTTACGTTGAGTGCCCAGGCAAAGCCTGCTGCATACCACGCTGCTCGGCTCGTTTCAGGCAAAACCGATAATCCACTTCGTCATCCCGGACGCGTGCGAGCCGGGATCTGCTTAAACACTACACGGAAGTAGACTGATGAGAAGAGACATTTGTTCGAGTACAACCACCCAAAATTCGTGTGCACATGAAACGTCGTTTATCTTCAGCCTACACTCAATGGGTTTGAGCATGGCTGATTATGCCGACGGCAAGGAAAAGTTTGATTAGCTTATTGGCTACCTATCAGAACAACCTAGAGGCCAGCCACTGGTTTTGGTGCGCGTAGATAAAGCCCTTTTGAGAATTCATATGTTCTGTTTATTTATACAGGTATAAGTACTGGAGCGCATTTTATCAGTCGTAATTCTCGCTTTCTCCGAATTCTCAAGTCTCGTTTATGCCGCAACTATTTTTAAGTACATGAAATTCATAGAACTAGTAGTTTTACATAACGAGACCGTAAGTCTCGCTAATACCAAGTCTCGTTTTCTACAGACGGCAATAGACTTGAAGACAAGGGGGGTTGGTGGTAGGTTTTTGTTACTAAAGTGAATAAATTAGTTTGACGATGAGTTGGTTGAACTTTGTGGACGGGGTTTAACCGGCATTCACGCTAATACACTGTTATCTCTCTATCGGCCCTGAGCTAAGGAATACAAATGAGAATATATGAAGTCCCAAGTGAAAGAAGATACTGGGTTGTGAGAGCAGATGGAGGGTTGTATTACGATCATTTTACAAGAAATGGTCTGATGGCTTTGGGGCATTTGAATAGCCTCGGAATAACAATCGAGGATCGTGAGAAATTCTTACCTGAAGAAGGTTGGCTGAAAGATATTGTGGCTAAAAAGTCACAGATAAAAAAATCAAGTAAACGCCAAGAGTCCGTAAGCTTCAATCAGATAAAGAACTTTATTTACGATATTAAGGATGGCGACTGGGTTATTACCGTCGGCTATAACTCTTTAAGAGTAGGTATCGTCAATGGAGATGCCTACATTAAAAACGAAAAAGTTGTAATTTATTACGACCCTGAAAAAGATAGAAAAGTTGAAATGGATTCTAACTTACGTAGAAATGTAAGTTGGGGTCCAGTAATTTCAAGATCGGCGATGCCTTTTGGTCTTTTGTCTAGCCTTCGGGCGAATCAAACAGTTTTTAATGTAGATAAGCACTGGGAGGCTATTTACCATTCTCTTTATCCTGCATTTAGCAAGGAGGATGACTTATACCTTTCTCTGAAAATACGTCAAGAAAAAGAGATTAATAACTATAGTGTCGTTCAGATACTATCGTTTCTAAACGAAATTGAAGTTATCGCTAAGGAACTTGAAGGAAATCTAAGCCCAGATAACTTCGAGGAGTTATTTGCTCAATATGTAGTCAGAGATCTTTTGACTCTAACTACTAAAGCACAGTTTAATTCTCCCGGCGACATTTGGAATAAAATTGATTTTTCAGGTCTCAAGAAATCAAAAATGGCCTATGTGTTAATTGGTTATGCCATGTTGTTTGGTAATGAGCATGCCGGAATGGATGGAATTATTGATCTAGAAACACGTCAGAGACTTTGGTCCATTGTTGCTGACCGTATTGAACAAAAGGGTATGTCTCACGTGGTGGACAATTTGGAACTAAGTAAACCAAAATATGACACAACCATCCTAGAGTCAAAAGACAAAAAAGAGATAACAAAAAGCTCAAGCGGACGCTGACGCGCCGCTTAGCTTGGCGTTACATGCAAATCAGCACATGGAGAATTTATGAGTAAATATGTTCCACCTACAATTCTAAGCAGTGCTTTTAATTGCCCTCATTGCGAAGCCTTTTCAAATATGAAATGGAGCTATACCGATAGTTACATTTATCACCGAACTGAAAGAACAAGAATTTGGGCTTGTAGGTGTTCATGTTGTGAAAATGACTCATACTGGTGGGTGCTTGATTATGATAATGAGGGAAGCCCATGCGATGGGTATATGATTTTGCCAGAGGCCTCTTCTGCACCTATGCCCCATCCTGAAATGCCGGATGATGTAAAAGAAGACTATTTAGAAGCTCGTGCAATTGTTGGTACATCTAGTAGAGGAGCTTGTGCTTTATTACGCTTGGTAGTTCAGAAGCTTTGTAAAGATCTGGGCTATACGTCGGGCAATATTAACAAAGATATAGGCTCTATGGTTTCGGATGGGCTTCCTGTTCAAATACAGCAAGCATTAGATGTCGTTAGAGTAGTCGGAAATAACGCCGTTCACCCTGGAGAATTAAATAAGGGCGACGTCGATTCCGTTGCAATTGCAATCTTTCATTTGATCAATGAAATTATTGAAGATCGAATATCAAAGCCTAAACGAATAGCCGAACTTTACGAAAAGCTTCCCAAAGGAGCCGTGGAAGCAATTGAAAAGCGAGATTCATAAAGCATGTAACAAGTCAATAAACTACGCGCCTTCGGCGCCGGACGCAGCAAAGCTGCGCCGGTTATTGAGGCGCTGGGGGATCCCCTCATAATTGAGGCCTCCCAAGCCGATGTATCAAGCGCACGTATTCGCGTATAGCCCAGAGTAGTTGCTTCCCCGTCATAACATAATCGCTTCGTCGCCTGACCTCTTTGCCAAGCCTGACAGTCGACAGCACAGCACGATCTCTGATGGTATTTGCCTGAAACTTTCGTTGCCAATTTGAGTGCTGAGCATACAGGCCGATCCACCAGAGAATAATGGTCGCTCTCACTTGAAAAACACTGGGCGAGTAATAGCAGTATATCGAGCCGGTTGGGGCATCGACTTTTACTATGTCTCAGGCCCATACCGTATTGGGGGCTTTTCAGGTCTCGAAAGCTTTCTTCGATTTGCAAGGGATTAGCGCCTCATATCAGGCGCGCGTGGAAGCGGTAAATAGCATGCCGATCGTTATGCATGGCTGTGTTGCCAAGCAGTCGGTCCATACGTTTAATGTTGTGTTTTGCAGCGACAGGGCCTTTCATATTTCGACCCCGCTCAGTAAGAGAAAGTTGATTGCTATCAAGCAAAGCCTCAGTTGCCAGCATTAATGAGTCAAGGCGCCGAGCATGAATATGGGGGCAGTTTTTTCTGAGCATATCGTGTAGGATGTTGGTATCACGCATGGTGTTGTTATCTGGTTAGTTTTTGGCGAAATAAATTAGATCAAACAATGCCGTGCGTGTCCATCACATTGATTTTAAGAATGATTATCTGGGGATTCCTCAGATTGAGGCGTTAGGCATTATGGTGTTTGCTCAAAATGAGGCTTCAATGAATAGTGAAGAGTTTGCAGGTGAATACTTGCTAAAGAAATTTAGATTAAAAGACTCAGATATAGAACGTTATGAGGAGGAGATAAAAAATGGAGGAAACAGCCGTTACCTTTCTCTTCGAAAAATGTCACAACTTGAGAGCTATCATACTCCTGATTATGTAATCTCAGACGATGTAAATGACTCTCTTGAAGACATATTGTTTGTCGACGTTAGCGGTCCGAAAGGTGGTTTGTTGACTAAGACAGAAATTGAACTCGATAAAGAAATAGCTCGCATACAGTCTAAAATGTCAGTCGGGCAAACTCGCTCTGTAGAGTTAAGTAAGCAAGTGAAGCCGTTGATTCAGGGTGTCAAAAGCAAATTAATAAAAATCAACAAGAAGTATGCTTGTAATAGGGACTATAAGGGTTCTATTTCACCAAACAATGGAATCGTTTACTGCATGGAAGAGGGACGCGTTCCTGAACATCACAAGAATACAATGCATAACCTTGGAGCTTTCCAGTTATCGATAACTACATTAGAGCTGCTCGATTTATTATCCAGTGGAAAATGTCAGTTTAATGATATTGAGCAACTTGGGCTTAATCGTCCTGTTGTCTTTGAGTTCAATGAACTGTACAAAAACATCAGTTTTATAGCTTTTGTTGGCAGAGAAACTTTAGAAAACCAGTCGTACATATTTGTTAATAGTGAGTTTTTACGTTATTCTAACAATATACTGGCTCAAGCAATCAAAAAGATGCCCTATGTAAATGGCAATGGTTTTCGAAGTACGAGATGTCCAAAATCAAAGCTGTTAATTGACATCAATCTTTCTGAAATTACCGAAGAAAATCCATATGTTTTTCCGTATGGAAATATAAATTATAAGGGCAATGAAATGCCCGGCGCAGATGTGCCTCTAGAAGAGATTGAGGCGTTAGGCATTATGGTGTTTGCTCAAAATGAGGCTTCAATGAATAGTGAAGAGTTTGCAGGTGAATACTTGCTAAAGAAATTTAGATTAAAAGACTCAGATATAGAACGTTATGAGGAGGAGATAAAAAATGGAGGAAACAGCCGTTACCTTTCTCTTCGAAAAATGTCACAACTTGAGAGCTATCATACTCCTGATTATGTAATCTCAGACGATGTAAATGACTCTCTTGAAGACATATTGTTTGTCGACGTTAGCGGTCCGAAAGGTGGTTTGTTGACTAAGACAGAAATTGAACTCGATAAAGAAATAGCTCGCATACAGTCTAAAATGTCAGTCGGGCAAACTCGCTCTGTAGAGTTAAGTAAGCAAGTGAAGCCGTTGATTCAGGGTGTCAAAAGCAAATTAATAAAAATCAACAAGAAGTATGCTTGTAATAGGGACTATAAGGGTTCTATTTCACCAAACAATGGAATCGTTTACTGCATGGAAGAGGGACGCGTTCCTGAACATCACAAGAATACAATGCATAACCTTGGAGCTTTCCAGTTATCGATAACTACATTAGAGCTGCTCGATTTATTATCCAGTGGAAAATGTCAGTTTAATGATATTGAGCAACTTGGGCTTAATCGTCCTGTTGTCTTTGAGTTCAATGAACTGTACAAAAACATCAGTTTTATAGCTTTTGTTGGCAGAGAAACTTTAGAAAACCAGTCGTACATATTTGTTAATAGTGAGTTTTTACGTTATTCTAACAATATACTGGCTCAAGCAATCAAAAAGATGCCCTATGTAAATGGCAATGGTTTTCGAAGTACGAGATGTCCAAAATCAAAGCTGTTAATTGACATCAATCTTTCTGAAATTACCGAAGAAAATCCATATGTTTTTCCGTATGGAAATATAAATTATAAGGGCAATGAAATGCCCGGCGCAGATGTGCCTCTAGAAGAGATTGAACTGTCAAAGATCCACCAACAATTCAACGATGGCTTCTCAAAATAATGCTTAACAAACAATTCAACGATGGCTTCTCAAAATAATGCTTAACAAACAATTTAAGAGTGATTCAGCACGCTTGGCATTTTTGGTTTGGGTTGAGTTTTGTGTTTACGGTGGTCAAGTTGAGTGAAGTGGTCGCGTGCTTCACACCTTAATTGGGCGTTTTCTTGGAGGCATAAAATGGAAGTTATTGAAATTAAACCTTCTGAGTGGTTTCTGTTAAAGCACGAGGGCGAATACTACATAGATGTTTATTGTCATAGCGGCTTTTTTAGTTTCTCAGCGGTTGTTCAATTAAACGCTAGCGAAAAAGCTAATTACTGTGCTCACGGCGTTATATTTATAGAAAGCTTAGCTGAAGCAATTGCCGGCACAGCTGAGTACAATCACCCTAGAAACATTAAAGAACAAGGCTTGCTTGGCTTAGTAACAGAGTCAATCAAGGTATGGAGACAAGATAAAAATTACAAATCGCTTAACAGGGATTCCTAACGCTTGGTCACTTTCATTCAAATCAGCCTCAGTGTTTAGGGCACAAATTTAAAGTTGGGTGGTATCGCGTTATCGCCCGTTAGCAAGGGTTATACACCTAAGGGAGGTTTCGTGTTCTGGATTAAGCGTCATTTATATTATCAAGTCACAAGAGGTCAAGTGACCGCAACTTTTGTTGAGGAAGACAAATCAATAACTAAACTTTGTAGTGCCTTAAATCACCCAAAAACATTAATGGGTAATTTTATGGAAATAGAGGACTGCTTCAGAAGTATTGCAAAGGAATTAACTCCTCGACGTTTCTTATGGCAAGAGCATACAGCTATCGTTCACTTGTTAGAGTCAGTTGAAGGTGGATACATTAGCTTAGAAATCAGGGCGTTTAGAGAGGCTGCGTTTGGCGCTGGTGCACGCGAAGTATTGGTGCCTAACAGCAATTCTAAGTTAACTAAAGCACAAACCTTAAACCGAAAGTTTACGGAGTGGGACTGTGTATGACAAGTTGCTCAAGTTCGCTCGTGAGCTCACTGGTAATTGCCCCTTAACAAAGCTTTATGCTTTACTAGAGTTCAATGGCAGAAGATAGATTAGATAAACTTTTTGGTATGTTGTGTCTTACATTGTGTTCAGTGGGCACGATGCTACTTTTCATACCTGAAACCGCTAATATCTACTTTTCTATTGGTCGTTATTTTGTTTACGCAGCATTTGTCGTTGGTTTGGTTTCAATAACTTTAATTTGGCGTCGCTCTTTTAAGTTAAGAGGTTGGAAAAATCACATAATGTCGCTAATCAAATCTGTCGTTTTGGTCTGCATTTTTAGTGTGGCTTTTGTAATTTTAGTCGTTTCACATAGTGGTATCTAAGTGAAACATGACAAGCTCCTAACGCAAAAAGCTATGCCAGCACATTGCGTGTTTGGCGGCATTAACTTTGCTTTAAATTATGCATAGAATGATATTTGTTGCTTCAATGTTAACTCTTGCAGGGTGTGGTATCGCACCATGCATTGATGCTCAGTTTGAAAGAAAACCTAAGGTTATTGATAAAAAGCTACTTTTTGAACTTGAGTTAAAGAATGGCCTACGCTTTTCACGCACAATGAAATGCGAGCGCTATTACGATGCAATGTGTGCAGCCCGTGGTAATAGCTGGCAGTTAAGAGAGGTTGGCTCTGGCGTTTCGTATAAACGTAGCTCTCTTGAATTCACATCAGCAACAAAAGAAAGATTAGAATTGTATTTGCCCGAGTGTTTTGAGCTATTAAAGAGACAAGCGCCAATAAGCCTAAAAGACTTTGATATTATTAAAAATGGTGAACGCTTTTACTATGCAGAGTCACACGGAAATCTTCATGTTTTTCAGAGTGGTGGTTATAAAGATATTCCGTTGCACCAAATTAAACTGAGTTTTAGCTTAAAACTTAACGGTAAGCTTATAAAGTAAAGCTAACAAACTGGTCAGAGGCTGGTATGCTATGAGTCCGACGTTATAAAGGTTGCGTATAAAAATGGAAGCTTCTAGCTTTTTTCTTTGCTTACTTGTTGTTAATACTGTTTTTTCTATAGTCCACCGTTGGAGGCTAAGTGCTTTCTCTCGGGCAAAATTAAAAGACGTTCCTGAACCTTTACTTCAAGAAACACAAGCACAGATTAAAGATGGCTATAGAATAACGAAAGTATCTCAGCAGTCGGTAACTTTGGTAAAAACCAAAACTTATTTGTTAACTTGGTTTTTGGTGTTGCCAAATGTTGCTTTCAATACAGCTTTTTTATGTAATGTTTATGGGATCATTTTAACGAACAATAATGGTGTTGTTGACATAAAAACATTCTAAATTGTATAGGCTTTGTAATAAGGGGTTGAATTCGAGAAATATAGCTTGAGTATTTTTCGTAGGTACCTTCCCCAATATTTCTGTGTATATGATATGTCACCTAGTTTATAATCGTGTTCAATGGGCCCGAGAGTAGAAAGTTATGCTTGTAGCGGGAATAGCCAGAGCACAAATACGAATGAATTAAGACATTCAGTATGGATTGGGAAAGTTTTTCAGAATATATCGTATAGGATGATGACATCACGCATTCCATCGATATCTGGTTCGTTTTAGATGAGATACAAGCTAGATAAAACAATGCAGAGTATCTTCATAAAATATAACTATCTGAGGATTCCTCAGATACTAGCGTTAGCGTTTAATTGGAATGACCACCGTTGAAAAAAATAATAATGAAAATTTGGTTAGCGCTCTTACTCTCTATTACTGCTGGGTATTCTTCAAAACTCGTAGCGTCAATTATGCATTGTGCTTTTACGTCTGATAATTTTTGCTCTAATGTTGAAAGTTTGAAGTTTTTAACCAGTGGTGGCTACGATCAAATGTTTACTATCACCATGATTTTCTTTATCGGAAGTTTGCTGGCGTTTGAGTACCTTGATAAGGTGAGTGTTAGAAAAGCTGTTTTATATTCCGTTTTAATTGGTTCAACACAAGATATAGTGTTTTTACCGTTGGCCATGCTTCCTGTATACGCATTTGGTATCAGTTTTCAAAGTAACTTTATGATGATCGGCCCTGCTTTATTAGTTTGTTTACCTTTTATCATGCTAAAAGCGCTATCTAAAAGCGCAGCTAAATGCTAGTAAGCACGTCATGTGCGGAACCAGAATACCTGGTTTGATTCGCTATCCCGTCAGTACTTTTCACAGACATCCAATTTAAAATTCGTGAGCAGGGTGATGCGTCGTTTATCTTCAGTTTAAGTTCTATGGGCTTGAGGGGACTGTTACTGCTGATTGCAAGCAACAGGCACGTTAGCTTATCGGATATTTTTAGGCGGGTACCCTCGCTAATCAGTCAATATAATAATCGGTAAAGTTGAGCAATTCAGGTTGCATCGGTACTTTGCCAAATAGGAGGAAATGGGTCTAATTTTGCCCATAAATACGTTGCTCAGGCAACAGTTCAGCTCATAGAGCATGCGTGTTGCATAAGTAGGAATACTGAAGCACTATGTTTTAAGGCAGAATATGAAAGTGACAGCTATAATCGCCATATCAACTTTTTCATTCGGAATTCTATTTATTATTGTTGCAATCTTTTTTATTGTGATGGCTATAAAAGAACATCAGGGTTGAACTAGGGGGTTGATCAAGGCTCGTTTTTTACAGGCAGCAGCAGGCTTCAAGGCAAGGGGTCAGTGTGTTATGTTATTATTCTTGTTACGAATAAAGCTAATAAGTGGTGAGCGGCCAAGATTCTAGAAACAGGCTTTAACTGGCAATCTCACGAATACACTGTTAAAGGCCCCTATGTTTAAGTGCCCGCACTGTCAGAATAAAGGAATAGGTATCTGGGCCAAGTTTTGGTGCGGTTCCGATATGCCAGCAAAATGTAGTAGCTGCGGCAAGCTGAGTTACGTTCACTCAAAGTATCGATTTGGTTTTCAATCAGCCTGGCCGTTTGTAGTTTCCTGGCTGGCAATAGCGCTGACAATTTATGTATGCTTTCTCAGCAATAATATTGATGTTTTAGTGGCCATACCTTTCATTTGGCTGGCAGGTCGCTTCTGTGAGGTAGCGTTACTTCCAATGCAGCCGATCAGCGCCGAAGAATCTAATGCCAGTCGTAAGTTCGGAAACTGGTTCATGCTAGGTTTGGCACTATTAATCATGGCGGGCATCTTAGCAGGCAACTTTTAGCAAGTTGCTCAAGTGCACGTCGGGATTGCGGCACTCTGCTGGGCGTTTAAATCGCTCAATTGGTCGCCCCATAGCAAGGTGTTATAGGTAAGAAGAAGTCGTGTGTTTGAAATCACTCTACAAATTTTTTTACGAATAATTGTAGGCTTTCTAATCAATACAGTCTGCTATTACGCAGGTTGGTTTATTTGTAAGATCGCAACATTAGGAAGGTATCCATATAACTACCCGCATGAAGATGGGTTAGTGATGGATTGTATATGCATGAGTATTGAAACTCTAATTGGTTCTCTCGTAGTTTTTGGGATTTTCCTATTTGTCTTAATAAATTACTTATAAAAAGCGCTGTAACCAAAGAGCGCCAGGTGGAGATTAAGATCGTATGCATATTTTAAAAATTGCGCTTATATCAATTGTACTTTTCTCAAAGTTAGGCTTAGCTTCTGGTTTTGGAGAACTTGCGCCATATGTTCCACAGAGTAGAGTGGTTATTGCTGATGTAATGGTTTTGTCTACTTCGAAAGAGGTAGAAGAAATCGGAATTCGTTTACAAAACTCATTTAAAGAACATCCTGATTGGTTTCGGGCATACGTATCAACAGCTGAAAAAGGTAAGCCATTAGCGTTTCATAAGAACTTTGGCATTACAAAAAAAGAATACGAGTATTTCCTCACCGAATCACAAAAGATGCAATTAGTTAAAACAGCAGAGACAAGGTTGAAATTTGCTTTATCATCGAGTGGCAATGTCGAGATCATGGGGCTACCAGCATCGCCTCCCCACAATAGGCTCGAATTTAACGTAAAATCAAATCAAATTGAGATAGCTAAGACGACCCTTAATACCTACAAAGAAATTAATCAAAATAAGGCTAGTTCGGCAACAGGCCGGTGGAAAGGAAAACAATGGTCATTTAAGCACATGCAATCTGAGTCTGACTTTAAATCAATTAAATTTGCTATAGGTACCAAGCTTGATGAACAAAAGCACATAATTTATTACGATGTAAACATTGTTGTTGATGGGCAGCCACAAATGCTTACCTATATTCTTCTTTATAGTTCGGTGTAGCTCGTTATCTAGAAAGTTACTCAAAAGGACACGAAGTACTTGGTTTGTGCTTCCTGGTCTTAATTTTAGCCAAGCATTTATGTGCGCATTAGTGAGGCGTTAGCATGCAGAGAATTGTATGAGAGCATTTCTGGTTTTGTTGTCTTTATTTCTAGTTGGCTGCTCGCCAGTTTGGGAAGAGCCACCGTATGAAATTTACTACATTGATGGTGCTAAAACGCTAGGATACAGGCTTGGTGAAGGCGGGTATATTGGGCGCGTTGATGAGCCTGAACTTGTTAAAACTAATGAAAAATATATTTCAGTTTATGCTTGTCCACATAAATCTTGCGCTTTTTACTACATTGATAAGGCTAAAGATCACAAGTTTGCTGAGGCCGATGAGTTTGTTTTTGGGCCATATACAAAAGCGCAATTTACAGCACTAGTTAAAAAGTTAGGATTACCGAATGTCAGAACGGAGTAAGCAGCAATGCTAACAACCGCTCCACTCAAGGAAACAAAACGGCAGGCTTGTGCTCATTCTTTGCTTATCTGCAGTTCTCAGGTAGATGTCCTCGCAAAAACCTCACTCGCTAACTTAGCCAGTATTATTAGTCTGTTATGTAATGCGTTGTACACACATGACGTAACAATGACCTAGTGTTGTCACACTGATGTCGTATCTAAACATAGGATTCCTCTGGATAATGGTATGAACTTTTATATCAGAGGAAGCGGTAATGGAAATGAAATTAGACAAAGCAAAACTAAAGCAACTGCGAGCGTCTAAAGCTTGGAGCCAGTCTCATCTTGCAGAAGCCAGTGGCATTAGCTTGAGAACGATTCAGCGTATTGAAAAGTCCGGAGTAGCGTCGCCTGAATCGATAAAATCTATTTGTGCTACTTTTGATATCCAGATAAGCGACCTTTCAGTAGGTGAAGCGTATCAGAAGGAAGTCGAACCGACTTTCGCAGGCGTAGTGAAGTACAAAATCTCTAATATGGATAAAAAATTGACGCTTATTTCATTTAGTTTAGCGTTTTTAATAGCTTTTATTCTAACAGTGTAAAGCGCCTAAACCTGGGGGGAATTATTTGGCTGAATTCTTTTTTGCGAAGTATTTCTTGCCAGTCAGACGAATGCTAAATGCGTGGGGCAGTGATTCCGTTGATGGGGTGTCTACTGCTGTGTTGTTTCAGCTGGTTGCTGTTGTCTGGTAAGCTATTCTATACCTCGTGTTTAGGCGGTATACTTATGTCATGCTAAACATATTTTTAATACGATTAGTCGGGTAAAAATTCGCGACATTAAGCAGTTATCAAACACTTTAGTTCACAGGCTTATATCTTTCTTGTTGCCAGCTTTTATTTCGCTTTGCTTGTTTTACGTTGTTGGCTAATGATATACCGAGCATGGCAGAGGTATAAAATTTGAACACCGAAGTCAGCTCTTTCAGTTGGCTTTTGAGCCAACAAGCTACATCCTGTCTTTTTAATAATTACAGATCCACTTAGTCTAATTTTTCCTTTTTAGGTGCTAGCCAAGATTTAGCGCCGGCTCCTTGCTAACGTCTTGCTTTAGTTGTCTTTAATGTATATTAGCTTAGTTACCTGCAAGGTTGGGTTACCTTTACATTGTGGGTGCGTATTAAATGGCTGTCTGGTTATCATGTTGGGAGATTAAGGCACCGAGCATGAATTTGAGGCAGTTTTTACATCGCGTATAGTGTAGTATGGTGAAATTACCCATAGTCTTGTTATTTGGTTATTTTTTGACAATGTAAACTAGATAAGCAATGTCATAGGTAGCCATTACATCGAATTAAAATAAAAATATCTGGGGTTCCTCAGGCAGTGGCGTTATCTTTAGGAGAGTATCATGGATATGCATCGAAAAATTTTAGGTTGGTTTTTTTTGGTCTTGGGGGGGATGAATGCAGTGGGAATGGCTATCATGACCTTAAATAATTTTGAGGCCTTCTCTGGTGGAACATGGGAAATATACACGTTAAACCTCGTCGTTATTGCTATATGTTCTGCTTCATCTGCATGTGGGTTTTTTATTCTTAAGGAAAAACGCTGGGCATTTAACTTATTATTTAAGCTATCGTTTGTTTGGTTGATATTTTTTCCCTTAGGCACAGCGCTTGCGTTATATTATTTTTACTTTCACTTTATGCACCTAAGAAAAGCTGTTGTTTGATTGAGTAGATGATACAGCTTTCTATACATGAAAAAAGACTATGGCTTTAATAGCTTAAACTGCTTTATTTGGCGTCGCTGCTAAGGACTGAAAGCACTACAAAAGGATTGGGTTTTGGGTTTAATAGAAAAGCACTGGATAAAGATACCTGCCGTTTTATATGTTGTTGGATTTATTGTTCATAATGCATATTTATCCAGCTTTGGAAGTTATGAATTTCAGTTAGTTCAAGCTAAATACATACTCTCTGGGTTTGGAGCAGTAGGTTTTTCCGTTATCTGTATTGTATACACCGGAATTAGGGTTAACTTATCCAATGTCAGTAAAAGCCTCACCATTGATAAGGTTTTACCCTGGTCTCTGAGAGTTATTTCTTTCCCTTATGTTATTTACGCAATCTTGTATGGAAAAGAGCTGTTTGAGATTGGTAGAGATGCAAAGGATTCACTTATTCTAATCGGGGTTCTAGCCTCTCTTATAGCTCATGCTGTCGTCGCTTTTACGATATTAGATATTGCTTTAATGCCAGGCGACAATGAAAGTCGTCTTAAAAAGACGCTTTCTTTTCTCTCAAGAGCGTTATCAATACCCATGCTTATCGTTACGCTAGTGATTGCTTGGAATATTCCGGAGTTTTCAGGGGTTGTGAAAGCAACGACGTATTTCTTTTTTGGCTATGTAGGTATTGCTATGAGTCAGGATGATAAGAGTTTAGGAATTGAATCTAATTATACAGACCCAGAAACGAAAGAAAAGTATGAGAATATATATCAAGTGGTATTTGGTATAATCGCAATGTTCTTTGTGTTGTGGACGGTGGTAGGCAGCTATACAAAATACATTTACCCTAAAATACCCGTTGCTTTAGGGGGCGCAAAGCTTGAATTTGTATCCATCAAAACCAAAGAAAAAGTGTACGACTCTTACTTAATACAAGAAACCAAAGATTGGGTAATGTACATAGATAAGTCAAGCGGCCAAGTCGAAAAAATCAAAACAAGCCTTATAGAAAAAATTGTTTTTAAAGATGAATTGCCAAACCAGCCATTGAAGCGGAAGGAATGACAGTTGGTCTTTGCTTATTTTAGCTAACTAATGTGTGCTTGTTATCGTGTTAAAATGCCAGGTTTGATTCGCTACTTTACACATTTAAATCAAGCATTTTGCTCCACGTATATGGGCGTTACACACAGAAGGAGCCTCCACAGTGAATCACGTCATGTTTGATATTGATGGCACGCTAATCGAATCCTATGATTTTGATTCTGAGTGTTTTGCTGAAGCCGTTAAGACAATGACTGGATATGAGATTGATACAAACTGGTCTCGCTACACACATGTAACGGACACTGGGATCCTCAATCAGTTTTTCCAAGAAAAGAACATTGAAAATACTCAAAGTGCGCATGAGCACATTAAGCGTGTTTTCCTATCGAAAATACAAACCCGACTTGCAAAAACACCAGTTAGTGAAATAGCGGGGGCTGCTGCATTTATTGCCCGTTTAAAGGAGCTCGACAATGTTTCAATTTCGCTTGCAACAGGTGGATGGTATGAAAGCGCTCTCTTAAAGTTGGCGTCTGCTGGCATGGATATTTCAGACATTCCCATTGCTTCTGCAAATGATCATTACTCAAGAATCGAGATAATGAAAATTGCTGAAAAAAGAGCAGTTAAGGAGGTGCGTTTATCATTTACCTATTTCGGTGATGGAAGCTGGGATTTGAACGCGTGTAAAGCACTTGGTGTTAACTTTGTTTTAGTTGGTG
The DNA here is from genome assembly GCF_000238295.3 of Pseudoalteromonas rubra. NCBI lineage: Bacteria > Pseudomonadati > Pseudomonadota > Gammaproteobacteria > Alteromonadales > Pseudoalteromonadaceae > Pseudoalteromonas > Pseudoalteromonas rubra. Next base: position 127,234 of record NZ_AHCD03000043.1, read on the forward strand.
ATAGAGTCAAGCATAGTCAGTCGATTATGAATTTTGAAAAACAAGACGAAGTATTGGCCTATATTGGCTTGTAATTAAGACCCCGAAGGCCAAAAACACTGACTTAATTTTTGGTGTTTTCAAACTTTGCTAGTTCAGATAAGTACCTCGCAGAGGTTTCGTGTTATTAAATGGCAAAGCAAAAAAGGGTGATAAATCACCCTTGCGGTCAGTAAAGGAGAGTCAGACCATAAAATAGACTCAGGCGGTCAATTCTGCCTCCTCAAGTGTCGGGTAGTCGGTATAGCCTTCGGCTCCGCCACCATAAAACTTACTGTCATCTACTTCGTTATATTCAGCACCCACTTTGGCTCTTTCTACCAGGTCCGGGTTAGCCACAAACAGGGCACCAATGCCTACGCCATCACACAGATCTTGTTCCAGTACCTGAGTGGCAATCGCAGGTGTTGCCGGGCCGTCTTCCCATGACTGATGTGGGTTAAGGATCAAAGGACCTTGCCACAATGCACGGATCTGCTGACTGGTTTCACGGCACGCCGCTTCCATGATATGCAGGTATGCCAGGTTCGTCGGTAATGCCTCAATCAGTGCCTGATATAAAGGCAGGGTATCGGTTTCATTAATGTCATTGAACTGGTTATGTGGTGAGATACGAAGGCCCACTTTGTCTGCGCCGATGGCATTGGCAACGGCGGCAATTACTTCAAGGGTAAAGCGGATGCGGTTCTCAATGCTGCCGCCGTATTCATCGTCACGCAGATTGGTGTTGTTGGCTAAAAACTGATGCGGTAAAAAGCCATTGCCTGCGTGGATCTCAACGCCGTCAAATCCGCCGAGTATGGCGTATTTAGCGGCCTGAGCATAGTCAGCAATGGTCGCCTGGATCTCTTCATAGCTCAGCGCTCTAGGCGGTGCAAAATCTTGCATGCCATCTGGCGTAAATGTCTGGCCATTTGCCGTAACCGCTGAGGGCGCAACAGACTGGTGTGCACTGGGATACAGGCTGGGGTGGCCAATGCGACCACAGTGCATAAACTGGGCAACGATTTTACCTCCTTTTTCGTGCACGGCGTCGGTGACTTGTAACCAGCTTTGTGCCTGTTCATAGGTGTGCAGGCCTGGTGAGTTCATGTAGCCCTGACCAACCTGGTTAGGTTGTATCCCTTCAGTGACAATGAGTCCGGCGGTTGCCCGCTGGCTGTAGTAAGTCGCCATCAAAGGGGTCGCCAGGCCAAGTTCCGTGGCACGGTTACGGCTCATTGGTGCCATAACGAAACGGTTGTTTGCTTTGATGCTGCCGTATTGAGTTGCGTCAAATAAAGTATTCATTGCAATATCCTTAATTATTTAAAAGTCTGAGTTACGCCTTAGAAAGCGACTTATCCGTTGATGGACTCGCAAGTGTTCGGTTAAACAGCTGTTGCTGCGACACGGCTATTGCCAGTACGATGACACAGGCCCCCAGTATCTGACTGAATGTCAGTACTTCGCCGAGTATGAAGTAACCCAGCAACGTTGCTGATAATGGGCTGGCGAATGAGATGAAAGACACGGTGACCACAGGTAGCTTTTCAATCGCCTTGAACCACAGTACATAAGCAACCAATGCGCCTATCAGGCTCAGATAGGTGTAGCCGATAACATTGTTGAGCGTTAACTCGGTCGGGAATCCTTCCTGTACCAAGCCAATTGGCAGCAGAAACAAGCCGCCGACAACCAGCTGCCAGCCGGTGAATGTGTATAAAGACACACCTTCGGGTTTACCCCATCTTTTGGTCAATACAATGCCTGTGGCCATGGACATTGCCCCTGCAAGTCCTGCTAATACGCCAGCGGTTGGCAATTCCATATTGGGCTCAAGTACCAGTAAAGACACACCCAGTGCGCCTATCAGACAGGCGACGAATTGACGCGCTTTTAACTTGTTCTTTAACAGCAGTGCGCCAAGTAACATTACAATGATTGGCTGGCATGACATGACTAACGCTGCGACACCACCTGGTAGTAAATAAGCGGCGACAAATAAGCAGTAAAAGAAGCCACCGATGTTGAGCAAACCGAGAATGATGGAGCGCATCCACCACACGCCTTGTGGTAGCTTACGGCCCAGTAACACCAGCAGAATGCCTGCTGGTAGCGCCCGTAAAACGGACGCAATCAGTGGCTTGTCTGCTGGTAAAAGTTCAGTGGTAACAATATAAGTGCTACCCCAGATGGTGGGTGCGATCATCGCAACCACCATCCAAAAAATTAGCTGTTTGTTGCTCATACAGCCCCCAGGTCTGTAGTGCCAAAGTAGCGGTCGCCGAAGTCTCCGATACCGGGGATCATGAAGGCGTGTTCGTTCAGTCGTTGCTCGATAGACGAAGTCACTATGGTGACGTCCGGGAATTGAGCAGTGACTTTTTGCAATCCTTCTGGTGAGCACAGTAGGTTTACGAAGGTGATGTTTTCTGGTTTAACACCGGCCTTGGTCATCACGTCCAGGGCACAAATGGCGGAGCCTCCTGTTGCCAGCATTGGTTCGAAAAGAAGCACATGGAACTTTTCAACGTTGTCCGGCAGTTTGGAATAATAGAGTTTTGGTAATTTGGTTGTTGGGTCACGTTGGATGAGAATTTTCCCAATTGGAATATTGAGATCCAAGCGACGTAATTCGTTTTCCATACTTTCGCCTGCACGTACCACAGATACACCGCACAGAGGCTTCGCAAATTGTTTGCCCTCATAAGTTTCGCCAACCGGCGTAGTGACATTCAGTCCTTCAAAGTTCAGTCTTTCCAGGCTTTTTTCCAATAGCAGACGAATGATCTGATCGGCGTAAAAGGTAAACTGACGTTTGTTGGCTGTTTTATCGCGCACCTTAGTATGCAAATAGTGCAGTCGATCCGTTTGCTCCAGTTCAATAACGTTCGCAGTGTTATAGTCGGGTCTGGATAGTGGCCTTAGGTTAGTTGCAAGCATGGTATCTCTCCTTAGTGATGAGAGTCAGGTGCGCTTGTGAGGCACCTGACTCAGGTATGATGATTAAGCATTGATTTCTGCGAAGGCTTTTTGCGCTTCACTGATAAACTTCTGGACTTTAGCGCGGTCTTTACGACCGTTTGCACCTTCCAGGCCTGTGTGTGCGTCAATGGCCGCAGGTTTAACTTTGCGGATTGCATCTGCCACGTTGTCTGGATTCAGGCCACCAGCCATCATCAGAGGCTTAGGCGAACGACGAACCAGCTCAGCACTTACGTCCCAGTTATGCGTCAGACCAGTTGCACCTTTAGCACCAGTTTTAGGGTCAAAGGTATCTGTGATGAACATGTCTACGTACTCGGCCACTTCATCAACCAAGGTCAGTAGCTCATCAGCATTATCTTCCTTAACAACCAGGCTCTTCAGGATGTAAAGGTCAGGGCGAAGTGCGCGTAGTTTTTTCATTTCAGCAACGCTGATGTCGCCATGTAGCTGTACAGCTTTTACACCCAGTTCTGAACAGAAGCCGCTTACTTCATCTGCGTCTATCATGTAGCTGATAAGAACGCCTGCCTGAGGTTCACTGAGATCTTTGATGATGCTGATTGCGTCACCTTCAGTGATGTCGTCTTTACCAGATGGCAGACGTAGTGGGAAACCCAACCATTCAATGCCTTCTGCCAGACACAGTTCTGCTTCTTCACGGTCAATGATGCCAGCTACTTGGATGATGTTAGTGATGTTATTCATGGTATATCTCCTAATTGTTTAAAGTTAAGTTTGTTTAAAGAATCTTGAGTTAAAGATATAGGTTATTTCTGATACCGTCAAGTATCTTTGTATAAAGATATTTGTTTTTTTCTCGTTTTTTTGTGTAAAAATCATTTTTTCATTTAAATTCAGGTGGTTATGTTGGGAAGAAATTTTGGCTTGATGAGATTCCTCGTTGTAAGTACGGGTTCCGGCCCCTCAGGGCAAAGAAAAAGCCTGTTTTTTGGGTGGCGTATGGAGAGCGGGAGAGGGATGCCAGGATTGTAATCGCGTTAGTGTGGCACTTTTGAGATGTCTTTACTGTGTAGCAATCTAAATGAAGGACTTTGGGCGGGGAATGTTATCGCTAACTCAGCTGTTGGCATGACTGGGTAGTTGCGAATGAGGAGAGATGTCAGTGCTCGGGCATATACTCGGGCCCGTGCTCACCCGGTTTGCTTGTGACCAATGCTAGCGGTATTGCTCTAAAACACCTTGCTCACCTCCTTGCTGACGAAACTGGGTTATCTTTTTTGAAAACGCCTCCAGTACGCCGAGGTGGGGTGATTGATTAGAAATACACAGTGAGAAAGAGACGATGTCCAGGGTTGTGGGTATTTCTATGATTGCATCCTGTAATTGGTGCTTTGCGACAAAATACTGCGCCACCACTTTGTCGGTTACCACCACATCGCCTCTTTTCTTTGCCAGCATTTGCAATGCATTCGAGATATTGGGGGTCAGACTGCGGGTATATTGATTTTGCGGCAGGTTTGCTTCTCCCCAGCCATTACCTATATAGTCGAGGATCTGAAAAGCGCGCAGGTCTTCGGTGTCCGATACACGCTTAAGAACGTCCAGGTCAGGGTGATGGCGGTAGGTAAACAGGTTAATGGGCCCGACAAATACCGGTGCATCTGAGACACTGACGTGTTGAAGCCGTGCATCGGTGGGCACAGAGATAAAAGCATCGGCCTGTCCATTAAACACCATTCTTTGGGCTCTGCCCCAGGGGTAGCCTTCATGCACAACATTCAGGCCCATTTGTTTTTCAATGACTTCAGTGACAATGTCGACCAGAATACCTGTCATCTGGCCTGCCTCGTTTTTATAGGAATAAGGTGGGAAAGCGTCATAATAAACCACTTTAAAATTGGGTGTTCCCATCACCGAAGGGGTAACGAGCACAAGCAAAATCGTGATTAAAAGACGATAGATCATGTTATTCCGGACAGAGTTCTGACGAAGGTGAACTCTTGTAGTGTAGTTGGCCCACCATAAATAGGCGAGTTGGGGCTATCTGAATAAAAGAAGTGATAGTCCAGAGTCGATTAGTCATGCGTGCCACAATTCAAGTCCAGGCTTGTATCCGGCACGCATCTGCACAGGTTAAAGTTACTTTTCCTCAGACAATCTCGCGCCTTCATGGGCCTTTGATTGCGTCGTTTTCAGGCCAAACAGGTAACGCGTGAGGTTAAATGGCCTGATGACAAAATAACAAATCGCAGCGCAAATGATGAGCGACGAAAACAACAAGCTCAGTGATTTGATGGCAATACCGGCGTCCCACTGCACAATGTAAAATGCGAGCGCCACAATCACGGTTTGATGCACAATATAAAAGGGATAAATCAATTCATTAGTCAAACGCAGCCAGTTGGGCGTTTTTTTGAACCATGCACTGGCATAACCGATGAGGGTTAATAAGCCTGACCAGGAAACGAGTGCACTGATCAGCCACCAGAGTTGCCAGCGCATTTCTACCGACGCATATTCGCTAATGTCAGGTCTGTAGTACCAGGCATAAAAAGCGACTGAGCTAAAGAGCAACCACTTAAAATGGGTTGCCCGGTTGTGCTCCAGGGCGAACCAAATTTTAGGGCTTTTTATAAAGCACATTCCAGCCAGAAAAAACAGTAAGAAGAACAGTGAGACTGACAGGTTGAATAAGCTAGAGTCTTGTGAGGGCATAACGGTTTTAAGGCACAGCCGCACCCCAATGACACCTAATCCCAGCAAGAACAGGCCATGTTTATGTTCCGCGATGCGTTCCAGCGCGCTTAGTAGCGTGCGGCCAGATGATGCTCCGAGCGCTAAATTAACCGGCACAGCCAGCAACATAAAGATAAACAGAAACTCGATAAACCACAGGTGGTTGGCATTAAAAGCAAACATCAGGTTAGGATATGCGTCTGCTAAATTTTGATATTCAGTAATGTTCTCGAAGTAAGCCTGGGGTGGTACGACAATCATCATTGCAAAGATGAGGGGGATAAGTAAGCGATGCAGTTTGGTGGTCAGGAAGGCGCCTGCTGATACTTTATTAAGTAGCAATACCGATCCTGCCCCCGCGATGAAGAATAAGGTGTGCAGTCTGACTTGCTCAAAATACACCATGATATCATCGAGAACCTTACTTGATTCACGGTTCATGACGTGCCAGCCATCTCCGTTAAATGGCATAAACACATGATGCAAAAAAACCGCAAAAATTAATAAGACTCTCAGCCAGTCTAATTCCGAGTAACGAGATTTGTCCATGTTGATTAATCCTTTATGACGTGAGTTTCCCAGCTATCGACTGCCCATTTTTGTACTTATTATCATGCTCTGAAGCAGCGTCTGGCTGTTGCAGGTTTTAGCATATTATGAATACCTAAAAGGGTCAAAGCAGAGAGTGCGTTGTGGCGGGCATTGCTCGCGGGCGGTGTGGGGGAAGTCATGTAATTCAAGGAGCTTGCGCGCACAGCCAAGCCAAGATTTACTGAGATGTAAGGGAGATGCTATCCGCCTTAAGATCTAAAGTGCTGTGCCTCTCGTAATAAAGAGAGAACTAATATCAGACTGTGAGGTAGATATGAAACAGTTCGCACTCAAAGTATATGACGCTTACACCTATATCTTTGACTCCACCAGAAACCCGCTTCGGCATATCCCGGACCCTGTGAGCCGCTTTCACATTATGACTGTTTTAGCCTGTATGTGGAGCTTCACCTTTGCAACCTACATCGGCAGTATGATTGTCTTTGGCATCAGCCTGGCTGCCCACATTATTTTGTTTTTGATGTTCTTTTTTACCATCTCAGTGTTTTATGATGCGGAGAAGAACAAATCCTCCTGGCTGCTAAAATTACGCCGGGATAAGCTGAAACAAAGTTAAAGCACGCGGCTTGGCGGGTAAAGCGCGCCGCAACGTCCGGACAATCTTGTGCAATTGTGTGCCGTCTCTTGTGATGTGCGGCACACTTTTTTGTAGATAACTTTTTTCAGGCCGCTTAGTAGCGCGGCGACAAAACTAAAGTCACACAAAAGCGCTTGGCGTCATGGGCAATGTTGAGTTGCCATTGCAGCTCGTCACACAGTCTGCGTGCTAAGTCCAGGCCCAGCCCATAGCCCAAACCATTGTTGAGTTCATCATCCTGATCCAAATCTTGCCCGACTTTAGTGTGCTCATCGTTATGTTCTCGGTTTTCAATCTCGATAATATGCTGTGTTTGTGCGATTGAAATCGTGCCATGATGGGTGTGTTGTAAGGCATTTCTGAGCAGGTTACCAATGACGATGGTCGCGCCGGATTGCGACAATTCGCATTGGTAGTCATCACAGTGCACAGCCACATCAATGTGTTTTCCCTGCTTAAGATAAGCCAAATCTTCCAGCTGAGCGTCTATCAGGTCAGCCAGCCTGACTGGTTTCAGATCTCTCAGTGGTTGCCCTTTTCGGCTCAGCCACAGCAGGGTCTCAGTGAGTGCCACCATCGCCTGGCTGGCGTGATCGATGCGCATCAGTGCTTTTTTACCTTTGTCTTCAGGCGTATTGCCAAGGCGATGCAGCAGCTCCACGCTGCTGCGGATCACTGCAATAGGGGTACGTAGCTCGTGACTGGCATAGCTGACAAACTCCTGCTCCCGATCAAGGCTGTGTTTGACCTGTTGCAGGCTTTGCTGGATCAGTTCGGCCAGTGTGGTCAGCTCGTGGTAGCGAAATATCGGGGGTGGCTCGTCCAGCGTATGATGATCCAGCCCGGCAGCCCAGTCATGTAGCTTTGCCACAGGTCGGGTGACGGTACGCATTAATACCACGAGCACGGCGGCAAACAACGCGAGCGTGCCCAGCGCAAATAACACCCCTAATATTTCCGGTCCCTGAAACCAGGTTTTAGGTGGCATTTTGGGCGCGGTAAAATGGTGGGCAACAAAGCCGGACTGACCATCCGGCTTTTTAAAATACAGTACAAATCGGGCTTCACTGGGGCGGGTGAACATATTATCCCGGGTTACCTGTTTATATAAGGTATTGGTTTCAAGGTTCTCACGGGAAAAGTTGGCGCGAATGGTCTGGGGTAAATCCTGCCACTGACTGGCCACCACAAAGTTGTGTGCCTTTACTGGTTGACCGGGTTGCGGGTGGTGCGCCTGGGCGACATTCAGCATAGTGCCTTTCATCATGTCATCGAGTCCGGTAAAAAAGCTATTGGTCCACAGTACGGACAATAAACTGATCACCAAGGTGGCCAGCACCAGCAGGGCAGCAACAATATAGCGGCGCAGGCTCATATGTATGGGGGCCATTAAACGCGCTCCTTATGGCAATGGAGTTTAAACCCTTGCCTCGGGATGGCATCGAGGGTGAGCATAGGGTCGCACGCTGAGAGCGCTTTGCGCAGGTGGTGAATATGTACCTTAAGCGCATTACTGTCAGGTTGTTCGTCACCCCATATGGCCTGTAATAGTACCTGTCTCGTCACCATATTTGGATAAGCACGCAGCAGGGTTTCGAGGATGATTATGCCGGTCGGGCTGAGTTTGAGCGGGGTGCCCTGGTAAGTGGCTTCCCGGTTATCCAGATCCAGGTGTAATTCAGCCAGTTCCAGCCGTTTAACTTCACCACTTTTACGTTTGGCTAAGGTTCTGACCCGCACCACCAGCTCGGCCATGGCAAAGGGTTTGACCAGGTAATCATCACAGCCAGTGGCAAAACCTGCCAGTTTGTCTTCGAGTTGATCCCGCGCTGTAAGCATAATCACCGAGGTATCATTGCCCTCGTCGCGCAGCGCCTGACAGATCTGTAAGCCATCCATGCGCGGCAGGTTCAAATCCAGAATAATCACCTGATACGGATTGTCTCTGATCAGGTTGAGCGCGGCAATGCCGTTGGCGGCGTGGTCGCAGATGATGTTTTCCAGCTCAAAGTAATCAATGATGTTCCCGGCCAGCGCCAGGTCATCCTCAACTAAAATGACGTTGATCATGAGGTACATACTCCGTACGGGTGGGGCGGAACCGGCTCAGCAGGGCTGAGATATCGTGGCTGATCAGCAGCAATACCGGGATTAAAAATAACGTAATGGCCGTGGCAAACAAAATTCCATAACCGAGGGATGCCGCTGCAGGTATCAAAAATTGCGCCTGCTGAGAGGTTTCACCCAAAATCGGGTATAGCCCGGCAAAGGTGGTCAGTGACGTCAACAATATTGCTCGCAGACGGCCGGTGCAGGCTTCAAGTAACGCATTGTGCATGGTTTTCCCCTCACGGCGATGGCGATTAAACTGGCTTACCAGCAGCAGGCTGTCGTTGATCACCACGCCGCTGAGCGCCAGTATGCCATTTAAGGATAGAATACTGAGCGTTAAACCTAAGCCCCAGTGACCTAAAATCGCGCCTACAAAGCCAAACGGAATAACCGACATGATGATCAGTGGCTGCCAATATGATTTCAGTGGGATTGCCAGCAGTGCATAGATAGCCAGCAGTGCCAGTAGATAGGCGGAGCTCATGGAGTCGGTGGCTTCTTTTTGGTGCTCGGCTTCCCCGGCAAAATGTATGTTCAGATCCGGGTACTGAGCACGCAATGCTGGTACCACGCTGTGTTCGAGCCTGGCCACCAGCTCGGTGGGCGTAAGCAGGGCTTTATTGACCGCAGCGGAGACCGTTACTGCTCTGACGCCGTTGATCCGGGTAATGGACTGCACTTCGCTGGTGTAGGTAACGTTTGCGATGTTACCAAGCGGCACGGTCCGTCCGTCGGGGGCGCGCACTCTGGCTGCAAGTACATCAGCCTGCTCGCTGCGTTCAGCCAGTGGATAACGCACTCGCACTTTCACTTCGTCTTTGTCCCGCATATAACGTTGTACGACCTCACCACCAAATGCTTGTAGTAGCTGGCGTGCCAGCAATTGCGTGGTAAACCCGCGCATTTCGCCTTCTTCGGTGACTTCAAAGTGCATGGTAGCTTCGCCGGGTGCCAGTGAGCTGTCGATGCTGTGTACTCCATTTATCTCACGCAACGCCTGTTGCAGGCTTGCTTCGGCACCCCCTAGCGTGTCGTCGCTGCCACTTTTTAGCTCCACCTTAAAGTTGGAGACGCGTGCAAGTTGTGCCTGAATGTGCAAAGTTTTACTGGCTTCCGGGGTGCCCGCCAGAGTCCTCCAGCGTTTCGCCAGTTCGCTCAGGGCATAGGGCTGGGTGCCAGCCAGCTCAACATTGAGTGTGCCGCTTTGATCGCCAGTAGCGCTGACCGACACGCTGGCGATGTGGCTGAGGTTTTGCTCGTCCAGCAATTGCTGCTCGGCCTGATACAGCTGTGCCTCAAGCTGATCCAGATTGCGGGCGGTCTGGCCAAAGCTGGCGTCGTTGTACAGAGTCATGGTGGCAGTGATGGTATCAGCGGGCAGTCCGGGGAAAAAGCCGACCCTGACAACCCCCTGAGTGATCAGGCTGGCAGTCAGAAAAAACAGCGCAAGAAACCCCATCAATGCGGCGTAACGAAAGTGCATAATGCGTTCCAAAGCAGGCCGATAAAGTCGCTGATTAAAGCCAGTAAGCAGCGTATCTGCGCTTTGCTGTACACTATGCCAGAGTGCCGTGAGGCGGTTTGGTCGATGTTTTTTCTGGGTGTTAATGTGGGCCAGATGTGCCGGTAAGATCAATTTAGATTCTACTACCGACAGCAACAGGCATAAGGTAACCACAGTACCAAACTGGGCATACAGCACACCTAGCCCGCCGGAGATATTGGCCAGCGCGGCAAAGGCTGCCACGGTGGTTAATACGCCAAACAAGGTGGGGACGGCGACCAGCTGGGTGCCTTTGATGGTGTTGCTTAGTGTGTCACCAAAGCGTTGTCGGGTTGAATAGATGCTTTCACCCACCACTACGGCATCATCCACGACGATCCCCAGCGCCATAATAAAGCCAAAAGTAGTCATTTCATTGAGCGTCATGTCGGTGTAGGGTTCGGTCATAAAATAGAGGCTGCCGAAGAACACAAAGGGCAGGCCCGCGGCGACCCAAAAGGCAACTTTCAGATTTAGAAACAGTGCCAGTACCATAAATACCAGGGCAATGCCGCTCAGTGCGTTCAGGCTCAGCAAACTCAGGCGCTCCGTGATCAGTGTTGAATTGTCATACCAGGTGGTCAGTGAGGCCCCCTCGGGCAATTTGCTTTGCCACCTGGCTACGACGGCTTTGGCTTGCGCCACACTGTTGCTCATGTCGCCGTATTCGTCCATAACGATAGTGATGCCGTAGGTGGGATGGCCATTAAACCGGGCCAGATGAAAACTGTCGTCCGCAAAAGTATCTTGCAGTGTGGCCACATCGCGGAGTCGAATGCTTTTACCTGTTTGTGAGGTTGCCACGACAATCGACGCAAAGTCGGCGGCATAAAGCGCCTGATCGGCGGCTTTCAGGCGAAGCACTTTATCGGGGTTACGCAGGCTGGTGGTCAGTGCCGTGCCGGAATATTGATTGATGGCTTCGGCTACCTCACTGAAACTAAGCTGATGGGCTTGCAGGCGGGCTTCGTCTATTTCAATGGCCACCAATGGGTCGCGGTGATCGGGCTGACTGAGTGTGGCGATATTAGGCTGGGCCAGTAAGTCATCTGCAAGCTGGCTCCCCAGAGTTTGTAGTGTCTGAGCAGACAGTGCGCCAAATAGCTGCACCCGGATCACCTCTTGCTCCCGCTGTGCGGTGGTGATCACGGGTTGCTCAGCATCCTGCGGTAGATTGTAGATGGCATCCACCTGGTTTTTTACCTCTCTTTGCAAGGTATCCAGATCGTGTTGCGCGGTCTTTTCTACCAGTACCTGCACGCTGCTGGCACTGGCCGTGGTGGTGATGCGTTTTATCCCTTTCACAGACTCCAGCGCATTCTCAATTGCAACGGCAATGCCTTGCTCGGCCTGGGCGGCACTGCCACTGGGGTAAGCGACACTGATCTGTATGGTATCCGGCTCCTGTTGCGGGAAGCCTTCCTTGCGCAAATTACCGGCGCTGCTCAGTCCGAGTAAGATCACCGCCAGCATGAGCAGGTTGGCTGCCACCGGGTTTTTCGCAAACCAGGCTATCAGAGAAAAACGCTCAGTCATGGCTGTGTTCCTGTTGAATAGGGGTAACTTTCATACCTTCGAGATAGGCACTTAAAGGACGTACGACGATATTGGCCTGGTGTAAGTCTGTGGGGGCATTAATATACAGATCACCGTGCTGGCGAAACTGGATCTGCGGGGTAAAGTGCGCCAGGCGATTTTCCTTGTCGACATACCAGATGAGGTTTTGTTGTGACAGGGCTGAGGCGGGAATGCGCCACAAATCATCTTGCTTAATCCCTTGTATCTGAGCCTTAACATAACTGCCAAAATATAATGGTTGTGTTTGATCCAGCGGCTTATCGACGGTGACAATTGCCAGACGCTGGCGCGATTGCGGATCAATATACTGGCTCAGGCGCAATACCTGCCCGTGCCATTGGGTTTGCCCACCGGCATGGGTTGTATCACTGAGGGTGACATGCCAGCCATCTTCTGGCATCGACTCTGCGGGTAAGTGCTGCCATTGCTCGGCGCTGAGTTCAACCGTGATTTCGGCCTGTGCGGTACTGTAGAGTATGGCAATGGCGCTGCCCGGTTGCACATAGCTGCCAGGCTGAACTGAACGCTTTACTACGGTGGCATCAAAGGGCAGGGTGAACTGACTGGCTGCCAGGTTATAGCGCGCGCTATTCAACTGTGCTTCGGCCAGGCTCAGCTGAGCGGCGACCACTTGTTGTTGTGGTGCACGTAGCGGCTGCAACACATCGTGGCTGTCAGTGCTGGCCAGTTGTCGCCACTGCATCTTATTTGGGTCGCCCTGGAGCTTTTCTGCTTCCGCATCGAGCCTGGCCTGTGCCAGTGAGATTTCGGCGTTCGCCAGCGTTTGCTGAAGTTGTGTGTCATCCAGTCGTGCCAGTACGGTGCCCGCCGACAGCCGTTCTCCCTGTTTAAAGTCTGGGTGGAGCCGGGTCACCCGGCCGCCAACTTCGCTACTGAGCGTCAGTGTATGCGTGGCGCTTACGGTACCGTGACCAGTAATGATGTGGGTGTAGCTGGCCGTTTTTACGGGCGTGATTGTGACCTGAGGTGGTGTAACAAGTGCGCTTGCACCCTGAGAGGGCTCTGTGGCCGGCGAGACTTTAGTGTCGGCGCCCCCCAGAGAAGGGATCGCAAAGACAATGGCAGCACACAGGCCACAAAAGGCCAGCTGTGTGATGAGTAAACGATTATTGAGTAACGTCATGGTGAACTCTCTGAATGATAAACCCGTTGATGTGCTGTGCGGGCGAAACGTATCGGCCAGTGTAGTGGGTCAATGGTTAAAGGCGGGTTAAGTACACCGGGTGATGTGGGTAGTGACCGGGCTTCACAAAAAAGCCGCAGGTAGGACTGCGGCTTGGGAGGCGATATCACAGCGAATACCAGCTCACTTATGTGAGCCGATTGGTATTGGATATCAGTTGGGCAAAGTTGCGTTGTCTGCCCGGTTTGGCTTGCGGTTTCTTTTTTCGCGCGATGTGCCATCAGCCTCGATGACATCGACCTGAATGCTGACGCCCTCATTCTGGCCATCCCCTGAGACCAGAAAGTAGTACCAGCCAGGCACTGGGCTATCTATTCTGAGAAATTCGTTGTTGTCGGCGCGACGTGACGCAAAGGTATACATGTCCCGGCCGGGCCAGAATGTACCAGCAAACAGATCACTGTTACCGTCACCGTGTCGGGTGCGGACTTCGAGTGTACTGCCCGGGTCCGTCACTTTAATAAAAAAGTAACTGTCACCGGGGACGGCGCACTGGGCTTTGCCTGATAAGAGCTCGGTATAACCACTTGGCAGGCCTTCAATGCAGGCATTGACTATGTCCCGTGGCAGCTCACCGGGTTCTCGTAAGGCACTGTCGACGCCTGCTGCAACAGACAGCCCCTGGTAGCCATTTGGATCTAACACTGAGACAAAATGACGACCCCGGTTCACCGTGACTTTGAGTACCTGCTCAGTGCCGGTGCCGTGGGACGTAGCTTGTGCATTTTGCGGATCTGCCCATTGGTAGGCATTGTAAAATAAACGTGGTTGCCCTGTGCCACTGCGGCTGCTGAAATACAAAGTGGTATTGTCTTGTGCCACATCGACATAAAAGTAATGGGCTTTACCTGAGATACATTCTCCCTGGTCCAGCATCAAACGGCTGCCTGTGACCGCAGTATCACCCTGAGCGCAATCCGCGGGTAAGTACAATGGCACGCCCTGATAATTTTTAGCGTACAGTTGCAAGCCGTCAGGGTCACCTTCATGGGGTTGTGGTAACCAGGCGGCGAGGCAATCTGCCTGTTTTACACAGGGATCGGTCAGTGCTTTCATAAAGTTGACTAAATCGGCTTTTTCCTGGGTACTGAGTTCTAATTTACGCAGTACCGGTGCACCATCGGCGATTTCATCATCGATGATTTTAGCGGCGGCAGCGGTATGCTGGCGAGTATCAGGGAATAAGTCGACACAGTTTTTGATGTCTTTAAACTGAGGTTGTTTGCACCAGCCCTGGTTGTCTATGTAGTCATCTAATATGGCATGGTAGTCATCGTAATGCTCAATCACTTCTTCCAGCGTATCGTAATTGCCTGCATGACCGTAAGGGCCGGTGACTTCGACGTTCAGCAAAGTGGTAGAGCGAAAGCTATAGATGTCAGCCAGGTTTTGATTGCGCAGGGTGCGGCCACGATCATTGCTTTCATCACCGACTTCACCAATGCCGGGACCTATTTGTGCAAAGGCTAACCTGTGATAATTAGTGCCTTTGGTCTGGCTGAAGCTGTCGGTGTTGTGGCAGCCAATGCACTGGGTTGGCAAAAAATCGGGCTCACTACCGCCATCAGACGGGGGCGGCGGCATGTAAAGATATAAAAAGGCACCGCGCTTTTGTGACGTTGTCAGTGCGGTTTTATCTCCCTGCACGTATCTGTTCCAGGGATTATCCGTCATATTCATTGATTGCTGGTAGGCTGCCAGTGCACGGGTGATATTATCAAAAGTGACAATCTCTTCAGCGCTTTTATCACCATATACTGCTGCGAAATAATCCCGCCACTGATTGCGAAATAACTCGCCCTGGGCATTGCCATAGTTGCCTATTCGTGCAGCCAGATGGGCTCTGACGGCATCATTAGGCGCGCCTTTCATAAACTCAAAGCCTTGCATTTCTGAGGGGGTGACCACCGGAAAGCGTGCTTGCGCTGCTAACAGCGAGTCGCCCGCGTTTGGATCGGCTTCACCATAAGGGACATCCGGTGTACTGATCCCCTGCTCAGGGTTTAGCCAGTCCAGAAACTCCACCCGGGCATCACGAAACAGGCTGCGTTTATGCACCCAGGCATTGAAGATACTGGGCGAGTTGCGTGGCACGTAGAATTGTCCTGTGGTGGTTTTACGGCCCGGCCCGAGTATATCCGGATCTTGTGCCAGGGTACCGACGGGCAGGGAGAGGCCATCGCCGCCGCCCAGATAGGGGTGATGACAGCTGGCGCAGGCCACTTGTTTGTCACCACTGATTGCTTTGGTGAAAAACAGCAGTTTGCCCAGCTTAACCTCAGGGTCATCGACACCGGGTAAGTCAAACCCGGTAGCCGGCTTGCCAGTGAGGCCATGCTGAATAATTAACTCTGTGAGTGCCTGGTCTAAATCATCGGGTATGGGCAGCGCGCAGGTGCTAAACGCACTGCCCATCAGCAGTGCAAGTGCACTCGTTTTAACCTTTATCATGTTGATCTTCCTTTCGCTACAGTTGCTTTTGAGGGCGGACGAAGCCGATTCAAAGGTCAAATTAACGTGTACAGGGTTAAGTAAAGGTTAAAGCTCAAATGGGAATAAAAATTCCCAAATTGGTAATAATGCGTATGGAAAAATGGTCTGATCAAAACATGAGCTATTTTTATAAATGTTTTTTAATGAAAGATTATTTATTAATCTCCAGTTGATTTAAATAAATATTTCATTAATTAAGGCTTTTTAGGGATATTAAAACCTGATACTGTTACCGCGACTTATGTAACTAACCAAAGGAAATTAAGATGTTACTTAAACTAAGCAAAAAGACCGTTAAAAACCTTAACACCTCTTCTGCTAAGCTCAACCCACAGCAAACCCCACAGGTTGCAGGTGGTACTAACCTGGACACTCTGATGTGTCTGAAAACCATGCAGTGCCCACAAACCTGGCAGTGCGCTTAATCGCTAATTTATGATCGACTCGGGGTGACCTGAGCGGTTATATTTTTAGTTTCTTGCTAGACAATGTTGTTGATCGTAGGCCAGTTTACTGGCCTGCTTTGTGTCTCAGTAACAATCTGTATATGTGCTTCACTTATCGACATGGCTTAAGAGAGTTAGTTAAATCTGCTATGTTGTTTGCCTGTGGTAATGCGCGGATCACCTGTTTGCACAGTGCGCGTGTTTTTTCATCATTCGAATGAAGTTTGAGTATCTCCGTGAGCTGATTGAGTGCTTCAGCATACCTACCAAGCTCTTTATAAATTAGTGCCTCCTTATAGCGACCATGAATATTTTCTGGGTTAAGTGCCCGAAACTGCTGTAATGCCGTGAGGCTTCTAAGCTGATCGCTATCTCTAATTCGGTAAGCAATACTGAGCATTAGCCAGGCACGCTCATTGCCGGGGTTTAGCATGACAGCGCGTTTTAGCTGGGTTGTATTCAGCGTCATCATGCCGTCTTTACCGAGCACTTCCGACATAAAAAGTGCGCCAGAAATGCTAACGATGCTAAGTAGGCTGGCAACTTTGGCAAAACGCCATATGCCTGAGCGCAGTTTTATGGCGTACCATACTGTGCAATGCGTATTGCTGTGAATAGCGGCAATCAGAAGTACTGAGAATGCCAGGCTGACGGGGGTTAAAAATACCGCACTAAATTGGGCGTTTATTAGTAGTGCATTATACGCCATACATACCCAGCGCTCGGTCATGCCGCCAAACCAGGCTGCGCGCCAGGCGTGAAAAAGATAATACAGCAACGTGAGCGTCAGCAAAGTTCCGCCCAGCCAGCCTAGTTCGGTGTATAGTTTTGCGATTATATTATGTGGGGTTTTTAATATGTCGCTGTGCCCGACCATGGGAGACGCGAATTTTGTGCCGATTTTAGCATATTTAGGGTGTACGAATTCAAAGTTATTGACACCGACACCCAGTGGGTTATCCATCAGCATGTCTTTGCTGTTAACCAGTAAATTTAACCGGGGTTGATAGCTTGTACTCAGCGAGCTGTGTAATGAACTAAGTTTCTCGGACAGCCGGCCATTTTGCAGTGTATCAGAATAGGTAAATAACGCTGCGCCTGAGAGTAGCAGGGCACTGATTGACAAAAATATCAGAGCCTGCTTCTTATCCTTGTAAACGATCATGCAAAATAGCATCAGCTCGCTGATGAGCAGGGCAATAATGGTGCTACGTATAGCACAGAGCATCAGTATATATGTCAGTGTAAGCAGTATAACCGCCAGCAACACTCTGTGCGTCAGGTTCTTTGCATGGTAGATGCTTAACACCAGGGACGGGATCCAAATCACCATAACATGCCCTGCATTGTTGATAAATCCGATGGGAGTGAAGTTACCGACGTGCTGAGGAATACTCATGAATCGTTCAATGAAAAAGGCCAGACAGAAAACGCCAGCAGATATAGCGCTCGCGCTCAGCAATAAATGCGTAAGTTGCGCCTTTTTATATTGTTGCAATAGGGCCCAAAGGGTCAATCCAACTAAAATCAGTCTGCAAATTAACGAGGTACCAGCATAAAAGTTGGGTGCCCAGAGTAAAGTAGTACTAGCATAACCAATCGCGCAGATTAACAGAGCAGAGGGTATAGTAATGTGCCAGGCTTTGACTTTTAGGTGGTATAAAACAAACAGACTAAGGCCAACTTCGAGCAAGAAAAACTTTGGAGTATCATGGCTATAGTACACCGTTTGCCAGCGCACAATAGTGATTAAAGCAAATAAACCGATGAGAAACTGACATGGTCTCGAGCTGTTGATAAACATGGTTTGGCTACCCTGTGTCAAAGAAGCTGCCCATTACAGGCAGCTCAGGTGGGTGGATCACTGGGCGTATTCAATGACCAGTCGAACATCGTTCACGTTAAAAAGTCCATTGCTTCCTTCGTTAGCGACAAACATCAGCTTCAGCAGTTGATCATTACTGTTAATAATTGTCTCTAGTCGGGTGAGCTCAGATACAGGGAATGGAGCAGCATAGTTAAGCGTTGTGCCTCCCGGAGGCTCTATAGTTGTGAGCTGGCAAACTGGGGCGGCAAGGTCACACGGCAGGTTGAAGTCATCAGGCTGCAACTGCTGGCTCTGCTCACTGATATAGACCTTGACTCCCCCAGAGGCATTTACTCTGTCAAAGACCAATTCAGCACGAGTGATCCTGGCATTTTTTGGCAGACCAGACAGGTCTAATGCCATATAACCCCGGCTTATATAATCCTGACTTTCTCGAAGGCTAATGCCATTGCCGTGATAAATCATCACGCCGCCCTGGTACTGATCTGTATAGGAAGATTTGACGATGGAGCCTCTATATTGCGGTTCGGCGGCAAGTTCCTGAATCTCTGTATATAGCCCGTCAAGCACCGCCACGGCCGCGAAAGGGATATTAATTTGTTCATTGAGTGAATTATTCTCAACAGTTAAAGTCGCATTGTCTGTGGTGCTAAAATCACCCAGATAGGTCACATTGAATTTTGTGGATTCGTCTTGTTCCAGTGTCTGCGGCCAGTTAGGCATGCTGGATAACCGGTATTTGTCAGCAGGCACAAGCGATACCTCGCTAATATTGAGCGCACCGCTGCCCTCATTGGCAAATTGGAGTTTTATCGTCGGGGTATTTTCTGTAAATATCAGGCTGGGCCCATTATCAACCAGTGGCTGGCGGGTATCATCGAGAATCGCTTCGCCTTTAAAGGTCGCAACCTGCTGTTGTAAAGTCAGCACAACGTCATTTAGCGGAATCTCATTACCGTTTTGATCCACTGTGCTCCATCTGTCCGGGAAAAAGCGCAGAGTCTGTGTGCCACTTGTCAAATCCTGGTAGGTCGCCGAAATCTCGTAGAAGAGTGAATCTGGTATTTGCGTGGCACTTTCGGTAAACAGCGCTCTGGCTGAGGTTTTACCCTGCTGGTTTGTGGTATAAGTTTGCTGATAGCTAAAGCCAGCCTTGCTGGTTAGCGTGACCTCAGCATTGGGAATAGCCTGACCTGCAGCATCTCGCACGGTAACATTCATGTTTTTGTAGCCCGCCCGTTCACCATCCAGGCGATAATCAAAGTTCCACCAGCTAAAGTGACCTACCTGGCCCACGTAATAGTCTCCATCGAGGGTGGCATTGCCTTCATGGGTCCAGGTACCGGTTTCTTCATTGAGGCGCCACAATGGCATAGTTTCAGGGGCCGTAGCAGGATCGGCAACTTTAATACGAATATCGGCAGAGTGACCATTTCTGATCTGCAAAGGGGTACCGTTGCTGTCGGTCAGCTCTGCACCTATCACGCCATAGGAGATGATGTCTACCAGGCTGCCGTCGGCTATTTGCCCTTTAAACTCGCCCGGGAAAGTGGAATAAAACTGATCGGACAACGGGTTGAGCGCCGTGTATTGTATCCGGACCTGACCGGTGTACAACTCACCATTTTCATATGCAATGCTGTTTGGTGCAAAGTCTATACGGGCCAGGTCGCCGCCGATATTGATATTGGTGGGTTGTGTGGCATTAAATCCTACCGTTTGCGCTTCGGCCAGATTAATTTTATCCAGGGTAAGTGTTTCATCGCTCTGTAATTCAATACGCTTGTAATAGGGCAGGAAACCCGGAGCCTGAACATTAAGGACATGTTCACCAACGGGGACATTGTCAATGCTGAGCTGTCCAAGTTGATCGACATCAACATGTCTGCCAGACAGGCTGGCCTGTGCTTGCGGGAGCGCTGTGAAGCGGCTTATACCATTGCTTTCAACCTGATATCCGACACGGCTACGCACAGAAGCACTGTCCTGTGTACCAACAGGGTCGCCGGTGACTTCGAACTCAAAGGAAGCGGAGCCACTTCTTGACGCATCGGCATTAAATGCAACCACATCAAGTCGGTAGCTGCCCGGAATAAATCGACCATTTACGGACGTCGCAAAAGGGGAAAAGCGTGAATCAAGGGTATAGTTGCTGGTATTTACGGCCACAACCTGGCCATTGAGATACCAGACATAGGTCACATTGGTAGCATCGACATCACTGGCCGCAATACCTGCACTGGCAGCTATGGTGGTGTCTGAATCAAATGCAAAGGTCGTAGCGTATTGGCTACTGCCGATCAACGAAACAGGCAGGTTTTCATCCAAATCTAAGTTAAACTCAAAGTTAACTGACCCCAGACCCGCAGCACCAGTCAAACTGTACTGACCTATGGTAGTTTGATCCGCCAGGATCTGCACGGTCTCAGCAACACCCAGTGCCAGATGCTGCTGCTCGCCATTATTACCCTGATCATGCACTGTGACGATGAGTGTATAGTAACCACTGGGTACCGTATCTGAGAGGGTGGCGATATAGGTTTTAAATCCCACTTTTACAGGACCTGGTTGCAGAGTCAGTGAAATTGACTCGCCCGTTGCGGGTTTGAGCATGGCTGACATCACTTCGCCCTGAACACTTGCTTCCGGGAACTCAAGGTTCAGTGTAAAACTACCCGTCCCCTCAATCAGCGACAGATCAATGGCTGTGCTGGTGACTTCACCGACATTGATGTTAACTGCTGTGGCTCCCTGAGCGAAACGTTCTGAAGCCGCGTTTTGAGCTTCCACTGCTATGTCCCACTGACCAAAACGTAAAAAGTCCAGCTGGAGATTATTACCTGAGGTCAGTGTCTGGCTAAATGCACTATTCTCAGGGCCTGCGCCAGAAATAACATATTGACTGGCCGTTAAATCTAAATCTGGTTTGAGCGTCGCTTGCTCACCGGCTGGGGCATGTCGCCCCGCCAAGGTTGGTTGGCGCTTAGACGGATATGAAACCGCGTCACTGGAATCCTGAAATATGTCAGACTGGCCGACGACACCTGAAGATAAATGATTTTGAAACTGTGTAGTATTTGACTGGGTCTCTAGGGCATTTACCGTGATGCTCAGTGAACCAGTTTGTGATGGCGTTGTCTGGCTGGGTGGCTTGGTATGCTGGCTATCTGAGTTTTTAGCTGAAGTGCCGTCACCACCTCCGCCACATCCTGATATTAGCGCTGTTAACACAGCGACGTGCATAAGTTGCTTGTGTGTTTTTAAAGTCATTTTGTACCCTTTATAAAAATGCCGTATTTATTGGTTGATTTTAAGCTGGGTAATTTATTTGAAAGTAATATGGGGAAGTATTACGCGGCGTTTACAGTTTTTATTGAGGAAATTGGAATGTTATAGATGGTGGTTGGGTTAAAGTTGAACATGACAATGGGGGGATGGTTGTGGAATTGTATTTTTATATAGAATAGTTTTTAGGGTGGTGTGGTATTAGTGCTTTTAACTTCGAATAAATAAACAGGAATGAAAAGGGAGTATGGGGTTAGAGTCAATTTGGGTCAATTTTATAATTGTGGCGTCTTCATGCCTTTTTTTGGGCGCGGTATTAAAGTGGGAAGTTGGTTTAGATTTTTATTATTATATTAGCTCTATGAATGAGGCTTTTATTTACAGGGTTTTCTCATGTCTCACCAATATATTTGGTGAGTATGATTAATATGTTGGCATGTTATTATATTGCTTTCCCAATTTTAATCCACGCCTACCTGAGCTTCTAATATGCCCGCTTTCAGTATTGTAAAGTGCTTGCCTGCAAAACGAATATGGCCTTTTTTACGCTCGAAGAGACAGCTAGCAGGGAGCATCTGTCCAGAAGCTTGATAGATTTGTTGTCTTGCTCTGTGAACAAGGATATTGACGTGATTCTCACTGTGACCTAAATCTCTTGCCAGTGCCTTAATACTCACCCAGCCTTGTGCCAGCTCATCAACAGGAACGCGTGCATGATATGCGTTCGCTTTATATCTTGCCAGCAATGCAGTCAGGTAGTGATGTGCTCTTTCCTTTAAATCAATTACGCCATGAGGCGAACTCATTATTATGTTTGTTTGCTCTTCGTCCTGGCTCAGTGAGATTTCATATTCGAGTTGGTTGGCGATGTCCTTGGCAGGTATGGTCGCTTTGGATTCATTGATAGCTGTGATTGACAGGCGCCAATGTTTGCCGCCTATTGTGACCAGGTCCCCATCAGTAAGATTCTTGATTTGCTGAGTATCAAGGTTTTCAACACACCATTGGCAATTGCTTATGTCAAAAAACATGGCTATTTCGGGCGTGCCCTCAGTGGGAAAAAGATGATAACCATCCAGTACAATATGGGTATCAATGGGATCGTGCTCTGTCACATTGGGAAGCAGCAGGTCCTGCGGAGGAGCACAGCATATGACTTTAAATTCCAGCTGTGCGAGGTTAGAGAAGCGAATACAATCTCCGACACTGAGCTGGGTGTCCTGGTTTGACTTGAGGCGCACTGAATTAAGCCAGATCCCATTTTTGCTCACATCTCTGATAATCCAATGGTCCACATGCCATTCTATGAGGCCGTGGATCCGGGAGATAGCTATGTCGCTTAGCAGGGTATCAACACCCTGGTTAAGTCGTCCGAATCTATGGAACGTTCTAATATGAATGTGTTCGTTGCTGAATGTGTTCCTGAGGATAGCCATCAATGTCCCTAACGGTGTATTCGTTTTTGCGTGATATATTGTCACAGTTACATTTTATGGCTGTCAACTGAGCCGGTTACAAAAATTAAGGCAAGTAGAGTAAAAGCTACTCAGGTGGGGCGGGCAGCGCCCATAGAGAGAAAGCCTTCAGGACAAAGTTTGAAAGGCCAGAGAGTCTTAAAAACACGACCTCAGTCAGTGCCAAGGCGCAAAGGCATTGCCAGTCAGATAATTAGACGTTTGTTATTTGGTTAGCTCCTTGCGAGAGTTAAGAATAACTATGGCGATATAGACCAGGGTGATATAAAAATTCACGAACGGGATCATTGAGGCGAATAGCGCCACTTTCTTACTGTAGTGGTATTTATGTGCAATGGTTAAGTTTACGATAACAAACAAGACAGTCTGAACTACCAATACAAAGGGGGCAAGCGATAATTCGCCATTTCTGAGCATGTCTAACATAGTTGGGTCTTCATTCTTATAATGGTTTTAATTGATGAGCGTTATTTCAATACGCAGATGCTGCGCTGTGCCATCCAGGTGTTTCACTCTGAAATCTGAATGATACTCAGCCGCTTTTTCCAGAAACTGTTGCTGTCTGGCGTGCGAAGAAAACGCATAGATGCCCTGCAAAGTCGTGCCTGCATCAGCAATAGGGTTGCCGTCTGCGTCTGACGCACTGCCGGGCACATAACTGAATCTGAGTCTGGCACTGGCAAGTGTTGGGGCTTTCATCAAAATGTGAGAGCCATCGGCAAATTCAAACCGCAATTCCATGCCTGCCAAATCGATGAATGGATTCAATGCACCAAACATACTATCCATGATGGAGGTGATTTGAGTGCCATAATACGTAACCGTCTCATTGTCTTTTATCCAGTCGTCAAATCTTTGCCGGCTGCTGGGGTTTCGTGCCAGCTCCCACGCTGAATTAAACGGGTAATATCCGGGGCCTGCGCTGGCATTACCCGGCACCTTGATCTTAGCGACCATCCGAAGGTTATCATCTGTGTGGGCATTGGGCGTAGTTGCCGCCATAATAGCCGGGGCGTTTGAGCCTGCGGTATTGTGCTCAGATGCAGCAACAGGGCCTGCAAGTGAGAGCACGACAAGCACGGTGAGTATGTTCAAAATCATCGTTGCCTTTTTTAGTATTCTTAGTGGCGTCTTAACGGGTAATGCTACTTTTTTTATCATAAATATCAAAGGTATTGCTTGGCGTTTCGAACCGTGGCTTGTGGCGTATTATTTGAACTAAGGTAAGAGAGGCTGGGGCACGCACAAAGCAGTGCCCCGAATGATTTTTAAAGGCTGTGCCTTAGTGCGCAACTACAATCAGGCGAATGGCGTCCAGTTTGACCTGAGCCTTGCCGATGTGCTCGCTGAGCGCGCTGCGTTGTTTATCGAATACCTGAATTTCTTCGTCACGGATATTCGGGTTAACCGCTTTCAGTGCCTGCAAGCGGGCCTGCTCGTCACTCAGGCGGGTTTCCATCTGTGCTTGTGCAGCTTGTTGCAGGTCAGCCATCTGTGCTTTGGCCTGCTCTTCGGCTTTGCTGATCAGCGGGTGGATACCTGATTGCAGGGCATTGGCCAGTTTACTGGCGGTCTGACGACCAACGGCAGAGAGCTGGTTGTTAAAGGCATCAAAGGCCACGTTTTGCGCCAGATCGTTACCGCTTTTATCCATCAGCACCCGGATTGGTGTGGGTGGCAGGAAGCGGCCAATTTGCAGTGATTTAGGAGCCGACGTTTCGGCCACAAAGATCAGCTCAACAAAGAAAGTACCTACCGGCAGTTTGTTGTTTTTCAGCAGGGCAACAGAGGCACAACCAAAGTCGTCGTCACAGATCATGTCCATCACACCCTCAACCATAGGGTGATCCCAGCTGATAAACTGGGCATCTTCTTGTGAAAGCGACGTAGCACGGTCAAAAGTCACGGTGATGCCATCGTCTTTCAGGCTCGGGAAAGACGGATTGAGCATGTGCTCAGTCGGCTTCAGGATAATGGTGTTTTCACCTTTGTCTTCCTGGTTTACTCCAAAGATGTCGAACACATTAATCATGTAAGTGGGTAAGACAACGTCGTCGTCCAGCGCTTCGATTTCTTCAGCAATGCCATCGGCTTTGCCCATACCGCTTGAATGCAGTTCCAGCAGACGGTCGCGACCTTGCTCCATTTTGGCGCGCAGCACTGTGTTTTGCTTGGCAACCTGCTCAAGTAACGGATCCAGTTCTTCTTCATCACAGTTATGCGCGGCAACCAGTTCGAGTAAATCCTCTGAGAATTCTTTATAAAGCAACTGGCCGGTGGTGCTGGTGGTTTCGAACGCATCCAGTGCTTCGTCATACCAGCGCAGTAGCACTTCCTGGGCAGTATTGGCGAAGTAAGGCACATGAATATTCACATCCTGCTGCTGACCAATGCGGTCCAGACGACCAATACGTTGTTCCAGCAGATCCGGGTTCAGCGGCAAATCGAACAGCACCAGGTGGTGGGCAAACTGGAAGTTACGACCTTCTGAGCCTATTTCTGAACACAGCAGTACTTGGGCAGAGTCATATTCATCGGCAAAGTACGCCGCAGCGCGGTCACGCTCTAAGATAGACATCCCTTCATGGAATACGGCTGACTTAATGCCTTCGCGTTCACGCAGGGTTTGCTCCAGGCTGATGGCGGTTTGCGCTTCGGCACAGATCAGCAGCACCTTTTGTTGTTTAAGCTCTTTGAGCTTATCGATCAGCCAGGCGACACGCGGGTCGAACTGGGTCCAGCTGGCGCTTTCGCCTTCAAACTCCTGGAAGATTTTTTCTGGGAACAGGGCACGCAGAGCGCTTTTGTCTGCACTTTGAATGCCGCCAAGGTTACCCATGACAGAGATAGCGGTTTTGTACTGCTTTGGCATCTCAACAGGACAGGCGTGCAGGATACGGCTTGGGTAACCGTCAATACCACTGCGGCTGTTGCGGAATAAAATACGGCCTGTGCCATGACGGTCCAGCAAGTTGTTTAGCAGCGTTTGCTTGGCTGTTTCTTCGCCCTGTTCAACCTGGCTAAGTAGTTCGGTGATGTCGGTTTCTTTTAACAGCTCAGTCAGGGTTGCTTTGGCTTTGTCGTCCAGCGCTGCGTCTTGCAACAGTTTATTGGCGGCATCGGCAACTTCTTTATAATGGCTTTCTTCTTCCACAAAAGCGTCGTAATCGTAGAATCTGTCCGGGTCAAGTAATTGCAGACGAGCAAAGTGGCTGCGGTGGCCAAGTTGATCTGGCGTGGCGGTCAGCAGGATCAGGCCAGCAATGTCCTGGCTTAACTCAGCAATGCGCTGATATTCGGTGCTTGGTTTGTCTTTTTCTACCGTCAGGTGGTGCGCTTCATCAACAACCAACAGATCCCAGTCTGCTAATGTTGCTTGCTCAAACCAGCGGCGTTTCTTGGTGATAAATTCCAGGCTCACCAACACCAATTGCTCAGTTTCAAATACGTTTGGAGAATCCGCAAAGGCTTCGTCACAGCGGTCTTCGTCAAAAATAGAGAAGTGCAAGTTGAAGCGGCGCAGCATTTCAACCAGCCACTGATGTTGCAGGCTTTCAGGCACGACGATAAGCACACGGCTGGCACGACCCGTCAGGATTTGTTGATGCAGGATCATACCGGCTTCAATGGTTTTACCTAAGCCAACTTCGTCCGACAGTAAAACCCTGGGCGCGAAACGTTTACCTACTTCGTCGGCTATATAAAGCTGGTGGGGGATCAGACTGGCACGCTGACCAATGAGGCCTTTTAAATGAGACTGCTGGCGATTGAACTGATGTTGCCAGGTTTGATAGCGCAGCGTGTAGCGGTCGAATCTGTCAACCTGACCTGCAAATAGACGGTCCTGAGGTTTATTAAACTTAATGAAGTGATCCAAAAAGGTTTCTTTTAGTGTGACCGGTTCTTCGTTATCGATACGTTCGCCGTGATAACACAGCAAGTCGCCTTGCTCTTCCACTTTTTCAACACGCATTTCCCATTCGTCAACACAGCGGATCACATCGCCGGGATTAAAAATCACGCGGGTAACCGGGGCTTCCTGCACAGAATAAACGCGGTTCTCACCACTGGCAGGAAACAATATCGTCACCTGGCGACCTTCCAATGCCACTATGGTGCCCAATCCTAAATCTGACTCAGTATCACTGATCCAGCGCTGACCTAAGGAAAAATTCATGCTTGTCTCGTCTCGCGGAAAAAAGGCGGCCATGGTACCGAGAAGCACCGCCTTGTTCAAGGTTGTGAGACAACGATAAACGTACATAAACTGTGATTTTTTTCACATTATGCTATTGACCTGGGCGAACACAGGAGCCTGGGCTACTTGTTGTCCTGTCTGGCGTTATTTTCGGCCACAGTGTTTACGTCCTCACGACGAAAAATAAGCATAGCTCAAGTGTTCAGAATTGACGTAGCGAAGGTGGATTGTCTGACCTAGTGGTTAACGCCACTGTCATAAAAACGACTTTTGTGACAAATAGACTAAACTTAGGGTAAGAGCATTGGCTTGCTTGGCGACCAAGTCTTTGTTCAGTAGTAGTTTTCACTAAATAGGAACGCACTATGGGAAATGATGACCTCGACCGTAAAATGTATGTGTTAGATACCAACGTACTCCTTCACGAACCCCTCGCTTTCTTTTCATTTCAGGAACACGACGTAGTAATCCCCATGACAGTTCTGGAAGAGCTGGACCACATAAAAGACAGAAAACGCGACGTCAGTAGCGATGCCAGGGTGGCCATTCGCAGCCTTGACGACGTGTTGCGTAACGCCTCACCAGAGCAAATGCTGGAGGGGGTTTCCTTGCCCAAAGTGCAGCGCGATACGCATAAACCCGCGAGTAGCGGCAAGCTCATCGTGATCAATGATCACTTGTACCCCGACAGTATCTCTGGCTTACCGGGTAACGAAAATGACCACAGAATTATTAACTGCGCCATTCAATTGCAAAAACAATACTCAGATAAAAAAGTGGTGCTAGTCACCAAAGACATAAATATGCGCCTCAAGGCCAAAGGGGCCGGACTCAAATTTGTAGAGGACTACCGTACTGATCAGCTCATCGATGACATTAACCTGCTGACCTCGGGGTATAACAAGTTTACCGGGGATTTCTGGGCCAATGTGGGTGAGTGCCAGACAGAGCAGCAGGGCCGTTACACCTTGCATCAGGTGCCCGCAAAACTGATGCCGGAAGTCTTTGTCAATGAATACCTGATAGATGAAGGGGATCATTTCGCCGCCCGGGTGGTGGGCTATGACACAGAACACGTGACACTAAAAGACATTAGCGTTGAGCGCCTGATGCACCAACAGGCCTGGGGCGTTGCGCCTAAAAATGTGTATCAGGGTATGGCGCTGGATGCGTTGCTGGATCCAAATATCGAGCTGGTGATCCTGACCGGCCCGGCTGGTTGCGGTAAAACCTTACTGGCGCTGGCCAGTGCGCTGGAAATGATCATAGAGAAAGGCGTCTACGATAAGGTGATTGTAACTCGTAACACCCCGGAAATTGCAGAAAGCATTGGCTTTTTACCTGGCACGGAAGAAGAAAAAATGGCCCCGTGGCTGGCGGCAATTACGGATACGCTGGAGGTATTACATAAACACGACGAGAGTCCCATATCGAGCCGTAACTATATTATGGAAAAGGCCAACATTCAGTTTAAGTCAGTCAACTTTATGCGTGGACGCAGTATCCAAAATGCGGTGGTGATTCTGGACGAGAGCCAGAACCTGACGGCCTCTCAGTTAAAAACCATTATCACACGCTGTGGTGAGGGTACTAAACTTATCTGTACCGGTAACCTGGCGCAGATAGACAGCAATTATCTGACCCCTGTGACTTCAGGGCTTACTTATATCGTTGAGCGCTTCAAAGATTTTGAAGGCTCTGCGACGATTAATCTTAATGGGGTGGTCAGAAGTCGCCTCGCGTCATTTGCCGAGCAAAACTTGTAACACCAGGCGGACCCTTGCGGTCCGCTTATTTCCCACCCTAGCTTTCTAACTCACTTGAAAGATTGGCATGTGCTCGTTACTCTTGCTAAAACAAGGAACTAACGTCGAGCCATTGCGTGCCGGAATTTCTCCCTCTTAAGAACTATCGTAAGGCGATCAGTATTGCCTTGCTGGTGCCCATGTTGCTGGCTGTGGTGCTGTGCTTTCACCTGTATCAGATAAAGCTTGAGCGTCAGTATCAAGTGTATCAGGCCCAATTTTTTGTACTTGCCGGGCAAGTTGAGCAAGAAACGCTGGCTGCGCAAACGGTTATAACCAGTGTTCGCAACAGTCTGGCTGAGCCTATCCGCTATCAGCTCGATGCACAGTGGCAGCAGAATATTCGTCAGCAGGCGGGTTATTTTTATCGCCAGCTACCAGATAATGGGGGAGAGGTTGTGGGGCTGGGCCGCTTTGTGCCAACGCCACAACTGAGAGCTCAATGGCAGCAAATTATGGCTTTGGGCCCCAGTTTCAATACCGCGCTTGCCCTGATTGATGAGCTCGAAGCCGTGGTATTTATTCAGGAAAACGGCTTTGCCTTTGTTAAACGGCGTGATACCAGTCAGAGCAACCTGCTAACGGCCATTGTTGAATCGCGTTTTACACCACAATTTAGTCAGGGGGTCACGGCCACCAGCATGCCTACCCGGGTATTTGGTAAGCACTATTTTGCACTGGGGCAGCGTCTGACCAGTGGTTCACAATCACAGATCCTGCTGATTTATGATGTTGATAAACTTGCCAGCCGACTGCAGCAGATGACCTTTGGTGGAGGAACATTAGCACTGAAAGGCACGCAGCCGGGTGTCATATTGGCTTCCAGTAAAGGTTATCAGGATCTGGACGACGACCAGGTACGCAACGCTAAGCTGCCCTGGAAGGGCGGCGTTCGCTTTAACTATCGTCCGACCGGACAGCCTTTTACCTTGAGGTTTGTTCAGGATGAAGCTCGTTTCTCTGCACCGGCGCGATATGAGGTGATACTGGAGCTGGGGTTTTTGATCATATTTATTGTCTTTACCTTTGCCGCTTACGTTTGGCTTAACGCGCAAGTATTTATCCGACCCCTCAAGCATTTTGTCAGATACCTGACTTATCAGGAGCATACCCCGGAAGCTACGATGAGTTATGCTGTTCCGAGAGACTGGCAGCCATGGTTCAGAGAAATAAAACAGGTCGTGACACAGAAGCGGCATGCATTACAACAGCTGCAGGAAAACAATACCAAACTGGATGAGCAAGTGCAGCGACAGAAGAAGGCCCTGTCACGCAGTTTAGAAGCCAAGGAACGCCAGGCGGCATTACTTAAAACGGTCCTGAACTCGGTGCCTGATCTGGTTTACTACAAGAATATAGATGGTTCATTTATTGGCTGCAATGAGGCGTTTGAACGGTTTATGGGAGTCGCTCAGGTTGATCTGGTTGCGCGTGAACATCAGGAAGTAACAGAGCGTCACCTGGCTTTACTGGATCTTGAGCACACCATGAACTTTCAGGGACAAAGCCTGACCGATACCCTGATGCTGGAGGGAAGTAGTTATCTGATCACCGTCTCGCCTTTGTACAACGATCTGCGTAAACGTATCGGGACTTTGGGGGTAGCACGGGATATCAGTGAGCAGCAACAGGCTTTGACAGCGTTACGGGCGTCCGAGCAGAACTTTAAAGCTGCCATCGAGTATGCGCCCAATGGGGTGATTTTACTGTCTATTGACCGACTCGTGCTGGAGCTTAACCGAACGGCGCGTAAGTTATTTGTGCGCGTTGATATTGGCAGTAGTTTGTACAGCGTGTTTGAAGACGCCGATGTTGAGGCACTGAATGATGTGCTGGACCATTGCTTACAAGAACGACAGGGGGCCAGTGAATTGAGTATGGCTCAGCAAGATCCCAAACGCTGGCTGCACCTGAGTGTTTCTCTGGTCTGGGACAAACAAAAGAATCCCAAGTATTTTGTTATCCACGTGCAGAATGTAACTGCACTGGTGCGCGCCCGATTGGATGCTGAGCGGGCCAATCATGCCAAAAGCCGCTTTATTGCCAATATCAGTCATGAGATCCGCACGCCTATTAATGCCATTTTGGGGATGGTGAGCATTCTCAAGCCCGAATTGGATAGTCAGAAAGAACAACAAAAGCTTGAGCAAATCGAAAGTGCCGCGCAGCAGTTGCTGACCATGCTGAATGACATTCTTAATTTTGCCCGGCTGGAAAGCGGGCAGGGTAAACCCAACAACCAGCCATTTTGTCTGGTTGATCTGATCTCCAGCCTGAATGGCCTGATCGCACCACTGAGCAGTGCCAGGCAACTTGAGTTCGAGATAGAGGTTGACCCATTTATCTGGCCGAGATTGATTGGTGATGAAGCACGTATCAAGCTGGTATTAATGAACCTGCTGGGCAATGCGGTCAAGTTCACAGAGCATGGCAGAGTAGGCCTGAGCCTGTCTTTGCAACCAGGCATACAGGCACCTGAGCAGACTATTCAGTTTTGTGTCTGGGATACTGGCCCTGGGATCAGTGAACAGGATCAGGCACGTTTATTCGATGCCTTTACTCAGGGAAATGAAAGCAGCTCCCGCCCTCACGAAGGGATTGGGCTTGGCCTGGCCATTGTGAAGCAGGTGATCCAGTTACTAGGCGGGGAAGTAACGTTAACGAGTAAGCCCGACGTCGGCAGTCGATTTGAGTTTACCTTGCGATTAGAGCGTGCGGCGTTATCTGATGAACAAAGCCGTAAGTCGCTATTTTTGATTTTGGATGGACAGGCACCTTTGCCTTATCTGGCCCATCAGGGTATTCACCAGGGCAGCCTGGCTGATTTGAGGGCGCTCAGTCAGTCGACTCCGATTCATTACCTGGCGTCCAATGATCCTGACCATGTTCGAGCGCTGAGTCAGTCGGAGTCTGGATTGGACGCACAGTGGTTGGTGCCGGACACTGGCGCATTTTCACAGCTTTTGCCCGCTGACTTTGAGGCGATCAGACTCGCTCAGCCGGTGTTCTACCAGAGCCTGAGTACCTGCACATTGGAAGTGCCAAAAGCCGCGTTACCGAATGCCTGCATTTTATCGCCTTTATTGTGTATCGTGGTGGATGACAACCCGGTCAATCTGGATATCAGCAGGACGGTACTGGAGCAGCGTGGTGCCACCGTGGTTGCACTGAGTAGTGCTGAAAATATCGTTGCAATTTGTCACAAGCTGCGCCCGGATGTGGTGTTGATGGATTTGTACATGCCTAACATCGATGGCTATGAAGCCAGCCGACAATTGCGCAGTCAATTTGATCAACAAAGCTTGCCTATTATTGCATTAACCGCCAATGCTCATGAACAGGAAAAGCAGCAGGCTATGGCGACTGGGTTAAACGGCTTTTTAGTCAAGCCTGTGGCCCCGGTCGATCTGTGTGCGGCGCTTCAGGACTATGTGCCAGATAACGATACGGTATTTGATTATCCGTTTGCGCTGGCACAAATGATGGGTAATGAAGCGCTGGTACGTACCATGCTGGAAAAGTTTGCTAAGCTTGGTGAGGAGTACATTGCATCTTTACAGAAAGCGCTGAGCGCATCAGAGTTATTTAGCCTGGCCCATACCATCAAAGGGTCAGCAGCAGGATTAGGATTACACCGATTGGCAGCTCAGGCGCGAATATGCGAAGTCGCCGCGAAGCAAGCGAATGAAGATGTATCTGATCAACTACCTTGTGATCAAGCGCAGTTGCTGGCAGCAGCAGAACAAACTTTGTGTTTTATTTCGTTTTGGCTAAAAGGATAAGAAAATGCACAAATCGGCCCATATTCTGGTTCTGGATCCGGATCCGCTCAACCGGGTGGTGCTACAAAATACCCTCGAAGAAACTTATCTGGTGACACTGAGCTCGTCACCTGAGCAGGCGCTGGCAGAGTTACACAGCACCTGTGTTGATTTGATCATTATGGATAATCAGCAGCTTGGTGATGAGGCTGAGGCGTTTTTGCAAACGTTAAAGGCGAGCCCCGACACGGCGCAATTGCCTGTGATAGTGATCTCCGCAAGCGCCAGCTTTTTGGATGAAGCACAAAGTCTGCAACAGGGCGCGGTCGACTATATTACTAAGCCGTTTAACCCCAATATTGTTAAGGCGAGGGTAAAAATTCATCTGGCCATAAAGCAGCGTAATGATCAGCTTTGTGAGCAGGCTTTAGTAGATGGCATGACATCATTACCCAACCGACGGGCACTGGATAAAACTTTGGCAATGTTCTGGCGGCAATGCGCTTCGGGAGTTCGGCCTCTGGCAGTGTTTGTATTGGGTGTTGATCATTTTGAGCGTTACAACAAGTTGTTCGGTCATGCCCGAGGCGATGAATGCCTATATAAAATTGCCCAGGTAGTGGCGGGTATCATCAATAATATGGATGGATTTACGGCGCGCTATGATGGCGGACGTTTTGTGGCGTTGCTGCGTGATATCAGTGAAGTTGAAGCTCAGGAAGTGGCCGAGGCCATTCATATGGCGGTTGCAGCCTTAGCGATTCGGCATCCTGAATCGCCGACTTGTGCCCATGTGACAGTGAGTGCGGGGATTTGCTATACCAAAGCTGATTTTGCCCGAGCACATCGGGATCCGCTGGACTTGGCTGCCTCGGCGCTGAACGATGCACGTGAACGACAACAAAAGGCGGTGTTGAGTGTGGTGTGAAGGTTCAGTGCTAAGTCGCACTGAACCTTGTCAGTAGCGCTGGTTACAGCAGTTGTGCCAGGGCCGTATCGCCAAATCCAACCAGCTTGCTGTCTTTAAACAGTAAAGGGGTGCATTCATCTTTTGTGACAACGCCATCTGAATGTTTACTGTTGGTTGCGAAATATAGTACCTGATAGACAGTCTCTCCTTTAGACACCATATCGGTGAAGTCAGGTGTACCAAGCTTGTTCAGTACACTTTGATATTCAGTACCCATTTTAAGTTGGCTGATCTTTTCGCGATTCTGTTTTTGCTCTTTTTTCCAGCCATAGTGGCTGCCGTTAATTTCACCATCCGTGACCGCGACCACACAGCCTGTCAGTACGGTTGAACTTAATAGCGCAGTGGCAAGTAGTAGTTTTTTCATCTTTTATATCCCAGGCTTAGCCGTCTTTGTTTTCTTTGATGTGTATTTTGCAAAGAGTTTGCCAGTTTTTAAAATGTTTAAAAATCAAAGTGTTATGATGTTTGGTGAAATCGCTGTTTTTTTACAATACTAAGTTTTGTATAAATTCGCTAATAGTTAGTCAAAATAATAACTTGCGATGTCACGTTAGACGTCATTTCTATTCGATGCGGGATATTGCTTCGGATGGCTATGCTTTGGACGCCGAGCCGAGGGCTGGCGAAACAAGGTTGTTGAGCGAAAACACCAGCGGTTCAATTCCACTTAACGTCATTCTGCACAGCCATTGAAAGTCAATTACTAAAGCATGTTACTGGGTACCAAAAGTGACCCACTTACACCAGGCGATTACGCTCACTCCCTTGTAAAAAGCTGGTGATATTCGCGGCAATACCGTCAATCAGGCGGGTGATAGACTCCTGACTGGCCCAGGCGGTGTGTGGCGTCAGTAATAAGTTGTCGCCCTTGTATTGCACCAGCGGATTTGTCTCTGTTGCTGGCTCAACACTGAGTACATCAACGCCTGCACCGCCAAGCTGCTTCCTGGCCAACGCATCTGCCAGTGCCTGCTCATTGACAATCCCGCCACGCGCGGTATTCAATAAAATGGCGTGAGTCGGGAGCAAGGCCAGCGTACTGGCGTCAAATAAATCTCGGGTGGTGTCTGTTAAAGGGCAGTGGACTGAGACAATATCCGCGTTTTGCAGTGCTTCTTTAAAGGCAACGCGCGAGTCACGTATCACCTCTTGCCCCGGGCGCTCTGCGATAATAACCTCGGCACCAAAGGCGGCGGCAACTTTTGCCACGGCCTGGCCAAGGTTACCATACCCGACTACCACAAAACGTTTGCCTGACAAATCGTGTATAGGGTAGTCCAGGCGACAAAATATATCGCTCTGTTGCCAGGCATCATTTGCACAGTCTTGTGCATATTGGTGAATATTGCTCATTAGATTGCCGAGCAGCGTGAAGGTATGAAGGACCACGGAGGGAGTGGAATAACCAGCGACATTGGTCACGGCGATATTGTGGCTGCGAGCGGCCTCCAGGTCGATATTATTAGTGCCGGTTGCGGCCACACAGATCAATTTGAGATCAGACAGCTTACTCAGGGTGTCGGCATTGAGGACGACTTTGTTCGTTACCACCACATCCGCGCCGTGAAGGCGTGATAGCAGCTGACTGGGTGAAGTGGTTTGATACTCGGTGACAGTGCCATGCTTTCTCAGAGGATCCAGGCTGACACCTGCCAATGTGGCGGCATCTAAAACAACAATATTCATGTGGACAAATTTTCCTTACTAACAGATGGCGTGAGTGTATCATTTTTATGGTTAGTTTATCTTTGCACTTGACCTTGAACTCAACTCCAAGGTTTATACTCTAAGTAGATTCATAAAGGACGGCAAAACTGACGATGTATAAGATTGGCCACATTGCAAAACAATTGAATGTGTCTACCGACACACTGCGTTATTATGAACGCCAGGGTCTGCTGCAAGCGCGAACACGCAGCTCGGCGGGCTATCGGTTGTATGATGACAGCGCGGTTGAACAGATGCGCTTTATCGTAAGAGCCAAAACCGTGGGCTTCAGTCTCAAAGATATTCAGGAGTTGCTGGCCATTAAAATTGATAAACATAATCACAGTTGTGAAGAGGTTAAGTCACTCACTGTGCAAAAACTGGCACAAACCCGGCAAAGGATTGAAGAACTGCTGAAGTTTGAGCGCTCTTTGAGTGTGCTGGCCGAGCGGTGTTGTGGCGGTGAGGAAAGCGCTGATGATTGTTCTATTTTGACTGCGTTGGAGGATATAGATGGCTCTGCTTAGTAATTTTTGGCAACTCTTTTTGGTTTCAGCACCCTGGCTGATGTTGGGCCTGTTACTTGCCGGGTTGCTAAATGTATTTATTCCCAAAGACTTTTTACAAAAACACTTAGGTAAGGAAGGGCTCTGGACCACCATAAAAGCTGCTTTGATTGGGGCACCCATGCCGCTGTGTTCTTGCGGTGTTATTCCGGCTGCGATTGGGCTCAGGCGTGCAGGCGGGTCAAAAAGTGCGACCACGGCCTTTTTAGTGTCGACACCTGAAACCGGGGTGGATTCTATCTCTGTATCTTATGCGCTGCTTGGTCCATTTATGGCCGTGATACGGCCCATTGCGGCCGTCGCCAGTGCCATTACGGCCGGTGTACTGGTTGGCAAAGACGAGGGCAAAACGCCGCAAAGTAAGGCAAGCGACTCAGCGGGGGGCTGTTGTGGCAGCTCGGTAAAAAAAGTCCAGCCTGAAAAAAGCAGTTGCTGCGCCAGCGAGCACACTCCGGCTGCAACCCAGTCTGCAAGTTGTTGCGCTGGTCAAACTAAGACTGAACCAGAGCATGACAAAGGCTGTTGTGATAGTGAGCCTTCACACAAAAAGGCAGAGCCTGTGGCTTCCTGCTGTGCGTCAACTGAGTCTAAGCCGGGGCTGTGGCAAAAATTGGCTTCTGCTGTGCAATTTAGCTGTAACAAATTACTCGCAGATACTATGCAATGGCTACTGATTGGTCTATTCTTTGCGGCTTTAGTGCAAACCTATGTTCCCGAAGCCTTTTTGGCTCAGTGGGGTAATGGGATCCTGGCCATGATAGTGGTTATTCTGGTCAGTATTCCGATGTACATTTGTGCCACAGCGTCTACGCCGATTGCAGCCGGGTTGCTACTGGCGGGCGTATCTCCGGGTGCTGTGCTGGTATTTATGCTGGCCGGGCCGGCCACCAATGTTGCCACCATAGGGGTGGTTGCTAAAGAGCTGGGGCGTCGTGCGGTATTTGCTTATTTGGGGGCCGTCATCGGGGTCGCGATTGTATTCGGCTTTTTGACCGATTGGCTGGTCGCCCAGTTTGGCTTTACCGTTGCACCTATGATGGGGCATGACCATGAAGTTTTACCTGACTGGCTGACGTTGGCCAGTGGTGTGGTATTGGCTTTGTTAATGGTCAGGTTGATGCTGAAGGGGATTAAGCAACGCTTTGCGCCAACGCAGGTTTCGGCATAGCAAGTGTGCGCTTGCATTAGGCAGCGCGTCGTGTGGGCGCTTCTGGTCAGACTTGATATTCTTAGCTTCCGATCCGGGCACACGATAGAATAAGACGTTTTGATGACAACCACCAATAATAAAAGAGTAGTTTAGTGGATAAATACGCAGATATCAGACCTTACAATGACGATGAAGTCCCCGCAGCTTTGCAGCGCTTGCTGGACGATGATCAGTTTATTGATGTGATTGCGGAGCATAACTTGCCTAAATGGCTGGCAGGATGGGCGCTGATATCCCGGCCACTGGTACGTAGCCGGTTGAAGAAAAAGTGGCAGTCAGTCAACAATGTCGAGGCTGTTCAGGATGAGGTAGCCGGGTATCTGGCGATGCTGATTGAGCGCACCACCAGCAAGGTGACCTATTCAGGATTAGAACAGCTTGATGGCCAGGGGGCCTATCTGTTTATCTCTAATCACAGAGACATTGTCCTGGACCCGGCATTGGTTAATTGGGGTTTGCATCAGCAAAAAATGAAAACGGTGCGTATCGCCATTGGTGATAACCTGCTTCAGGTCCCTTACATTACTGAGTTAATGCGCCTAAACAAGAGTTTTATTGTTAAGCGCTCTGCCAAAGCGCCAAAAGAAATGTTACGCGCTTTGTCCCAGCTGTCGGCCTATATTTATGATTCACTGACTGAGGGCAATTCAATCTGGATTGCACAAAAAGAAGGTCGTGCCAAAGATGGAGTCGACTTTACCGATCCGGCGTTGCTGAAGATGTTGCAACTACAAGGGCGCAAGCTAAAACTGCCGTTTGCCGAATATGTGCGCCAGCTTAAGATTGTACCGGTATCGATTTCCTATCAGTACGAGCCATGTGCCGTATCAAAGGCCCGTGAGCTTTATCATAAACAGCAATTCGGGGAATATGTGAAAGCTGAAGGCGAAGATATTAACAGTATCATTGAAGGATTCAGCAGTGACAAAGGGCATGTGCATGTGGCATTTGGCACGCCCATAGATGATGAGTTTGAAACGCCGGAGCAACTGGCTGAAATCATCGATCAGCAGATTGTCAGCAATTACTATCTGCATTCCAGTAATTACCTGGCTGCGGGCGACGAAAGTCAAAGCAGTGAACAGGATAAAAACCATTTTACGGATGCGCTGGAGCAGGTGCCGGAAGAGTTACGCCAATTGGTGCTGTCAATTTACGCGCAGCCTGCCAAACGCAAATTGTCGCAGTAATATCACGATTTAGCGATTCAGTTAAAAACGCCTTTCGGGGCGTTTTTTTGTGTCTATTGAAAAGCACTTAGCAAAATTAATACCTCAGCTGGACATGAAAACCAAGTCGCTATCATGCTGGGTGGTTAGCACTGAGTAAGCTAGCGCTGAATTATTCGGAGTTTTTGTGCCTGATTAGACAATGAAGATGGGAAAGGTGTCCCCGGCAACGCGGATGCAGATGTCAGTCCTTGAACCCTAAGGTTCAAGGCGGAAAGCAACAGCCTACCGTAGGCTTCTCGGTACCTGCCGAGCCTGCGCAATAGTAAGCAAACTGCGTTCCTAAGAAAAAGTTATCGGCTCAGGGACATCATCCACTGTCCGACGTGCTAGGGAACGATTTCAGTATATAAGACCCAGCCGCATCTAGAAACCTTTATCCGTAAATATCTGCAAAAAGTCGTTCGACTGGCTGCGATTTATGCACTTTTTGTTTGCCATCTGAGCAGGGCAAAAAAGTCTGCAGATTATTTATACACAAACAGACAAGTCGTTGCTGTTGCTATACTTCGGGTGGTAGCATTAACGAAGCAGACGAAAGCAAACGAGAACAATATCCATGAGTGAATTTAGAGATTATCAGCAAGCGCAGCTACTGCTGGAACAACACGATATCTACATTGCCCCGGCTGAAGTGCACGGTACCATCAGCGGATTACTTGCATGTGGCCTGAATATCGAAGAGCAGGAATACCTTGGGCTGCTGAGCGATGTCTTTAACGATGGTCAGAAGTTTGCCGCGCCATTGAAAGAATTTTTTGCTGAGCTGTATAAGCTGGTGGTTGCGCATTTTAATGATCCAGAGCACCACTTTGAACTGTATTTACCACTAGAAGAAAGCCTGAGCGATCAGGCCAATGCATTGGTAGCCTGGGTGTCCGGGTTCTTGCTTGGCTTTGGCCTTAAGCAAAAAGACTATGGTAAGTTTTCGGCTGACGTAAAGGAAGTGATTGGTGACTTTAGCGAGATCACTAAATTAGATACTCATTTCGATGAAAGTGAAGAAGACAAACAGGCGCTGCATGAAGTGATTGAATACATTCGTGTATCGGCACTGCTATGTTTTGCTGAGCTTGGTAAAGACGCCGCTTCATCGACCTCTAAAACAGTGCATTAATTATGATGATAGCCAACCTGGAATTTTTAACGCGCCGCACTCAGTTGCTGGCGCAGATGGATAACAACGCCGTGGCGGTGATCCCCGCTGCCGTTGAGTTGACCCGCAGCCGCGATACTGAATATCCGTTTCGTCAGGACAGTGACTTTTTCTACCTGACCGGGTTCAAAGAACCGGACGCGGTTCTGGTGCTGAGCAAAGACAAAGACGGTGCAACACAACAGACCCTGTTTTGCCGTAACAAAGACAAGCTGGCGGAGATTTGGCATGGTCGCCGAATGGGCCATGAAAAAGCCAAAACAGCGCTTGAGCTGGACCAGACTTTTCCATTGAGCGAGCTAGATGACGAGTTACTGGGGTTGGTTAATGGTCGTAAGGCACTTTATTACGGTCAGGGCACATACACCGCGTTTGACGATAAAATCTGGACCCTGCTTGGCACATTACGCAGTGCACCTAAAAAAGGCTATCGGGCACCTGAGATCATCAAAGATGTACGCCCACTGCTACATGAAATGAGACTGTTTAAGTCAGACGCTGAAATTGCCGTGATGCGCAAAGCGGGCGAGATCAGTGCACAGGCACACAAGCGTGCCATGCAATTTGCCAAACCCGGGGCCACCGAGTTCCAGCTGGAAGCAGAGATCCACCATCATTATGCAATGAATGGGGCACGGCACCCGGCCTATGGCACCATTGTGGGTTCAGGTAATAATGCCAATATTTTGCACTATACCGACAACTGCGATGAATTAACCGACGGAGATTTGATCCTGATCGACTCCGGCTGTGAGCTTGAAGGATATGCTGCTGACATTACCCGTACTTTCCCGGTGAATGGCTGCTTTAGTGCACCACAAAAAGCGGTGTACGAATTGGTATTGGCCTCACAACAGGCCGCGTTTGAGCAGGTTAAACCGGGTGGCACTTTGGTTAAAGCCAACGAAGCCGCCATGCGAGTGATGACTCAAGGGCTGATAGAATTAGGCATTCTGGCTGGTGAAGTGGACGAGTTACTCGAGAAGCAGGCTTGTAAGGCGTTCTACATGCATGGTCTTGGCCACTGGCTGGGATTGGACGTGCACGATGTTGGCGAATACAAACTGGATGAAGCAGACCGACCATTTGAACCTGGCATGGTACTGACCATAGAACCAGGCCTGTACTTTGACGAAGATGCCGAAGTGCCGGAGCAGTTCAAAGGAATTGGGGTGCGAATTGAAGATGATTTGCTGGTCACCCCGGATGGTTTTGAAAATCTCACCGCAGCGGTGCCTAAAACCATTGCTGAGATAGAAGCTTTAATGCGTTCAGGCGAATAACGATAAGCAGGAGCAAGACTTGCAACACTTTGATGTGTTAATCGTGGGGGGCGGCATGGCAGGTGCTACGGCCGCCGTCACGATAAAAAAACAGCAACCCGATAGCCGTATAGCGGTTATTGAAGCCTTTCAACCTAAAACTGCACATCACCCCAGCTTTGACGACCGTAGCCTGGCATTGGCCGAGCAATCGGTGTCTTATTTGCGTGCTTTAGGCTTGTTTGATCCAAACTGGGATTTTGCCGAGCCTATCACTCAGGTACATGTGTCAGATCGGGGTCATTTTGGCAAAGCCACAATTACCCATGATGAGTTTGCCGTTGACGCGCTGGGCTATGTGGTTGAGGTCAACCCTTATGGTGCTTATCTGCATCAACAGCTCAGCAAGCTGGATATTGCACTGTATTGCCCTGCTAAGATAGCTAAACTGACGCAGCAACAGGCGCAGGTTGAGGTGTTGTTAGACAGTGGCGAGAGTCTGTCGGGTAAGTTACTGGTTGTGGCCGATGGTGCGCAATCGCCGACTCGCAGCAAGCTGAATATTGGTTTTGACAGTGTCGCATACACACAAGGTGCCCTGATTGCTAACGTGCAGATCAGCGACAAGCATCAGGGTCAGGCGTTTGAGCGTTTCACAGAGCATGGTCCGATGGCACTGTTGCCCATGAGCAACAATCGTTACTCTCTGGTGTGGTGTATGCCCGAGCAGGCACTGGCGTCTTTACGCGAGTGCGAAGAATCTGAGTTTTTGGCTCGTTTGCAAGCGGCCTTTGGCTATCGTGCAGGGATGTTTGAACGGGTTGGCAGACGAACCAGTTACCCGTTGGTACTGGGACGGGTAGAGCAGCTGGTGCATCACCGCTGCGTACTGATCGGGAACGCCGCACATGCCATTCACCCGATTGCCGGGCAAGGCTTTAATCTGGGGCTGCGTGATATTCAGGCGCTTGCTGAACAACTGCAACAGACTGACCGACAGGAATGGGGCAGTCATGGCTTTACCCAAGACTATAAAATGGCGCGCGAGTCAGATATTCAACGTGTCATGACGCTGACCGATGCACTGGTCAGGCTGTTCTCTAATGATTCTCGTATGCTGGCATTGGGACGCAGTTGCGGCCTGTTGTCGATGAGCCTGTTCTCACAACTGAAAGCGCCACTGGCGCGACAACTCATGGGACGAACCCTGTAAGGAATAATCATGCAACAAGTACAAGTGTGCATAGTCGGTGGTGGGTGTGTTGGTCTGGCGCTGGCGCTGGGCCTGGCAAAGCACAATGTCTCGGTAATGGTGCTGGATGCGGGTCCTGAGCCGCAGCCACTCAATGATTCGTATGCCGCGCGGGTCAGTGCCATCAGTTTAGCCAGTCAGAGTCTGTTTGAATCCTTGGGTGTATGGGATGCCATCAAAGCACAGCGTGCCACGGCCTATCGTAAAATGTCAGTGTGTGATGCCGATAGCTTTGGCCGCATTCAGTTTAATGCACAGCAACTGGCTTTACCTGAACTGGGTCATATCATTGAGAACGATGCAATTCGCTATGCTCTATACCAGGCTTTGCAGCAGCAAAGTCAGGCAAGTCTGATGTTTGGCAGCCGTTACCAATCTATTCACCAGACCGACAGCGACGTGCTGATCACGCTGGAACTGGGGATGCCGGTAATGGCCAAACTGTTGGTTGCAGCAGATGGCGCAAACTCAAGTGTGCGTAGTCAGTTTAAGTTGCCGATCAGCTTCTGGGATTACGACCATCACGCCATTGTCGCGACCATCAAAACCGAGCAGCCTCACGATGCCACGGCGCGGCAAGTGTTCTTGCCGGACGGTCCACTGGCACTGCTGCCTTTATCTGACCCGCATACCCAGTCAATCGTCTGGTCAACTGCACCTGAACATGCCCGCGAATTAATGGCGATGGACGAGCAAAGCTTTAACAAAGCATTGAGTGCGGCCAGTGACCTCCAGTGTGGCTTGTGTAGCGTTCAGGGTGAACGTGCGGTATTTCCGCTAACCATGCGCTACGCACAGCAATGGTTGACGGGTAAAGTGGTGTTAATGGGCGATGCCGCACATACCATCCACCCACTTGCCGGGTTGGGCATGAATCTGGGCCTTAAAGATGCCGCGCATCTCATCAAAGCACTCAGCGAAGACAGTGAGGAGTTTGCCTCTCACCGTACGCTGCGTGAGTATGAGCGCAGCCGCAAACTGGACGCACAAAAGCACATTGCGATGATGCAGGGGTTAAAGGAGCTGTTCAGCGGCAGTCACCCACTGAAAAAGTTAGTCCGTGGTGTGGGTCTGAATGTGGTAGACAACCTCGGCCCCATTAAAGACTTATTTGTACAGCAGGCCATCGGCGAATAGCAGGTGCTTAAGGGCTACTGTGTGCAAAGCAGTGGCCCTTTCAAATCTGGGAGATTCATCGCCCGGTTATCAAGCTCAAAACGCGTTAACTCATGTTCATTCTCAGTTATCCAGTAGCCACCCTCAGTCATTCCACACCCACTCTCAGTCATCCCGCACTTGATGCGGAAACTACCAACAGGCGGCTGGAGCGAGCATTAAGCACAACTCATCAGACCCAACACCCGTCATCCTGCACTTGATGCGGAAACTGCGAACAGGCGACTGGGGCGAGCATTAAGCACAACTTATCAAACCCAACACCCGTCATCCCGCACTTGATGCGGGAACTATCAACAGGCAGCGCCTCGATACACTGTTAGCAGATCTACAATGTAATGCTTACCCCAATCGCAGTGCAATAAACTCTGCCAGCTTATTCACCGCGTGGGCGGACTCCTGGGTGTTTTTAACCAGGCTGATACCAATCTGACCCAGCTCTGGCAAAAAGGGTGTTTGTGCCTGGTAACTGAGCGTAGCTGGCACGGTGCTTTTGGCCAGTACCGTAATGCCCAGGCCTTCTTTAAGCGCAGCCGTCAGCCCCGTTAAATCCGCGTTACTATACACAATGCGGTATTGCAGACCGGCCTGTTGTAATGCTTCAATGGCGCGGCGGCGATAAATACAGCCTTCCGGCGCTGTCACTAATGTGACGATCTGCTGTTGCGCCAGAGACAGGTCACCCACCCACACCAGCTGGTCCTGCATAAACACCGGATAGTTAGACGAATTGAGATCTTCGTTCAGTGCCAGCACCAAATCGAACTGGTCCTGCCTTGAGACCGACAGTAGATGTTTGCTGAGCCGGGATTTCACCTCCAGCGCCACATCCGGATATAAAGATACAAAGTCGCCGATAATGGCGGGCAGAATACGCGCGGCAAACTCACTGGGGATCCCCAGACGCACTCTTCCGGTGACGCTCTCTGAGGTAAATTGCTGGATGATCCCATCGTTGAATTGCAACATCTGTTTGGCCTGTGGCAGCAGTAGCTCACCATACTGATTGAGTACCTGACGCTGGCCCTGCTTTTTGAATAGTTTACAGCCCAATTGCTCTTCCAGGCGTTTGATCTGCAGACTTACAGCGGGCTGAGAGAGGCCCAGCAGCTCACCGGCTTTGGCAAAACCGCCCACTTCAACCACAGTCACCAGGGTGCGCAGGCCATCAATCGATAAGTTTTTCATATTAATAAAATCAATTTATAAAACCCAAATACATTAATATTATTTATCAAACGATAAATAAATACAATTTGTTGTTGCGCAAGCGGATCCCTATACTTTTCTCCATCTTAATTTCATCAGGATAGTCGCATGATGAGCACGCCAAT
Source organism: Pseudoalteromonas rubra (assembly GCF_000238295.3). NCBI lineage: Bacteria > Pseudomonadati > Pseudomonadota > Gammaproteobacteria > Alteromonadales > Pseudoalteromonadaceae > Pseudoalteromonas > Pseudoalteromonas rubra. The sequence continues at coordinate 171,722 of NZ_AHCD03000043.1, forward strand.
CATCTTCGCTAAACACCGTCAGGGCACGGTGGCGGCGGAAAATCGTCTTTTCTCGCCACAGGATCTGGTTGTACTGGATTTCAGCGGATTTGAAACCACGCCTTTTCTGAATCAGGAACTGGGGCTGAACCTCAATAAACTGATGGCGCCCGGACTGGGTGTACAAGGTCTGTTGGTTGGCGGTCATTCTTTTGCCGTGTATTACTTCAGCGAAACAGCCTACCGTTTTGTGCTGAGTGAAAGTGCTGCTCAGGCCCTTTCTGCGCTGGTAAGCAAACATGACAGTGACTACGATATTGAACTGGTACGTCGCAGCGACCTGGCGATTGCTCAGCTGAGCGGTCAGGCGGCGCTTGAGACGGTGCTGAACAGTTTTTCACTGACGCCGGGCTTGCAAATTTCAGATGAACTGGCCTGCTATGGCAAACAAAGTGGCGATGTGTTTGTGACCACTTTAGTACAGCAGGGTCAGCAGCACTATCAGCTGATTGCAAATCAGGAATCTTTGAGCCTGTGGCAGGCTCGACTGGCTGAGCAGGGTTTTGCTCATTCAGACGAACACGCCCCAAATTAACCCCAATTGCCAGTGTTGCGCTGGTGAACACAATCCGGACCTTGCCGGATGTGTGATGACAATAAGTGAAGAAAGAGTATGACTTCTAAAACAGTACTGCATGCCAAGCACCTAGAAGCTGGCGCGAAAATGGTCGATTTCCACGGCTGGGAAATGCCAATCAACTATGGCTCGCAAATCGAAGAGCATAACGCTGTGCGTGAAGACGCAGGCATGTTTGACGTATCTCACATGACTATCGTTGATGTGAAAGGCGCGGATGCACAGGCGTTCCTGCGTAAGCTGGTTGCTAACGATGTGGCAAAGCTCAAAGTAGCGGGTAAAGCACTTTACACTGGCATGCTGAATGAGCAAGGCGGCGTGATCGATGACTTGATCATCTACTTCTTCACTGAAACTGAATACCGCCTGGTTGTAAACTCTGCAACACGCGAAAAAGACTTAGCGCACATGAACGGCGTTGCAGCTGACTTTGATGTGGCGATCACTGAGCGTCCAGAGTACGCGATGATTGCGGTACAGGGTCCAAATGCCAAAGCAAAAACAGCGACCATTCTGAACGATGCGCAAAATGCAGCAGTAGAAGGCATGAAGCCTTTCTTTGGCGTGCAAGCCGAAGAGCTGTTCATTGCCACCACAGGCTACACAGGTGAAGACGGCTACGAAATCGTTGTACACAACGATGATGCAGCGCAACTGTGGCAAAAATTATTAGACGCGGGCGTCCGTCCGGCTGGCCTAGGTGCACGTGATACGCTACGTTTAGAAGCAGGCATGAACCTTTACGGCTCAGATATGGATGAAAGCGTTTCTCCACTGGCTGCTAACATGGCATGGACCATTGCCTGGGAGCCGGCAGAGCGTGACTTTATCGGTCGTAAAGTGATCGAGCAGCAACGTGCAGACAAGAGCACAGATAAGCTGGTTGGCCTGGTACTTGAGAGCAAAGGCGTTCTGCGCGGCGGCTCTAAAGTTATCGTAGAAGGTGGCGAAGGTGTTATCACTTCTGGTACATTCTCGCCGACGTTAGGCTTTAGCGTAGCTTTGGCCCGTGTACCTCGCTCTACGGGTGACACAGCTCAGGTTGAAATGCGCAAAAAGCTGGTAGACGTTAAAGTGGTTAAACCTTGCTTTGTACGCAATGGTAAGTCGGTTCTGTAACGAACAGAGCATTAAAGAATAACGGGCGATGGCCCACATAAATCGACCAAAGGAACAAAAAAATGAGCAACATTCCTAGCGAGTTAAAGTACGCAACGTCACACGAGTGGGTTCGCGCTGAAGGCGACGGCACTTACACAGTAGGTATCACTGAGCATGCACAGGAACTTCTGGGTGACATGGTATTCGTAGACCTGCCTGACGTAGGTGACGAAGTTGACGCTGGTGAAGACTGCGCGGTTGCTGAGTCTGTAAAAGCAGCTTCTGACATCTACGCGCCAATCGGCGGTGAGATTGTTGCTGTTAACGAAGAGCTGGAAGACTCTCCTGAATCAGTAAACAACGACCCTTACGGTGACGGCTGGTTGTTCCGTGTTAAAGCCTCTGACGAAAGCGAGCTTGAAAACCTGCTTGACGCAGAAGGCTACGAAGCCAACATCGACGAAGACTAATTCGTTGTAGATACCATAAAAGCCCCCTGTGTGGGGCTTTTATAGTTGCGCCCAGTATAATACCAATTTCAATTAATACCTGTTCAATTTGACGGAGCAAATATGACGCTAACTGTGTTAAAAATTTCTCATTTAGAACCTTTACCTAAGGTATGAGTTCGCAAATTTTTGCCTGGTTATCGAACATATTTTCTCGCCTCAAAATAGAACACTTAATTAAGCAAATTGGTATAAGGTGTGGCAACACCGTTAAACTCTGTGACTGTTACCAAGGTATTTTCGTCGTTCCGGGAGGCTAAGCCAATCTCCGGCCGGTCGAACAACAGTGACACCCCCATTTTTACTTGGATCATAGGAATCTGGACACATGTCAAACGCCAAATCTCTTGAACAACTAGAGCAAAAGCAAGACTTTATTCGTCGCCACATTGGCCCGAGCCCGGCTCAGGTGAGTGACATGCTTGCTGCGCTTGGAGTATCGAGTGTTGAAGAGCTGATCGGTCAGACAGTACCTAGCTCAATTTTGTTAGAGCAAGGCCTGCAAATTGGTGAAAGCCGTACCGAAGTAGAAACGCTGAGCTACCTGAAATCTGTAGCAAGCAAAAACAAGGTCTTCAAATCTTACATCGGTCAGGGTTACCACCCGACACACGTGCCAAACGTTATTTTACGTAACGTACTGGAAAACCCAGGTTGGTATACCGCATATACGCCGTATCAGCCAGAGATTGCACAAGGCCGCCTTGAGTCTTTGCTTAACTTCCAGACTATGACCATGGACATCACCGGCCTTGATCTGGCCAGTGCGTCATTGCTTGACGAATCAACCGCAGCAGCCGAAGCCATGGCACTGGCTAAGCGTGTTTCTAAAGCGAAAAAAGCGAACCTGTTCTTCATTGCTGAAGACGTTCACACACAAACCATCGACGTAGTCACAACCCGTGCCGAGCAGTTTGGTTTTGAAGTGATCGTTGGCCCGGCAAGCGATGCGGCAAACCACGAGATCTTTGGTGCCCTGTTCCAGTATCCAACTACGTCAGGTGAAGTGGTTGACATCACGGACATCATCGCACAAGTACAAAGCAAAAAAGCGATTGCCTGTGTGGCAGCCGACATCATGAGCTTAATGCTACTGAAAGCACCAGGTAAACTGGGCGCAGACGTGGTACTGGGTTCTGCACAGCGCTTTGGTGTTCCTATGGGTTACGGTGGTCCACACGCTGCGTTCTTCGCAACACGCGATGCATACAAGCGTTCACTGCCGGGTCGTATCATTGGTGTATCAAAAGACCGTTTAGGCAACGACGCACTGCGTATGGCAATGCAAACGCGCGAGCAGCACATCCGTCGCGAAAAAGCCAACTCAAACATCTGTACAGCGCAGGTACTGCTGGCCAACATGGCTGCATTCTATGCGGTGTACCACGGTCCACAGGGCCTGAAAACCATTGCCGAGCGCATTAACCGCTTCGCCAGCATTCTGGCAACCGGCCTGAAAGCCAAAGGCGTAGCACTGAAGCACGACACCTGGTTTGACACCATCACAGTGGTTGCCAACGACGCGGACAAAGACGCAGTAGTTGCGCGCGCCGTTGCAAACGAAGTGAACTTTGCCATCAACCACGCTGGCGAGTACTCAATTGCACTGAACGAAACCACCACCCGCGGGGACATCGCAGAACTGTTCGACATCATCCTGGGCGAAGGCCATGGTTTAGATGTAGCAGCACTGGACAGCGAAGTTGCTGCAAATGGCATCACAGGTATTCCGGCGAACCTGGTACGTGATGACGAAGTACTGACGCACGACAACTTCAACAGCTACCACAGCGAAACTGAGATGCTGCGTTACATCAAGCGTCTTGAGAACAAAGATTTGGCACTGAACCACTCTATGATCTCTCTGGGTTCTTGTACCATGAAGCTGAACGCGACCGCTGAGATGATCCCGGTTACCTGGCCTGAGTTCGCTGAACTACACCCGTTCTGCCCGTTAGAGCAGGCACAGGGTTATCAGGTAATGATGACTGAGCTGCACGACTGGCTGGTTAACATCACAGGCTACGACGCAGTATCACTACAACCTAACTCAGGTGCTCAGGGTGAATACGCGGGTCTTATCGCGATTCGTAAATACCACGAGTCACGTGGCGAAGGTCACCGTAACGTGTGTCTGATCCCAAGCTCTGCGCACGGTACTAACCCGGCGTCGGCGCAAATGGCCAGCATGAAAGTGGTTGTGGTTGGTTGTGACAGCGACGGTAACATTGATCTGGACGACTTGCGTGCGAAAGCCCAAGACGTATCAGAGAACCTGTCTTGTATCATGGTTACTTACCCGTCTACCCACGGTGTATACGAAGAAGCTATCCGTGAAGTATGTGAGATCGTTCACCAGCACGGCGGTCAGGTTTATATGGACGGCGCGAACATGAACGCACAGGTTGGCGTAACCAGCCCGGGCTCAATCGGCTCTGACGTATCGCACCTGAACCTGCACAAAACATTCTGTATCCCGCACGGTGGTGGTGGTCCGGGTGTTGGTCCTATCGGTGTTAAATCGCACCTTGCACCATTCATGCCTAACCACAGCGTGATTAAAGTCGCTGGCACCAACGAAGGTAACGGTGCAGTATCTGCGGCACCTTATGGCTCAGCTGCTATCCTGCCAATTTCATGGGCGTACATTGCCATGATGGGTAGCGAAGGCCTGAAGCAGGCAACTGAAATGGCCATCGTAAACGCCAACTACCTGACAGAGAAGCTAAGCAAGCACTACCCAATTTTATACCGTGGCCGCAACGACCGTGTTGCTCACGAATGTATTGTTGACTTGCGTCCGCTGAAAGAAGCAACCGGTATCACTGAAATGGATGTGGCCAAGCGCCTGCAAGACTATGGCTTCCACTCACCAACTATGTCATTCCCGGTTGCCGGTACTCTGATGGTTGAGCCGACGGAATCTGAGTCTAAGGTAGAAATCGACCGCTTTATCGAAGCTATGGTGTCTATCAAAGGCGAGATCGACAAGATTGCATCGGGCGAGTGGTCAATTGAAGACAACCCATTAGTATTTGCACCGCATACTCAGGCCGATGTACTAAGCAACGAGTGGGATCGCGCCTACGACCGCTTCTACGCAGCATTCCCGGTTGCATCAGTAGCTAAAGACAAGTTCTGGCCAACGGTAACCCGTATCGACGACGTATACGGCGACCGTAACCTTATTTGTTCTTGCCCGGCTGTCGAGACTTATGCTGAGTAACGAATTGTAGGTCGGGCTAATCCCCGACTTAGATTTTTGAAAACCGTCTTGAGAGATTAAGGCGGTTTTTTATTGTCTGCTATTTGATTCGCTGTGGGAGGTGAGAAATTGGACTTAACACTCCTTGGCCTCCTTGCTGGATAATATGCGTGTAAATTTGTGTTGTGTGGACGTCACTGTGGCCAAGTTGAGTTTGTATTGTTCTTATATCAGCGCCATTTTGCAGCTGGTGTGTCGCAAAAGAGTGCCGTAATGTATGCGGTGTTACCAGCTTACTGATCCCAGCTAAATACGCAGCTTTTCTTACTGTTCTTTGAACTTGCTTCTCATCAATGTGGTGTCGTCTGAGTTGTTTTGTTTCTGGGTCAACACTTAGCTTGTGACTCTGTTACTGTTACTGTTACTGTTACTGTTACTGTTACTGTTACTGTTACTATTCAAGCTGACAAATCAGCTAAAAACAAAGTGGTCTATGATACAGTACAAAATATAAAATCAATGGGTTATCAAGTGTCACAGTAACCCTAACAAGTTACTCAAAAGGACGCAAAACGCTTGGCTTGTGCTCATTCGTCGCCAATTTTAGCTAAGCATTTATGCGCTCATTAGTAAGGCGTTAGGTACCTAGGAAATATTGTGAATAACTGGAATCCGGTAGAAAAGTCATGGATTGATAACGATCTTGAAAATCAATTCTGGCTCCTTGATGAACCTCAACAACGCTTTTGGAACCTTATTAAGGTTATGCCTCAGAAATGGCAATTAACACCCATTGGCGACTTAGGCGGTGGTTTTTATGTCGTAGCTATATTTGGAAACCAAGTACTATATTTCAACGATATTGAAGAAGGTTACAATATTAGTGAGTTTAAAACTTTTGGTATCATCAATGATTATTTTTGTAACCAAAATGAACTTCATCATTCAATAAACTATCTGTACGATAAAGTGCGCATCGGTACCTAATGAGGCCGTTAAAAGGACGCGAAATAGCAGGCTTTTGCTCCTTCGTGGCTAATTTTAGCCTGCTATTTCGCGACGGTTAGGCAAGCGTTAGTTGCAAATGGAAGATTTGAGCATCAACCTATCTAAAGATGAAAAATCGCTACTTGTTGAGTTGACTGATTTTGGCAAGTCACTGCCTGAGCTTATATCAGACATTCACTCCGACTCACCCGCATTAAGTCTGGTTGAGAAGTATACGCTTGCAATAAACACAGTAACTTCCTTAATCTCAAAAGATTTGGTCTTGCTGTGTGAGCTAGATTGCTCATCGACTAAGCCATATTCAGCCAATACTACTAATAGCATTCCCTTGTCAGAGCTTTCGAGCTTCCTTAATGATCCATATAATTGGTCTGTATCTACATCCCGAGATGGGAAAAAGAGCTATGAACTAGCACCAACCGATCTGGGTGAAGAGCTACTCGACCAAATATTTGGTATAAGTAGTAGTAACTAACAAGGCAATTAAAGATCGCCGGCAAAAAAATGCCGGCTGGACGGCCAACACTCCGGTTGCTTTGTGTTGTCGCTTCTCTCCAAAATAACACAAAGCAGCCTACGTATTGGCCGCCCATTATTGCGGCGTTATGTGGTCAGGAAGGGTATGAGTTGCGATAAGTGCCAGAGTATAAAAAAGGTTATTAAAGTTCCAAGAGATCTTAAAGAGGCAATCTTACTGGCTAAGCTTAAAATTGAAGACGGAACTCTAAAATATTTAGGGGCTGGTGCTTACGGTGATCCTTTTAAACGTATCGCTTCAGGTCAAGGTTGGAGTGATTTCGTAAATAACTACTTCTCATGTTCATCCTGCTACCAAGTATTTAACCTACACGCTGAAACATATCACGGAAGCGGTGGTAAGTTGGAGGCAGTAGAAGAAATTCAAGGCGAGTTAAGCAATGATGTATATCCCACATAACAAGTTGCTCAAATTCGTTCGTAAACTCACTAGGAAAATTAACAGTTGGCTTGGCGCTTCGCGCAAGTTTAGTCAACCGTTAATTGTCCCTTAGCAAAGTGTTATATTTCAGTATGAGCATGGATAACGAAGAACTGATAAATCGACTTATTCCGATTTGGTATGCCCAACGAAAATGGGCAGAAGAATTGTTGCTTAGAGCTTTCGATCTAAAAAACATCGAAGACTTACCACGTGGGCGAAAACCAATTCCAGGCACAAACTGGATGTATGTAACTCACGGTATAGGCGTCGACGTCTACAAAACAAACGAGGTTGGCGGCATCGATTTCGACTTCGATAAAGCTGATCCAGACCCATGGAGGCTCAGAATCCTTTTTGAAAAACAGTACAACGATGGCAATCTAAGCTATTCTGATTACCGTCACTTGTTCGAGAATGAAGACCTAGCAGAAGAAGTTATCAAGAAGGTTCTGGGGCAGTGAAAGGGGGGGTGAATGGACATCCACCCTAAACTGGCGTACGTAAGGTACGCTGTCGGGAATTTTGGGAGACACCCACCGATATCTGTACCTTTTCTGTGGAGGGAAGTAACAACTTTGAATGGGTGTCTTTAATTTTCACTTTTTAGCCAAGCTTTTTGCGCCTGTTAGGCAAGCGTTAAGCCTCAAGAGAAGTCTAGGGACTGGAAGATTGAATAATAAACTACAAAAACCAACACTTAATCCCGTTGTAGCTTATGTAAAGTTAGGTGTTTTATTCTGGCTTACTTTATTAATTACATGGGTTGTTTTTTTTATTTCTGCTTTTATAAAATGGGAGGTTCCTGCTTCAGGAGCCGTAATGGTATGTGGTGCCTTAATAGCTGATGTACTTTATGATCAGTTTCTATGGCGTAAACTGCCATGTACCGACCATCAAGGCTGCTTTCCCATAAAAGAAGATAATGATTCTAAAAAGCCATATATTGCAAGTGATGAAATAATGCCGGCATGGAATGGTGAAGTTGGAGCTTTGCTTTCATTATCCAAAAGTGATGAAATTACAACTAAACAAAATAAGCCATGGCCTATGTGGCATTACTCAAAAGTTGTTCGGCGTGTCGAAAAGAAATTTTCTTATAGTATTATCGCTACAGCAATTATTGGCACACTAATTTGGGGCTATGCACATCTGTGGGTTTATTAGGCTTAACAAGGCCAAGCACTCTGAAAAATTACTCGCTGCGCTCCTAATTTTCAGGTGTTGGCGGCGTTAGCTTACTTTATGAACCTATGAGAACACTTTTACTCTTCGAACTTATTTTAGTAATGTTCCCTTCAACGGTTTTAGTTTTGGGAGACACCCACCGATATCTGTCTCCTTTTGTGGAGGAAAGTGGCAACTTTTTGGATGGGTGTCTTTGACTTTCTGGGGTTTTTGAAAGACATCCATTTTAATTTGTTAACGACAATTTTGGAAGACATCCACCATTGTCCGTAACTTTTTTAGCGGAGATCACATCAGAAATCATTTCTCTACATAGCATTTAGAAATTTACCAGCAAGATAACAGTATCCAGCACCCAAGAGCAGCGATCTCACCCAAAAAGTAGGGTGATAATCGAGCACTTTTCTATTGTCCTTCCTAAAAAACCGAGTCACAAAAATGAAACATAATTCACACTTGTAAAAGCAAATTTTGGAAGACACCCACCATTGTTCGTACCTTTTCTAGCGGAAATCACATCAGAAATCATTTCTTTACATAGCATTTAGAAATTTACCAGCAAGATAAAAGTATCCAGCACCCAAGAGCAGCAATCTCACCCAAAAAGTAGGGTGATAATCGAGCACTTTTCTATTGTCCTTCCTAAAAAAACTGAGTCACAAAAATGACACATAATTCACACTTGTAATGCAGTGTAATAGATGAGCTTAGTTTATTGATGTAATTTACGAAACGAATTGAAGGTCAGTATTCATGCTTTTTAGCGTCGTGTAATTAAACAATAGAAATTTGGAGTAAATTATGGGTTCACGAAAAGGGATCGTAAATTCAGCAATAGTCGCTTCCGTGGTGGCCGGCTCTATGGCCATGACTAGCCAAGTAAATGCTTTTGGCTGGGGTAGTATAGGTGACTTCTTTACAGACCCGATTGGAACTGTTGGCGGTGCCGTTACACAGGTAGCACAAGTGGTTAGGCATGTTACTAGCCCGGTGACAAATGTTGCAATTGATACACTTAGACATGGTGCAAACGTTGTGAATGATGCAACTAACTTGGTTGGTGTTGACTCCACAGCTATTACTGATAAAGCTATATCACTCGCTCAGCAAATGGCCACTTTAGACAACATGGGAACATTTGTCGCTGACCAACAACAAAAGCTTGCTGCACTTGAACACTTTGCGACTGTTGCTGTGACCAACGCACACTACCATGGTCAATTAGAAGCATTGGTCGATGGCGTCAATGAAAACAACGTAGAGCTTGCAAAAAACATCGTGTACAGCCTAATAAAAGACATTGACTACGATATGTTAAAACTCGTCGTAGATCAGGTTAAAACATATGACGGTGCACAGTCTTTGATGTTTATGGTGAATAAAGGTAATTTAGGAGTAGGGGTGGCTGTTGACGTTCATGAACTGGAGCGTATTAAGTATGGCCATCATTCTAACCGCCACGAACCAATCATGAGCTTTTTTGTTCAGGCTGTGAACCCAGCAACGCCGAATAACCAACTAAAATTTTCTGTTGGTTACCATAAGAATCCTCCTTTGCAGGTATCAGGAAATAGTGTAAGCCTATCAAGTACGGTTAAGAAGATGAAAGTCAGCCTTGCATTTGCATCGTTGAATAGCAGTGACTTCCTTGCTTTGGTTGATGTACAAGCTTTGCGAAACCAACATAAAATGACCGCTGTCGGCGTCAGTGCAAATCCTGTTAGCTTGCAAGCAGGGAGCACATCAAGACAAGTTGTATTCAAAGAATGTCAAAACGGTAGATTACAAGCGAACGGAGTAGATTGTAATCAACAAGGTTTGTCTATTAGTGAACTGACCGGTGTCTACGCCATGGACCAACACACAGCGCTTGGTGGTGTGTCATTTACATTTAAGTCATCTGGTATAGTGGATGGTATGTACTGTGTACAAACAGTCGAACCCGCAGATCCACATACCTGGCAAGACAATTACTTCTGCTCATCAGAAGACATTGGCATGAAATGGTCTTTTGCTGGCCCAATCGATGGCATGCGCTGTACGCAGATCATTGAGTTGGCAGACCCGCATACATGGCAAGACAACTATCTATGTTTACCTAATGACTCAGACTATTTATTCTCTTGGAATAGTGCTGGTAAAGGTAATATGAAAAATACGGTAAGATGGCTTGAAGCCGCAGATCCACATACTTGGAATGACAACTACCTGGGCATTGAAAAATACGTAGAGTTGAAAATATTCGATAAGTGTTTAGATATTAATGGGTACCATCCAAGCAATGGTCAAGACATCATACTGTACGATTGTCACACTGGTGCAAACCAGAAATGGCTATTCACTACCGATGGTAAAGTGAGAAGTAAAATGAACTATAACAAGTGCCTTGATTATAGAAACTCAGCGACGAGCAATGGCGAAAAACTGATGATTTGGGATTGTAACACCAGCCCGACACAACAGTTTGAATATATTAATGGCCAATTAAAAACTGTATTGCAACCATCTCGTTGTGTCGATTCTCCACAGCCACATAACTTCACAAGAACACACTTGTGGGATTGTCCTGTGTTAACTCAACACAATCATGTAGTTGTTTCAAAATAATAAACATACTCTCTGCTGGGAAGTGAAAAGGAGGGTGAATGGACATCCACCCTAAACTGGCGTGCGGAATGCACGCCGTCTACCTTTAGGTAATGCTCAATGGATTGAGGGTAATGGAATATGCCAACAGCAAGGAAGCGGCAGGTTAGCCTATCGGATACCAAATACTACCACTGTATATCCCGGTGTGTTCGCCGGGCATTTCTGTGCGGCAAAGACCGCGTCACGGGCATGTCTTATGAACATCGGCGAGACTGGGTTGAGGAGAAATTGCTAACCCTAGTTAAGGTGTTTTGCATTGATGTGTGTGGCTACGCAGTTATGAGCAATCATACACATATTGTACTGTATGTAGATGATAAGAAAGCACAAAGGATATCAGATAGAGCAATCGTTCTTCGCTGGCATAAACTGTTTAAAGGCAACTGGCTGACGCACAAATTCATTAGTGGTGATGAGCTGAGTGCATCCGAGTACAGTATGCTGGCGGATGATATTGCTGAATTCAGACACCGCCTAGCGAGTATCAGCTGGTTTATGCGGGTGCTCAATGAAGACATTGCCCGCAGGGCCAATAAAGAAGATGGTTGCAAAGGTCGGTTTTGGGAAGGGCGATTTAAGTCACAAGCCTTGCTGGATGAAGCGGCGCTGGCAGCGTGCCTGGCTTATGTTGACCTGAACCCAGTCAGAGCCAAAATGGCAGAGACACCGGAAACGTCAGACTACACCAGCATTAAAAAGCGTATTGAGCATGTACAGGAAGGTAAGCAACCAAAAAGCCTACTGCGCTTTGCAGGTAACCCAAGAAAGCACATGCCTAAAGGGCTGCCGTTTGAGCTGACTTATTATATTCAACTGGTTGAGTTAACAGGCCGATGCATGCGTGCAGATAAGCGGGGTTACATCAGCGATAGTCAGCCACTGCTGACACGATTGCAAATAGAGCCGGATAGCTGGCTCAAACTGACTACGCAGTTTACGAAGGTCTTTCATGGCGCGGTAGGGCGAAAGCAAGCGATGACAGATTACTGTGAGCATCTTCACAAAAGGCGACGAGCCAATTTGACTCAGTGCGAGCGGTTACTGGGTTAACACTTTTATTTTAGTACCTTTTCAATTCATCCAAGCTCAGGCTTGGGTATGTTCTCGTATTGTCCAAATCTGATTATTTACCAGCATTTCATACTTAAACTTACAGGTTTCACTATTGGAAGTTTCTAGGAAGCGTAGCATTCAGTAGTCTTGCATTTCGACTTTGAAATTGTCTAGACATTCCGTCTGGATTTTTGGGTGGGTGTCGCTTCAAACGCTTTTCTTTTTTGAAATGCCACTATATTCTGTTGTTTCAGGTGTTGTTGTAGTAACAGCGTGTTTTTTCTTTCAAAAAACTAAATCTCGGAGTTAGCTGCTGTATAACAAGTTACTTAAAAGGACGCAAAACGCTTGGCTTGTGCTCCTTCGTCGCTAATTTTAGCCAAGCATTTATGCGTCCATTAGTAAGGCGTTATAGCGCTTAGGAGTTTACAGTGCAGAACGAATGGGAGTGCATTGCATGTGGCTCTAAAAATAATGGTTCAGAGCAGGTATGTAGTAACTGTGGTGTAGCTAATGAAAAACTGTCTTCTGAGCGCAAAGCTGCAGGTGTATTGAATAAGATGGGAAGTAAAATTAAGTTTAAGTTTGAATGTGTTAAGTGCCAACATACGGAGTTTGAGGTGGGTGAACTCCGAGGTAAAGGAGGGTTGTTTTCTTCAATTTTCCAATTCAATAATAAACGCTTTTACCATATTAGCTGCAAGTCTTGTGGTTACAGCGAGTTCTATAAACGTGACTTAAGTAGCAGAGAAAAGGCCATAGATCTATTCACAGGATAGCGCGCCATAACAAAGCAAATTAAAAGTGCGGACAAAAAACAGTTGGCTTTGTTCGTACCTCACTATTTTTTGCCGCTTATTTGCGGCGTTAGGTGCTATCGGTAATGGAACCAATACTAGAAATTGGAATTCAGGCATGCCGAAGGTTATATATAAAACCTTCCGAATCTTCATATCCAATGATTTATCGGGAAGCAGCAGAAATTAGCAGGGACAACTCAAAAAAATGCTTACTAGGCGGTCCGAAAAGAAGCTGGTCGTTTGCCCAATGGTTTATCCACATATTGCACGTTGTGAATAAATCAGGTGCAGATTTGCAAATTACAAAAGACACTAAGTGGGTTAACGCTTCAGAAGAGATAAAGTTAGAAATAAAAGGAGTTTTTGATGAGCAACACACCTAACAAGGCGCTCAAGGCACTCGCTGGGAGCAAAACAACAGGCGCCTTCGGCTATTTTGTCATGTGTTTCGCCCCCTTAGCTTAAAGTTAGAGTTTTCATGAAATATTTAGCATTAGTCATGGCATTAGTTTCTTTTGATACTTTTTCAAGTATGCCAACTAATGGAACAAAGGTTATTATTTCAGGAATAATAGTGCTTTCGGAAGTTCATGTTGAAGGTAAGCTTATAAAGTTTAAAGCCATTAAGCTTGAACAAAAACAGTGTTTTAAAGCTGATGGTGTTATCTCTGATAAAGAACAATGTCTAGGTACATTGCAACTTGTTACTCCAAATACTATTAGCTTAAGTTTGGGACAAAGGTATTCTTTAGTTGGCGATGCGTTTCATTGGCATACAGCACACCATCATACAAAAGTATTGTTTAGTGTAAGCTCTGCCAAAAAACTCTAACAAGCGCATTATGAGCGGAATCAAAAAGCTTGGCTTGGTTCGTACCTCATCAATTATAGCCAAGCATTTCGTTCCGCATATGCGGACGTTATACATTAAGGAAAGTTTAGTGAAAGCCTCAGCAATAAAAGTAGCACTTAAAGATTTAATAAATAAAACAAATGCCACTCAAGAGTTGTTTGATAAGCCTTACCCGGGTTTTACAAAATCTGAAAACCTTGAGTTAATCTCTAGGCAATATTCAATGCTAAAAGGTCATTTAGAATTTCAGAAGTGTGAAGCTGAGTTGAGAGAACGAAAGAATTCACTTTCTTTGGACGAAGAAGCATTTTGGCTACCTGCGATCACGGAGGCATATTTAAACTTAAGGGAGCGTAAAGGGTCAAAAAATGAAGCTAAGCTAGGTATTTGCTTGTATGACTGCTCATTTATTTTAACTCACTATTACAATCAAATTGATGTATAACAAGTGTCTAAACCAATGGGCGCAAAACAGCAGGTTTGCGCTCATTCTTCGCTTAGTTTAGCCTGCTATTTTCCGTCTTTTATTAAGATATTATGTGAACTGGGGATGTTAAATGGATTTACTAGATGAAGAAACGATTTCTTTTTTAACTCATGAAGAGAAGTTGGAATATTATAAAGCACAATCAGAGGTTTCTAAGTTCGCACCCAAGTTAAGCTTTGATGAAGGTTCGAAGTCAGAAAAAGAGATGCTAAGAGAGGCAAAAGCGTATGAAAAAATGGTCAGAAAAAAGTTGGCTCCCTTTTTGAAAATCGCATTAGATAGGAAAAATAACTCACTAAAACCAACTGTTGCGAGTAAATTAAAAGCCAAGCTCAAAATTTACCTGACAGCTTTAAGTGCCATCATTGCTTTTCTTTTTATCAAGAATGTATTTTTTTAAGCAATGTTCACATCAAAATCACGGACACTCATCTATAATTGTTTCTTTTATGGGTAGGTTCAACTTTGAAATGGTGTCTTTGATTTTTACTCATGCGATAAAGAGAAATTTATGGATTGGTTCCAGATTATTCCTTCATCAATGTCGGCTGTTGCTTCAGTAGCTGCTGCTGTCGCTGCTATCGCGTCTTGGCGTGTAAGTCGCAGAGCAACTTCAATTGCGGAGTCGACAGCATTGGCTACACACCACAGCGCCGCAACTCATGCTTATGTTCATGAAGTAAAACAACTAAGTGCGCTTGTGTCAGAATTAGAAAAATTGATATTTGAAATTACCTCAACATGGTCCAGGCAGATTCAAGGGTTTGATAAACGAGAGCTTGGTGGTATCGATCCTCGGCCTCTTAGGCATGTTTTGCACAATGGCTATGAACTATTGGCTGTCTTTGCCTTGGAGTATAAAAACCAAGTAGGGATGGCCAGTCGTGAGATATTCTCCCCCATTATAAACGGAATGGGTTCAATAAATGATAATGAATACAATAAGCTGTTGCAGAGAGTGGATGGCACAAGCTACAGCTTTGAAGCTATTTTAGGTTCACCTTCAAAGTCAAAGGGCATTATTTCTGCGCCGGCATTTAGGTGGGTCTATTACCAATTATTAAGAAGAGTTGAGAGCCAGGATTGGAGCCGTGTATGGAAAGAAGCATGGTTTGAAAATGGCTATTTGAATCAATACAAGTCTGAATTCGCGAAAATTAAGCCTAAATTAATCGAATCAAGAAAGCGACTAAGAAACGAGAAAGAAAAACTCATACATACGGCCTTTCCAATAGAGAAAAACCTCGACTTATCAGGACAATACAACCAACTATTAGGGGCGTTAGATTGTCTAATAGAAGATTGTGACTCTGAACTAATTGAAGGCTACAAAAACTGGGATTACAGCGAAGAGCAATGTTTATTGATCTTGTGCTCTATGGGGCTGGTTAGCTTTGCAGCAAAACAAGTCGATGTAATTCAATGTGCTAGTAGGTTCTAAGCATACATCGGAAATTTTGAGAGACACTCATCGGTGGCTGTATCTTTTTTGGTAGGCCCCACCTGGAATGGTTGCCTTTGATTTTTAGCCCTTTCTCTTTGGCTCCCGACACAGATTTTGATTTGAAAACCGCCCTAAAAGATTGAGGCGGTTTTTTAATGCCCATTATATGATTCGGCACAACGAGGGTGGTTTGTAGGTTTCCCTACACGTCTGGTAGGCACTCTATTTTGATGGCACTTTTGCCATGCCAGTATGTGACACTTAGCTAAGCGTCAAATTTACAAACCCACATAATTGCTTGATAATAAAAACTAAGAATGTCACGTTGCATTGTTAGCTGGGATGGCTAATCAGCCTTTGAATAGACACTTTTGCTGTAGGTTGCATTACATTAAATGAACCCAGATGGACAGGATATTACAGGTAAATAGAAAATAATGAACATTGAATCCTTATCTAGATTAATTGCAGGGGCGGACGTGTCTGTGTTTCGCTCCATCGCAACAATAATAATGCCCCTATTCAAGTTACCCAATGCCGATTACTGTGATGGCCCCTACGATGGTGGGCATGACTTTAAAATTGTAAATATGCCCAACGGTGCTGAAGTTGGCATACAGATTTCGGTTGAGAAAAAATGGGAGTCGAAGCTGCGCAGCGATGCAAAGAAACTTAAGCATACCTCTGACGTTGATATTATGTACTTTTTTTCGTCTCGTCGGATCCCAGAAGGGTCATACAAAGAAGTGGAGGAGGATATCTTCACTGACCACGCTATAGTAGTCAAAAAATACGATTGTCAGGCAATTGCCAGCAGGCTAGTCAAGTACGATAAAGTATCTGAGGTGCTTGATTTGCTTGGTATCAATATTACAAAACCTGAACAGAAATACCTGACACCAAAAAATGAAGCCGTATCTTCGTTGTTGTTGTTTGATCAAAAAACGAAGGATCTTCGTCAACGTTTCTTTCAATCCATCATTATGTCGACATTATCGCGCAAACCAGACGGGTGTTCACGGGAGCAGTTGATTGAAAGCGTGGCATCAAGTTTTAACCTGGAAGAAACGCAACAAATTCAGTTGAACGCAAATATTGACCGCTTACTTCAGAACTCGGAAATTGAGAGCCATCAAAAGGTGCTCATACTATCAAAGAGTGAGCAGGATAGATTTGCGGGATTGCAAAAAACCACTGAGCTTGAACTGGAGATGTTAAAAAGTGATTTTAAAGATAAGCTCTCGAACCTGAAGGTGGCGTTAGATGTTAAAACTCAGGCATTATTGCTCGATAACTTTATTGAGCTAACTATCTACTTATCGGGGCAGAGCTACAACATTTATGATGCAGTGGTAGAGGCTGACTCGTCTTACAAGTCCATCAGAGATATTATCTCGTCAAAATTCGGTCAACAAAACACCCATGAGATATTTAAAGAGCTGTCGAGCTTCTTTGCCGGAACAGATTTTGCCAAACATATCGCTTGTGCCAAGCTTTACGACGCATTTTTGAATACAAACTCATCGCACCTTATCAATGCATTGGGAGGTGTTGAGGCACTCAATATTTACATCGATTCTTCAGTATTTATTCCAATTATTTGTGGACTACTGTTTGATAATGTTGGGGATCGCTATTCGCTATCTGGCGCCTCGCTACATAAGCTAATTACGAAGCATGAATTCAATGCCATTATTCCCTATGACTATATGGAAGAAGTAGCCAGTCACTTGATTGAAGCATGCAGAGATTATAAGCATATCGTTGAAAAGGGCATTGATTTGTCTCATTCAGGTAATGCTTTCATTAGTCATTATTCCAGATATAGACGAAGCAGACCAGACATCTCCTTTAGTGAATATGTGAAGCTATTTGGTGTTCGTCTGAACACGATTAGCTCCGATATGTCTGATTCCGCTTTTTACTCAATCAGAGACCGGGCCGTTCGGGAGCTGACAAAGCTCGCATCGAAATATTCTTTTAAAACAGAAAGATTCAAAGTTGAGTACCTTGAAAGTAAAATTGATGAGCTTAAACTTTTTGTCGAGGATCAGGGCATCTCTCGGCCAGATGTACTGATCCGTCATGATGCCAAAGTCATTGAGTACCTGGCGGGTGGATACATTGAGTCAGGCATCGTTAAACTCTTATGCACATGGGACAAAGTACATTCTTTGAAAAACCCGGAGGGTGCTGATGGTTACTATGTTATGCACCCCGTGGCAGTCATAGACTACCTGTCACTGGCAAAAGGAAATGGTGATGTTTCGGTTTCTCATCTACTCGACTTTGCTGCGATGCAAGAAGAGGCAGATTTAAAGCTGAGTTCACAGATATGGGATGTTATTGCAAAAGTTGATAATCATAACCTGGCTGATGCTGAACTGTTTGGCCAGGCCCGTGAATTCCAGGAAGCTTATATGCATAAACATGCCAACGATGAAAGTGTCGCAAATGAGCAGGTAGAAAAAGAGTGGATGGCCTGGAAGAAATAGTTTTGTTGTTTAGAGATGCAACCTGAAAGACAGAGGTACCCAGCGTAACAATGGCAAATATATACAGCGGAGTTTGCCGATATTTGGGGCAAGATGTTGCGCTGGCTTTTGAACATCCTTATTCACTAGTAGCAGAAGCACTAAGGAGACTTCATAAGCATTCCTAATGGTAAGGTCTATACTGGATGCGTAGATGGTGCTTTGGGTATTGTCCGATAGCATTATTGCGCGCCGTTTTGTCGGTTTACATTCCAACATTGTCGACGAGACTCAATTATTAGCTTTATATTTGTTAGGCGAGGTTTCAGTGAAAAAACTAATTTTTATTATTTTAGCATGGTATCCCTTTAGCACTCTTGCATTAGAGGAAAGCTCGCTTTCTTACATTAATTTAATGCAAGTATATCCAGACTATGGAGGTGGAGATTTTATTTTTACAGTTGATACGCCAGCTCCGAAGTGCAAAGGCTATTGGATTAGCAAAAACAGTCCTGCGTACGATGTTGCATCAAGTATGGCTTTGGCAGCATATCATGCTAACACAAAGGTAATCGTATTTGGGCATGAAGAACCTTCTGCAAAATGGGCTGGTTCAACGACTCATTTTTGTAAAATCTACACAATTGTTTATAAAAAATAATACGAATATAAATTGCAAAGATACCCGGTGAGGACAGGCTCATTCTTGGGGCTGGTTTTGGAGCGTCCATAGATGCCTTGGGGATCTGTGTAGGCCTCTGCTCTAGGGTGATAAGCTTAGGCGTTTCTACAGAGTTAAGTCACTAAATTGAAGTCAGGTGTGTATACAATACATTGTGATGCTTTCATGGGCTTTAAAGTATCCGAAGACTTGGGTTCAAGCTTGGTTGTTGAGGGTTTTAGGCATATAACAAATCAGTAAAGAGATGGGAATACTAAAGCTGTGCTCAGTTTCTTTTCATAACACAGCTTAAGCAGGCACTATTAACCTTTAATCAGGCGGTCATGTTTATGGAAGGAAGCGTGAATTTAAAATGTAGTCAAAAAGCAGAAGGTGATCGTATGTATAACAAGTTAAATCTAGTTACGCTCTTTTTAAGTTTGTTTTTGTCTTTTAATTCGTATTCCTGGGATAAGATTGTTTCGGGAAAGGTTCTTCGTATCTCGGTAAATAGCCCTGCCAGCTCGAAAAGAAACGTAATGGTTAAGCTGGAGGGAGTCGAATCTATGTGTAGTTTGACTAGCAATAACGATACTGCCTATATCAATAAGAGTGAGGCACCTGATACGTACGATATTTTTGTAAGTATGCTTTTAACAGCAAAAACAGTTGGCACTGAAGTAAAGTTGTATATCGATAAGGGGCAAGAAGGATGTCAAATACATAGCCTCGATTTGCTATAAGTTTTGTAGGCATGCGGCTCTGATATAAATTCGGACTGGTTGATTGTTCAGAGCTACGCGTTTGGGGTAAAAATGAAAATAGTGCTCTTTGTATTTGTGACATTACTCTCTTCTTCAATAGCTTACGCAAAAGACTATTTCGGAGAGTGGATCGTAGGAACGATAGTTCACTCACACATTAGTAATTTATCATTAGATGAAGCAAAGAGGTTTTTGGGTCAGGATCTGTCGTATAATAAGTCAGAAGTGTCATTTGGCAGCGTAGCCTGTAAAAACGTTTTCTTCAATGAAACGTTATTCAACGAACGTGAACTCCATAATTATCACAAGGCGTTTTTCTCAGATTTAGATATCAAAAACGGGTCAACGGTCTTGAATGTCGAGATCACTTGCAACGGTACCACATGGCCCAAGTTTGGCGCTTTTGTAATCCATGCTGATTCAAAAACCTTTGTCTCATATTCGGGCTACATTTATGCTCTGAAAAGAAAAAGTACTTAGCAAGGCTGCCAAAGAAATTAGAAAAACCTGCTTAGTTTTTTACAAGTGTGGTATACAAAGTTTAGCAATGTTGATGAGGTACGTTCTTAAACACCCTTGTTTTTTAGATACTTTATTTATGAAAAAATTGTTTTTATATTTAAGCCTGCTCTCAGTAGTTTTTATATTATTATTAAAGTCAATGTATTATTGGCCTGAAAGTAAGATTAAGCATTTGGCTTTTGTTTTTAGTTATTCTGATCAATTTATTGAAGCTATGCGGGCCACAGAGGACGCAGGGTATGTTTCTATCCAATGGCATGAACGATCCCAACAGCACGATGAAAGCTCAGTGGCCTGGGAAGCGGGAGAACCCAAATATAAAAAAGTGGTTAAGCCTGACTTAAGCAAAATTATTGGGCCATATAAAGAAACCGGTTTACAATCACTCTGGCTTCAACACTATCAGGGGGCCTGGTTAATTAGGAAAGCATTTTCATACCAAGATGAAAACGGAACAGGTGAAGGCATTTATGCTTTTGGCACAGTAAACCCCAAAGATATGTGCTTGCCAAACACCCAATGTGTGGAGCATCTTTTTGGACAGTGGCATGTGATAAAGAATTAGCAAATCGCAGGCTTCCAATCAAACACACCTTGTTTCAATACCAACTTAAAGACAAACTCTGACCGGGTTAGGTTTGATTATACTCGATTGCACAAGTGGCAGAAAATTGAAGAGACACTAGGGCTAAAACAATATAGACTGCCGCCGCACAGATTTAAGCAGGGTATACTAATACAAATTTCACTTAATACCTGGTCTATTTGAAGGAGCAAATAGGACGCTAACAGCGTTAAATGTTTCTAATTTAGAACAACTAAATAGCAAAATTTTTGCCTTGTTATCGACCCTATTTTCTCGCCTAAAAATAGATCACTTAATTAAACAAATTGGTATAAGTTCCCCATTCCGAATTTCCTATATATCAATCTGTTAATTTGTGCCTTATATTTAGGTGTTGGCTTTCTTTCAGAGTTTTGAGATAACTTAATGACCCATTATATCTTTATTTTTTCCTTGATAATTTTTAGTGCTGCTTCTTTTGCGACCAAACGAGAGTCTGCGGATGTAATCTTGAAAGGCTTGGCTGCCAAGGTCTGTGAAAAGTCAGGCCCAGATTGCGAAATAATAAAAAGGCGCTGCCCTAGGATGGTTCCAATGCCAAATACCTGTATTGTCAGAGAGTATTTTGACTTGGAAGTGGCAAAAGAGCGGTGCGGTGTTGATACATATATGACATGTTATCAAGACAATATTCGCTTTCAGGGAAAAGCCCTTCATGAGTTTACGCTTCCCAATCAAGGTAAACCGATTTTAAAAAGAGCGTTCAAAGAATGTGGTCCTGTTGGCTATTATCAAGTCAAATCAAGCGAGCTAAAAAATATCGAGTGGGCGATTATCGGTGTTATGAATAGTGTAATGGAGCAAGCAGAGCTTCATCCTCCAACTTATCAAGATAGTAAAGCGTTTTTTGAGTGTTTAGTCGGCGTTAAATAGTCCCAGGTAACAAAAGTGAGTGAGCAATTAAAGATGCTTAAGGGGATCAAACTGCCTGTTTCAAAACAGTAACTGCGTCGGAGTGTTGGGGCTAGCTTATCACTGATAGTGCAAGACAGAGCCTAATTGTAAAGCAATGAGATTATTGCGTTATCAATCTGAGTTTTCATTCTGCCCACGTAGTTGGACTGATCCCAAACGCAGGCTCTGCTGGTTAAGGATGTGTGTTAGTACCTACATTCAATGCGCATCTTGTTTGGTTGAAGGTACGGAAAAGTAGTCAGCAGGTCTCACCACTGCAAATCATGAAACAATCCAATAGAACCTTTTCTTACCCAGAATTCAATACATCAAAGACATCGTAATCCTGGAAGTAATTGTGAGCAGTTTCGCATTGGCAGTTCAGATTCACGGCCTTGCCACGACAAAGCTATTTTTTGACAGGGAAATAAAGAGTTTGAAAATTGTTCTATCCTTAGTAACTGAAGATCGGTGTAGTGTGGGGTAGGCTATGAAAAGCTCCTTAAAGGTTAAGCTGTTAGGTCCAATGTCTGCAATGTTAGCTATGTTTGCTATTGTTGTACTTGCAATGTTATTTACTTTGCATACGCTTGAATCTCAATTTGTTGAACTCAAAGATAAAAATATACATGCGGCCAATCAAGGGCGCTTGGCGTTGTCGCTGTTTAAAACTCAGGTTCAGGAGTGGAAAAATGTGCTGATACGTTCTAAATCAGTTGCAGAGCGAAATAAATATTGGCAGCGTTTTTTAAATTCAGAAAATGAAGTGAAAGGTGTACTCGAAAATATTGCACAATCAGAACAGCATTCGAAAACGGTTAAAACACTGATCGCCAAAATATTAAAAGACTATGGTGATGCAACACAAAAATACAAAGCAGGCTATGATATTTTTCTGTCTTCCGGCTTAAACATAGAAACGGCTGATCAACATGTTAAAGGTATAGACAGAGCCCTCAGTGATTCACTGGTGGATCTTGTTCAAAAGATAGATGAAGGCGTGGATGCAGACTTTGCAAATTTACAGACGTTTTCATCTCGTACTAGTTATACAGTGAGTTTGATCAGTATGTTGACTGCGGTTGTTGGGGTTGCTTTTGTTTTATTATACATTCAAAAAGTAATCGTCAGGCCAATTGGCGATCTCAATGAAGTATTAAAAGCGATTGCGGAAGGGGATTACACGAAAAATATTTCGCACAATTCAAATGATGAGATAGGAGAGCTGGTCAAGAGTGCGCGATACATGCAGGAAAAGTTATCTGACAGTGTCGGGCTCATTAATTTAGTTAACCATGAAGTGAGTACCGCATTTGCTCAGTTATCGGAAATCTCCGACGAAATTGGTAACAGCTCAGTATCGCAAAGCAAAATCGTCGATAGTTTAAATCAAGCCACAGCACGTTTATCCACTATCGCTGAGCAAAATAAAATGGATTCAAAACAGGCGTTCGACTCGTTTAAATCAACCAGCGAAGCGACGGCACAATGTGCAGCCTCTCTGGACTTAGCAGACAAAGGGATGGGGGAGCTGGTTGGCGAGATGCAAGCAATTGCAGGTAATATTGAGCAGCTAGAAAGCCGCTCTTCTGAAATTGTTAATGTGTTACAAGTCATTCAAAATATAGCGGAACAAACCAACTTACTGGCACTGAATGCTGCAATAGAGGCTGCCAGGGCGGGTGAGCAAGGGCGAGGCTTTGCGGTGGTAGCCGACGAGGTCAGAAGCCTTGCTACACGCACTCAAAATTCAACACTCGAAATAAAAGACATTATCGATGGCACTTTGCAAAGCTCTCAACAAGCAGTGAGCGCGATACAATCCGGTTTATCCAAAACAACGCAAACGGCCCAATCGGTGGCTCAAGTGAGCAGTGTGCTGAGCCAAACCTCGACGTCATTTGATAGCCTGATCACGGTGACCCATTCAGTGGATGACAATGCGGTGCGCCAACAAGACATTTCGCAAAGTATTGTTGAAGACGTTGCGCAAATGCTGGTGATTTCTGAAACGCTGGAGAAAATGGCACAAAGCGATGAGGTCTCTGTAGCAGTGAATAAAGCATCGGTTGATTTGCAATCTTTGGTCGAGCGACTGTCAACTAATACAGGTGAGGTGAGCTTGTTTTGACTATGCACCAGGAGGGGCGCTCAAAGGTGAGATCTCCAAAGACAGAGTCATGAGGGCTCTTACTGGCGCTAGGTAGTGCTTACTTCAAAATTACACTATGACTCTATCCAAATTATGATGTCACAAAAGAAGTGTTTGCCAGAAGTTGAGACGTTTAGGGCCACTCATTCATATTACGCCAGTCTAAAATACAGCTCTTTGAGTTGGGAGGAAATATGATGATTAAAGTGTTAGTTGTGCTGTTACTTTTAACTTCGGGTAACGCAATGGCTTTCAAGTGGGGAGCAAAGACAAAAATAACGGGTTATTACGTATATGCTGATGGAGAAGCTTTCATTAATGTAGAAACAAAAGAAAACCCCGATAACTGCGCTGATGGCAGCTATTTGGTTTTGGATAATAAATCGCCAAACTTCAATGTGTTGTATTCTACTGTATTAACTGCATATGCTAGCCAGCAAACTGTGACGCTCAATTATAGTGGGTGCCTGGGAAGGCACCCTAAGATCATTAGTGTCGCTGTACCAGGTGTGTGGTGATGTCTGAATTGTATGGAGGAGCTGTGTCTGCTTAAATTGCATGGTCTCCACATAGCTAAAACTAAAATAGCTTCCGCTCCTGTCTGGTTTTGAGTTGTATTTGAGGTAAATCAGCGATAGCCAATCGAACCGTTGTGAAGCGACAGCACCAGTTCACTTATGTATGCCACTAATTCGTGAGATTGGTCAGCTGATTGTGTTCACTTCCTTTTTCAAAATCAGGCGTCCCTACAAATCTTCTGGGTTTCAAAAATGTTGAATGGCTGGTGTCGTCATAAGTAACTTAGCAAGAGCTACAGCAGCCCAGTTTAATAGGATTAAATGTACCTGCCTACTCATGTCGTGATACAGTTCCGTTTTATTTTATAAAAATAACAAGATGCATAATACCGAGCGATGTTTGCTGCCAGTAAGTTTACACTTGCAAATACAGCCTTCGGGCTTCGGCAGCGGCGTTCAGTCTTATGCGTCGGAATACATTGTTCAGCTGGATTAAGGAAATATGAAAAAGAAAATACTCGTACTTTTTACCTGTATGCTGGTCAGTACCAGTGCATTTGGTAAATATATCACTCATTTAAACTCTAATGGTGTTGAAATTACTAGGTTTTTTACTCATGAAAACGGTGCTGTCAGCCTGTATATATCGGGTGCTGTAGACAATCTAGACAAGTGTACGTCGACATTCAGAGTGTATATTCCTCACGATCTTCCCGGGAAAGATATAATGGTTTCCAGCGCATTAGCAGCGTTTGCATCCGGCAAAAAAGTTGGTTTCCATGGTTCAGGCTGCCGTACTACCTCTTTTTGGGGAGGAACACAAGATGTACCGGTCGTAGATAATATGTGGATCATAAAGTGAGCATAAAACAAGTTATGCATGATGAGTTGTACAGGCCCCTGGTAGTATGAGCTTTCAACTCTGTTGCAGTCAGAGCTTAATTCCAGTGGAGAAGCTCTGACATTGTCACTCTGGCCTGTTAGTCGTTAGATGTGTCCCATAGTGCTTGTTGCTGGTACGATGAGTTGATACTCTCAGAGTCACTAATCATAATGACAGGCAACATCATGCAGGAATTTTTCGACAAGTTTGCAATTAAGACCAAGATCAACGTTGTATGGGGTGAAATGGATGCGCTGGGCCATGTGAACAACGTGTCGTACTTTCGTTATTTTGAAACCGCACGGATCGACTTTTTAAAGCAAACAGGACTACTTTCTATCTTATCAGAACCCACCCATAGTCCTGTACTGCGCGATACGTATGCCCAATACAAACGACCAGTTACTTTTCCGGATACCCTCTATATTGGTTCGTATATTACCGACATCAAAGAAGATCGTTTCACCATGCGCTATGAAGCGTTTAGTGAGTCACAGCAGGCAATATGTACAACGGGGTATGCGAATGTGGTGATGTTTAATATGAAAACAGGGCAAAAATCTCCAATACCAGAGAAAATGTTATCGATACTTAAGCAATACGAGATGAACGGTGAGTAACAGGAGCGGGTTGTTGTTTGCAGAGCCTGTTTTTGTTCTACTTGGTGTTCGTGTTGCTCCCAAGTACACTTTAATGACAGAGATGCACAGCGCATTAATTAAGTGAGCATAATAAACCCAACGGAGTTGAGTGTGGACGTAACATTTTTTGCTGAACGTGAAGGGTGTTTCCTGAACAGTTTTAACGCAGTGCCCGAAAATTCAATTTTGGGTGGTGGGCATTTTACCAAAGAGCAAATCAGCGATTTACTGGGCTGCTTTAAATGTTCAGCTTTAGTTTTGAACGACAACCTGTGGTTGCTATCAGCGAGCTTTTCTGAGCGCATTGCTGTCATGGATGATGAGCAATTAAAAAGTGTTGCCAGTGAATGGTCAGATGAACATTCATGGCATACGGTGCGTGTGAATGCGATGGATTTAGCGGGTCACTTATTAGCACTCAAATATGCCTATCTACCACATTCAAATAGAAGAATCTTTGTCTTATTTGAATAAATGCTAATTTCATTTTTAGATGGTGTGCCAAGAATATAGCGTTTATAGCGTGCCAGGTATAAGACCGCCAGGACGGTATGCACACATTTACCTCAGTACTTAGCATCTCAGGAGTTTGTTTTGGCAAACTCCTGAGCAAGGCGACGCTTTGAGACGCTGCGTACTTGTCACTCGCAACCAGCAGTGTTTACCTTAATGTACGGTAATAGGGAGATCATTCACCACTAATGATTGACCATTTTTCTGAGCACGATGAAAACTGGAAATCAAAACATCATTCGATAAGGTGTTAATGTCTTCAACTTCTTCCACCATACAAAACATGATGGATTCCCACCCTAAGTCCTTAATAAAGGTCTTAAGCTGATGCATATTGTCCTGATAGTTTTCATCGGTTGTTAACAGTCCAATGGAGTGTTTATTGCCGAGTTTATACTTCCCTTTGTGGGAGGTTGAACATTTCGCATATCCGCTTAACACATAAACTGTATTGGTGCTTTTATTCATGTTGGTGACATTCTCTGGTTTGACATTGACCCACATATGCATTTTTCGAACCAGGCTTTTCAGTATGCTGATGTCGCTTTTCTACGCCTTGAAAATAGAGGATAAAAAACCACTGCCTGATGGCATCTGTGGATGATGACACGATAAGTGTCAATTTTCTGTTAGTACTGCTGGGAACAAATACAAAGCACTTGACGTTATCAGCATCTGCTTTAGCTCCGGCGAAGTGGTTGGCTGAAAACGTATTCTCCAAATAATGGCTTAAAGTTGAAGCAAGCATACTCCCTCAATCAAGGGAGTGTTTCTTAACCTGAACTGCCAACGTAAAAGGGCATAAGCGTGCCTGAGTTACTTAATCTGGTTTTTTGCTTGCGTGATACTCATGCCAAATGTAGAGCGAAACGTGCGACTAAGATGTGCACTGTCAGAAAACCCAGCCATGTAGGCCGCATCTGTTGCGGACTTGCCTTTTATGAGTGCTTGTAGTGCACAAATCAATCTTCGCCACAACAGAAAAGGGCGCCACGCAATACCAACCTGATTTTTGAAGATGTGCAGAAATCGACTTTCTGACAAATTAAGGGTTTGTGCGACGTCGGCTGCACGCCAGCGTTCTGGCTTAATACAGTCGGCCACAAAACAGGTATCCAGGTTTTCAAGTAAACTCTGAATACGTTCATCAGTGACTGAGCTCTGATTACAGTTCAGTAAAGTTTGCTCAATTGACATCACTCGGAATATTGACGCAACAAGTTGAAAAGCGCTGTCCTTATCAAATGGGGGATGCGCCATGCCGTCAGCGTCAAGCTCAAAGGAAACCATAGACTGACCTTGTAACTTTGCTTCTAACTGTTCTCCTAACAGGCTGTGTGGTTCCACTAACAAGATCCACCCTTTGGACAGCTTAAGGCAATGACTTTGTTTAGAGGCGATAACGACCAGGCTATGGAGCGTCTCTCCATTTAATTCAGAGGGTGAGTCATAACACGGCCACACTAGCTGTATAGCATCGTGCTGGTGGTAATTGGCATCTAACTGTGAGCCGTAAATGAGCACAAGGCCTGTGTCAATCCATACATTGGAGGTTATCACACCAATCGTCTCCGGGTTTGTTTTTGCGTTTCTTGCGCGCTGGAAGGGCTGGCAATGTCCCTGCATTCCGCAGTAAGTGTATCGTAATTTTCAGGCAAATGGCTGGCCTCATGCCTGACACAGTATTGTACGCGCTTGGCCAGTCCAGCACCTTCCCAAACTGAATCGTGTTGGGTTTTATCGACTTTGCATTTTGTACTAATCGCGTTAGGTGCCCAGGTAGGGCTATTTCAAGTATTCTGCCAGATCGGCTGGTATTGGCATGGGTTTGATGGGGCTCACATTGGTTCCGCCAGTATTTCCTTTTGGCACCCAGATCCTGGAAAAGATAAAAGAAGCCAAGATCCGGGCTATTTGCCCAAGTACCTCCCTGGCGCTACATTTTTTGAAGCCTAATTTGAGCATCCACCAGTGCGACTGCGTGTGAGGAATAATAAAGGATTGTCCCAATATGTGTGCTCTTTCTAAGTGATAAAAGCTCCTACTGTATTGCGCGTTTTCATACAGCTCTTTAGCCGCGGCTATTTCCTTTTGAAACGCTAATTTCAGTTCTGATTTCATGGCTAAGTACCTTGTTGGTTATGGTTGATAAATTACCTGCTCTCAGAGTCATTCTAAACGCTGAGGATTTGGATGAATTGAATAAACTGGCTGCAAAGTTGTTCTGGTTCAGGGGCAGGTTGCATCTGTAATCCGTGTGTAATAGCCCGTACTTTTGATTCTGATTAGGCTAGGGCTGTGAACAAATAAAAAAGCGTAATTAACGGGAAATCAGATGAACACAAGTGAACTTTATAAACACATGTTAGAAACAACATTGAAAGTGGTTGGTGAAGAAGCAAAGCCACTTTTGGCGCCATTGGAAAAGGCATTAGAAGCTCAAAGGGAATCAATTCAAGCTATTGTACAAGCGCATTTGAACAATGAGATCGGTAGTGAAGAAATGGAAGTTGACTTGCTAAGAGAGCAGAAAATTTTGGAAGCTGAACTTATCTCATTAGAAATTTGTGCAAAAGCGGTAGTTCAAAAAGCCGTAGCCGCGGCTATGTCGGGTCTGACTTCGCGATTAACACGTTAGTTTGCTCAGTCCGCACTGTGTATTGACTATTTTGCAGCACAGTATCGAGGGGGAGAAGCACCCGGCAGAAAGCATTCAACAGAGGTCCTGCGCCATAGTTTCTTTTTGGGGCATAGCTTACAGCAATTGGAGTGGGTGTTCACAGTGGCTTCTGCATACATGTCTACCCAAACGGGTCGTCATAAATCGTTTGTAAAAGCGGCTGCATGTTGAATGGCATGTATGCAATTTTAAGTAACAGAATAAGCTTTGTTAGTAGTTGAGCGGTTGGCAAATTTTCTAAACCTCTTTAAGGAAATAAAATGTATCAGCGCTATCAACTTCGATTAAGGGTCATACTATTGTGTTGCTCCTGTGTGTTTTTGAGTGCATGTTTTAGAGAAAGCGTTGCCCAGAACGACACAATTGGACCGAAAAAAGTGTATTTGTTTAAACAAATACTGGCAGATTACTGTGGTAAGTCGTTTTTTGGCACTGTCTATGTCACCTCAGGTGATGATGTTGTGTACGAGGCGAATTGTGGGCCAAGAAACCTCTCAAGCTATACGCATTTTATGAGGATTGCGACGCAGCATAATATTGATACAAATACCCCGGGAGTAAAGTATCAAGTTGGCTTAAATACGTCTGACTCTAAATACCGCATTGGCTCAAACACCAAAGAATTTACGGCGGCGCTGTTACAAAAAGCGCTTCTACAGGAAGAGATTGAAACAAAGACCATTGGTGATTATTTATCTTGGTTTCCAAACAATGAATGCAAGGATATAACGCTTCACAATTTATTGACGATGTCGTCAGGCATAGCTAACTATAGCGATAATCCGGAAGTATATTTGAACTGGGGGTGGCGGCCATATCTATATGAACCTGGCCTAAATTTGAATGGACCTGAGGCGTTCAGCAATCGTATTTGTACCTGTCAAAAACAAGGGGGTGTCCCCAGCTTTAAACCCGGTGAGAAGTTTGAGTATAGCAACTGCAATTATTACCTCCTTGGTAATATTATTGAGCAGCTCGAAGCTGAAGAGCAAGGTGACTTTAATTCACTGCAAGGTAAGATTCCCTCTGAGTTTTACTTTGGCAACATCTTGGAGCAGAAGATACTAAATGAGCTGAAAATGCATGACAGCGGTACATTTAATGCGATTGGTGTCTACGAAAACATGACGACTGGCTATGTTGATAAAGATAATCCGCTCTTGCCTTACACTACGGGTCGTTTACCGGATACGGGCCTGGCTGATTGCCAAGATATCACTGGTTTGCCTGATTGCGCAGATATCTTAGAAAGCCCTTATAGCAACCCAATGGTGCTGTATTCTGCGGGCAACATGTATTCCACTGTCGAGGATATGCATCTTTGGGATAAGGGTTTGTATGGCGATTCGATTCTTGATGATGAACAGAAAAAAAGGGCGTTTACTCCTTACCAAAAGGCGGACAATTGCACACAGGAGGATAAGGAATGTGAGGCCGCTCAGGATGGCAATGAGCCTCAGGATACACAACCTGATAGTGTGTCTCAGTGCGAGTATTTTGGCTACGGCTGGTTTGTTAATTACATCCCTAAAACTTATACAGAGGAACTGGACTGTCCAGATACGCCTATTTCACCTGATGAGATGGAAAAATTGCAAGGATATGAAAGGTTTGTAAGTTACTCTGGTAATTACCCTTATTCCTGGGTGACGAGCTTTTCAAGATTGCTGGATCGCAATCAAGCGGTGATGGTATTTAGTAATTATAACAAAACGGGGTATGAGACAGATTGCATTGCCCAGGGGATCCGTAATGTTATTTTTTATAATAAGGCGTATCGCTCAAAGCATTGTCAAGGCGTTTTGAATGGCGGTAATCACAAGAAACTCTTTGAATGGTACTAAGCAATTTGCGTGCTTTTGGGCTGGATCCGACTTTTATTTGCGATGCATCGTCGATGTCAGTGAAAGGCTTGTTATGTAGCGTAGTCAGAATCGTTGTCTTTGACTGTGCAAGGGCTTAATTCTGAAATGCCTTGCTGAATCTGGTTCAGCAAGGCATTGAGACCCAAGCAGGTGCTTTGGATTAATACTCTGCTGACTCATCGTCAGACACATTACGTGCTTGTCTGACGGCTGGCTTTGCCAGGATTTCAACATAGAAAGAGGTGAGGTTTTCTTCTTGAGTTTTGTCGATCAGCTTATTGAGCTGTGATACGTGTACTGGCTCGGCTTCTGCTTCTGTGTTACCAAATTGACAGTCAAAGTCCCAGTAGTCAGCGCCTGCTGGTAACGTTTTGTTGCGTTCACGCTTAAGGTATTTTTTAAGCTCATGTTTGACGGCGTCAACGCGTCGTGCAAGTTTGATTTTCGGGTGAGTTAGTTCAAATGTTTTTTTCATAGTTGCCTTCAAGCAAGAGATACTCAATCAGCAAAAAGCTTGCCTGAGTAGATAAAGTGTATTCATTTAGCGTCAAAGACGAGTGGATAAATACAGACATGTAATAGACCATTTTACGCTATATTCAGCGAACTGGCGAGGGGTGAGGGCTTGTCTTAGATAATGCTTACTTAAAGCGAAACGCTGTTAGCAGACTGCGCGCCCTGATTATCCATTTAAGTGCCCAAAGCCGGGGTAACCAGTCTGGTGTTCGCCAGTATTTTCCAACCGTGCGCTTATCCAACCACCAAACGATTATTGGTATCCCGGCTAGTCAGGATTTGGCCAGCATCAAACCCTGTGGTGCGTTTTGCCATACGGTCATACAGCAGCACGTTGACTGTGGCAGCCAGGTTCATGCAACCGGTCGTTGGTACATACACCACGGCGTCAGCGGCATCCACAATCTCTTGTGGCAGGCTGCCATCTTCGGGGCCAAAAACGTAAATTGCATTATCGGGATGCGTAAATTGTGGCAATGGTGTTGCACCTTCCACCAGCTCAATACACACGAGCGAGCGGCCAGGTACTTTCAGGCTGGTAAGATCATCAACCTGTTGAATGGGGATATTATCGGCGATGTTTTTTGTGTCGGTATGGTACTTGGCAGCCTTTGCGTAGCGATTACCATTAAAATAAACGGCTTGTGCTTGATAGCAACCCGCAGCTCTTAATACGCCACCTACGTTAGTCGGCGATTTCGGATTAACTAATCCAATCGCGGCAAACGACTCACTCATACTCTTTCACTCTCAACATAACTGGCAGCCGGGCTACCAAAACTTCTAACAGACGGCAGCGGGGCTGCCAAAAAAATTGACGGCAGATTGTACCATGCAGGTATTTTTGTGTCAGTCAGCATGTGGTACCCAGTTAAATGGAGCCGTTGTTTTGTGCACCGTGTGGCGTGTAGTTGGTTCGGGTTCAGCAAGTTTGTCTAAAGGCAAAGATGCTAGGTTCAGTGGGTTACATCGTCCAGCATAAGCTGATACTCAGCGGATAGCTGGTCAATCACACCTGTTTGTCTGGCTTTGTTGAGTGAGCTCTGCATTTTGTTGAAAAAGGCAGTGGGGTCAGCGATGGCTTCTGAGCGTTTGGATACAGTAATATAATACGCTTTTTCCTGAACCACATACGTCCCTATTGCGAGCTCCTTCGGATGGCCCAATGCTTTTAGCTCTGAGATCAGCGTATGGGTTGAGGCCGCGGTAATATCACTTCTGCTGGCCATGATTTTTTTAAGGGCATGTTCCAGCGTCACTGAGGTGTACACATCTCTTTCAAGTGCATTGGCTTTTTCTCTGATCTCTTGGGTGTATGACACACCCCGTACAAACTCAAATCTGAGTGGTGAAATATCGTCTACATGGCTGATATTGGCGTGTTCAGGCCTCGAGATAAATCGCAAGGAGACAGTAAACAAAGGAAAGTCAGCATAGCTGACGAATTGGGCGCGTTCAGGCCGGTAA
This sequence comes from Pseudoalteromonas rubra, assembly GCF_000238295.3. Taxonomy (NCBI): domain Bacteria; kingdom Pseudomonadati; phylum Pseudomonadota; class Gammaproteobacteria; order Alteromonadales; family Pseudoalteromonadaceae; genus Pseudoalteromonas; species Pseudoalteromonas rubra. The sequence continues at coordinate 204,768 of NZ_AHCD03000043.1, forward strand.
GAGAGTACCGAGACATCCAGCTTACCCGATTTAATATATTGGTTGCCGCGTTTAATGGGTAAGGGGACAAAACGATAGGTGTAGCCATTGTCTTCCAACAGATACTTGAGGAGCTCTTTGGCATAGCCTGTGGCAGTGTCATCATAGGTGAAGTAGGGGCGCCAGTCAGGGCTGTTAATCAGCAGTGGTTTGGTATGCGCAATATTTAAAAATGCGCTTAGTGCACAAAATAAGATGATTGGAAGACGCATCAACAGAATCCAAAATCCACTGTCTAGCAAGTTTAGGTCATTTTTTAATACATTGCATTGTGTATTGAAATTGCAATAATTTGTTTGTATTCTGGGTTTTTATTTAACAAAAGGAAATTAAAAAATGAAGATGAAGCTAAGTCTAAGTAAGAAAAACATTAAAATGCTAAGTGCAGACAGCCAAAAATTGCCAACGCAGGCAACACCAGCTGTTGCTGGTGGTGGGTTTAAAACTTATCGCTGTACGTTTGACTGCCTGACAGAAACGCCGTTTTGCAGAACTTACAACCCAACTAATCAAACAGGTTGTTGTAATTCAACAATTTGTTAAGTGATATTTAAAAGGCAAGCTCGGCTTGCCTTTTAAATGCAGTTCTTGATATTTGGCGGTTTTACTTAAGCCAAGGCGGATCTGCTGAACGTCTCACTCACCGCTCAATAACGTACACCGAGTTCTAAGCGGTAACCTATAGAAAGTAAACTGCGCCTTTCATACCTCAATCTTCCGGGCCTTCCAGGGTAAAAGTGAGGTGTTTACGCATATCTTTCAGGATCACCCCTTTTTTCAACATCGCCGCGCTCAGGCGTTTTTGCCATTTGAGTAAGTCGGGCTTGGCTGCATCCAGTGTGGCTTGATCTTCGAATTGAAAACACAGGAGCAGGGAGCCAGGAAAGAGGTGGTATTCCACATCAAACCAGCATTGCACCATGCCTGGGATTTCTGCGCGCGCTTGTTCTTCGATTGCATCAGCCACCGTGAGCACCAGTGCTTGTTGTTTTTGCTGAACTTTTGAGAGCTTTTTCATGAGGTTTCCAAATTTAAAGCCTGTATGGCGATAACCCCGAATTATACCTAACAGGCCATTGGTAAAGGAAGTGGGAAGTATGTCAGGCTGATAGTTCCAGGACATCTGCTATCCGGGATTGAGCACAGCTCAGCATGGTATTGATGATGGACTGAGTATTCTTATCTAAAGAAGCACAACAATCAGTATGAGTGTTGTGCGATAAATGTCCGATATTTGTGTGATTAATCACCGGTTAATGTTTGAGGTGCTTAACCTGCCTCAGCCAGTTTACGCACTTCTGCTCTGGTGGGGGCGTCTGCGGTGCTGTAACTTGTCAACTCAACACCGTCACCAAATACTTGATTTAATAGCGCTTGATAGTCTTCAGGTGAACGCTCAGGAGAATACCTGAACAGCTCTTTAAGCGCTTCTCTTTCTATGCCTCGCGCATCTGCTACGTCTAGCAGGGGCAGGCCAACGTCGACAAAGCCTTTGTCGTCTCTGCTTGCTACAACCTGGCCATCAACACTGAACACACTGGTTTGCGGCGTTTGTTCAAACATCAGTTTTCTGCGGTAGTTTTCTTCGGCAGCAATCTGGTTGGTCAGATACTGATCGCTGTAATTGCGTACCTGTTCGTCTACATAGTCCTGATAGGACTCGCCGTAGCGTAATTCAAACACTTCGGCATTGGTTGGGCCTTCACCTTTGGGGTAGACCTCAATTTGGGCATCAGGAAATTGTTCTGCAATGCGTTGCTGTCGTTTTTGTGGGTCGTTACTCGTTTCTTTGAATATCTCAGCCACCGGGCCATGGCCGTATACTGTGCCGTCATAGCCTTCGGACACAACGGCTTTGCCATCAATAAATACGATGCGCTCAATGTCTTGTTGCTGACCTTTGTGGTGATATTGCTGCGCCAGGTCGTCTTGATTTTTAAAGCCGCTGAAAAAATTGGTGAGGTCGGGCATCTCACCCTTAAACTCGCTAATGTCTTCGGGTTTTAAGAGGTATATCAGGTTAACTTTACCCGTTAAGTCAAAGCCAGTTTGGGGCACGTCTATTTGATTTGTTTGTGGCTGAGACACCGGTGTATAGCCCGTTTCTTGTGTGTTATTTGAAGTTTTCTGATAGGTGTTGTGCGTGTGATAAGGGATCGATGTCACTTGCATGTTCAGCTCCTTTGGTCAATGGATTAATTGGCAACGAATATTCCTGTATTCGTGGGCTTATCTACAGAGCTTTTGTAAGCAAGCAACGTACCAGACTCAAAAACAGACCGAGAGGGCATGTGTTGCGCGTTATGACTTGGAGAAAGTAACAGCACAGCTGTTATGATAAGGGCTTTGGGGGCAAGGACTTGCCGCTTAAGGGTAGGCGGCAAGCTTCTGGCAGGGCTAGTCTTTTTGTTGTTTTAGCAGCGCATCTAGTTTGGCTTCAACGCGAGCGATATCCTCACGTGTGGCCATGACCTGATCGGGTTTGCCTTCTTCTTCATGCATTACCTGCATGGCATCGACTATGATACCAATAAAGAGGTTCAGGACCGCGAAGCTGGTAATAATGATAAAAGGTACGAAGAACAACCAGGATTGTGGGAACAGTTCCATGGTCGGGCGTACGATGCCCATGGACCAGCTTTCTAATGTCATTACCTGGAACAGGGTATAAGCAGAAGCACCGATACTACCAAACCACTCTTGCATATTAGGATCCGGATGCTGACCAAAGAGTTTGGTTGTCAGAACCGCTGAGACGTAGAACACTATACCCAGCACGCCAATGACCGAGGCCATACCCGGCAGAGAGTGGCCCAGTGCCCCAATAACCCGGCGCATCTGCGGTACAATGGAGAACAGCCGTAACACCCGCAGGATCCGAAACGCACGCAGTACGGAAAGCGGCCCACTGGAGGGAACCCAGGAAACAGCAACAATAATTAAGTCAAACCAGTTCCAGCCCGACTTGAAGAATTTAAGGCGATAAACCACCAGCTTGAGTATCAGTTCAATGGTAAATATCAGCAGGATCACAAAATCAATTTTATGCAAAATGGCTGCATTGTCTTTACCAAACTGTGTGGTTTCCAGCCCCAGGGTGACCGCATTAAATAAAATGACGGCGACCAGGAAGTTCTGAAACCACTGCGCTTCGACGAGCGACGTCAGTTTCGACATAAAGGAAGTAGAGGTTGTCATGGCTCTTTTTTAGGTAATTGTCCAGGCCAGTTATCATGTCGGTAAAATGTGACTTTTTCAAGGTTTGCGGTTATTGTGAGCGCATAAAAATTAAAGAAAGCGCGGTTTGGAGACTATTTTTTCCCAATTCAATGGCCGTCTGAAATAGACTTCCTTTTTTTGGGATCAATAATGCCAACTTGTATCTATATTCTGTAACGCAACAGCCAGAATACAACATAAATAACAACCCTGAGATCACGAAGGCGCTATTGGCTAACCCGATTAAATGCTTAACCCAGACAGGATATTTTGGTTTTGATGAACACACAATTTAAAGTGCTTACCCGTATTGTAATCTGCACGCTGGTAATGAGCCTGAGTGCCTGTGGGGGCAGTGGCAGCTCGGACACAGGGGTGATGCAGCAGAATACGTCTAATCAGGCTACTCAGCCTTTTATGCCTGGTGAACGGTTACAGTTGGATGCGATTGCTTCTGGCTACACGGGTGTGTCGTATCCTTTGAAGATTTATCTGCCACAAAATCGGGTTGCCAATAAAACGTACCCGGTGATCTATGCGCTGGACGCTGAATGGCGTTTTGACACCATTGCTGATAGCCTGGATGACAACAAGATGGAAGTGGTTTTAGTCGGGGTGGAAAACTACGCTGATGATAATTACCAACATCGGCAAGATTATTCACAATGGCCATTGGCCAGAGATTACTTTGATTTCATTAATAAAGAGCTGGCACCGAGTATTGAAGCCCGGTATCCGGTGAATCAATCCGACCGGACAATCATGGGACACTCCAATACAGGTTTGTTTGTTGGTCTTGTCTTGTTGATGGATGATCCTCAACAGCCTTTTTTCCACCGCCATGTGTCGTTTGATGGGAGTTTTTGGGCACATCCGGAAACTACCTCGCAGCTCGTTGATGATCGCAGGGCGCAGAGCCAGGCCTTAAAAAGCCGAACGGTTCTGGTCGGTGCCAATGGCAGGACCGGTAATGTGCTGCATGTCAGAGAGTTTGATGCGTTACTGGAACATGCCAACTTTACACAGCTTGACCTGACATATCTTGAATATAAACAGGACCATATTCCGGTGGTGGCGCATTCAATGGATGAAGTGCTAACCGCTTTGTATCGTAATTGATGCGAAGCTGGGCGATGAGCTTGTGTGCAATGCGTTTTGTATTGCTATGTCTCATCACCACGGCCAGTGCATACGTTTCTTAGTAGCTGTGTTTGCTGCCGAAAAGCATAGGCCTAGCGTTATCAGTTTTCGGCCTTGCTCAACAGACAGTAATACTTCGGACGCCTGGGTCAAATTAACCTAACTCAAACCGAAAAATAGGCCGCCAGGCGTTTTGATTTTATTGAACGTCTGGTCATCACCATGGCTAGCTCTGTGACGCCAACAGCTAAAAAAGTTGCACTGATTTTGAAAATCACAAACGGCGTAAAGGCCAGGATCAGCCCCATATTGATCAAGCAGAGTAAGGCCACCAGCCAAACAATGGCAGTGAGCTGAAGGTGGTTTGTAGTCATTGGTTGCATTGGGTGCTCCACAGTTGTGTTGGATGAAGATCTACAAGCCTTAGTCGATGTACTGGCTCTGGTCTTACAAAATTTTTATTAATTTTTAAGTGTCGATAGTGAATCGCTTGCTTCTGTAGCGGAGAGTTAAGTGCATTGTGAGAATTAAAAATAAATAACAAAATGTTGTAATAGATAAGGATCCCGGCCGACTAATACGGGCACAATCATAAAAGTGGAGTAACTGAGATTGAATGAGCAGGGCAGGGAGCTGGATAGGTCGGCCACCGTCGAAACTTACTGGCCGCAGATCAGTCGCGCAGCAAGGGGCTACGAAAACCGGCCCTCTCTGTGTGAAGAACTTACGCAGGATATGGCTTTTGCGTTATGGCGCGCACTTGGACACTTTGACGGCATGTGTCAGTTAAACACCTACGTGTACCGGGTGATCCACAATGTTGCGGTCGACCACATTCGTAAGCACAGCAGACAAAAAGAAGATGCACTGATCGAAGAGCACACGCTCAGTACGGATTCACCCGAGTCAAACATACAAAAATATCAACAACAACAGCGGCTGACCAGAGCCATTCATCGGCTTCCTTTGAGTCTCAGGCAGGTGATGCTGCTCAAACTTGAAGGGGTGGATACGGTTCAAATCAGCGATGTGTTGGGGATCAGTGAGGCCAATGTCGGGATCCGACTGCATCGTGCCAAAGCACAACTCGCTGAGCAATTAGAGGAGAACAGCTGATGGACAATCATGACTTTTCGGATTTAGCACAGTTATGGCAGTCGACGCCAACGTCATCACCGGCACTGGAAAGGTGTATTCAGCGTCACAAAAAACAGCACTTCAGGCTTTGGTTTAGTATTACCATTGAGACATTGATATTGTTGGTGGTGAGTGTCTGGTTTGTGCGTGCAATACTCGAACCGGCGCCCCTGGTGACACAACTTTGGCTTGGCTTTGGCTGCTTCTGGGGTGGGAGCATGTACATTCTGATTAATAAAAGCCGTGTAACCAGCTTAGGTATAATAAAAACTCAGCAGCTATCAGTGGGACTCAAAGTGCATCAACAGCTGCTCAGGGAGGAGGTTTTTCGTTGGGATCTCAGCATTAAAGCGACGCTACTGTTTGTTCTGGTTTTACTAGTCTATGCTCTGATTCTGCACGTTGGAGGAAGCGTGCAGATGGTAAAGTGGGGGATTGGGCTGATAGCATTGCTTATGGGGGTCGGTGTGTTTAGGTTTAAAAAACGCCAAGCGGACCAGGTACTAAAAGCACTGAGTGAGTAATCACTCAGTGCCACGCACTTGAAACACAAACTCGCTGCCTTCACCAAGCTGGCTGTTGACCTTGATCTCCGATTTCAAAAGCCGTAACAACCTGGCCGTGATAGCCAGTCCCAGGCCTGCATGGGTCTTTTTACAGCCTTTGCTGTTACTGGCCTGGTAGCGAGCCTCAAAGATATAAGGGAGTTCTTTAGGACTGATCCCCACGCCGGTGTCCTGAATAGCGATGTCATAGCCACCCTCTTTGGTGGTCACCACTATGGAGATGGTGCCGCCAGCCGGTGTATGGCGCAGCGCGTTTTCAATCAGGTTACTCATTATCCGTTCCAGTTTTGCGATGTCTGAGTAGACCACAAAGTCACATTCAGTGGGGGTGACGCGCAGCGTGATGTCCGCCTGTTGTGCCTTGAGGGCAAATTTGGCAAGCACATCATATATCAGTTCACCCATATTGAAGACTTCAAAGTGTACCTGGGTGTGGCCGGATTCCAGATGTGCCAGTTCAAATATTTGATCAATCAGGTTTTTAAGCTGCGTACAGTTCTTTAATGCAATACTCATATAGCGTTGCATTTCACCTGATGAGGCGGCACCTCGCTCCACCAGCTCCAGGTACCCCTGCAAAGAGGCCAGCGGTGTGCGCAGGTCGTGTGACAGGTGGGCAAGCAACTGGCGACGTTGTTCATCCACCGCTGTAAGTTGTGACATCTGCTGATTGATGGTTTGCAGCATAGTGTTAATGCCATTGCCGAGCTGATGTATCTCGTTATCCTGCTGCTGCCAACTGAGCAGGGGGGCTTGTTTGATATCAAATTTATGGTGTTCAACGGTATGAATATATTGATTCAGCCGTTTCAGCGGTTTGGTCATAAAACGGAACAGCAGTAGCAGCGTGAGAAACAATAGCAGCAGAAAAACCCCTAACCACACAGCCTGTTTCACCAGTTGATCTGAACTATTGAGTTGCGCCACAATCGAGTCATAAATTGATGAGCCTATAATGACATACAGATACCCCTGCAACTTTTGCTCGTTATACACAGGTGCCACGGAGAAAATTTTGTTGCCGTCAAGCGAACGGGGGTCATCCCCATAAACCGGGAGCTTAGCAGGTGATTTGATCAGCTGCACCAGCGGACTCAGGTTAATTGACTCACGTTTCACCTCACCAGGTTTTGCCGAATAGGTCAGCAACTTTCCGCTGGGGTCGATAAAATAAAATTCAAACGCCGGGCCCAATATCATTAAGGTATGAAACAGGTTTTCCAGTGCTTTATAGTCGTATACACCTTGTTGCAACAAGGGGTTATCCTGCGCCAGATGCTCTGCCAGTCCAATGTGCAGCTGTTGCTCTGCCTGCGCACGGGAAACGGATGACAGGTTCTGTGTCCACCATACAAAGACAGACACGATCAGCATAAAGACGGCCGAAATCGTCAACGCCAGACGATGATAAAGTGAAAGGGTCATTGCATTTCCTGCTGTAGCGGTTTGGCATTGAGTTTATAGCCTACACCCCACACCGTTTCTATGATGGCGTGTTCAGTTATTTGCTCAAATTTGTTGCGAATACGATTGATATGAGAATTAACGGTGTGCTCATATCCCAAATGGTCATAGCCCCAGACTGATTCCAGTAGTTGTGCCCGGGAAAACACCTGATTGGGGTGTCGGGCAAAAAACAGCACTAAATCAAATTCAGTCGCGGTGAGGTCGACGGGGGTTTGTTTAAGTGTCAGCTCGTGATAATGGGGATCAATATGCAGCTGGCCAATGACTACCGGGTTAGTTGTGCTTGAGGTAGGTTGCTGTTGTGGTTCTTGTAGCAGCTTGATGTGCCTGAGCTGGGCCTTAACTCGGGCCTGAAATTCCCGGTAGCTAAATGGCTTGCAAATGTAGTCATCTGCGCCCATTTCAAGACCAATGATCCGATCCATTTCACTGCTTTTGGAGGTCATCATGATCACGCTAATTTTAGGGTAGCGAGTTTTGATTTCCCGGCACAGCGTCAGACCGTCTACTTCAGGCAGCATGATATCGAGTATCACGATGGCATAATGTTGATTGGTCAGTTGTGGCATAACCAGATCTCCACTGGCAAGGTGATCAACGCCGAGATCCAACTCGTTCAGATGAACGCGTAACAGGTCGGCAATATCAGCATCGTCTTCAACGATAAGCACGTTTTGCTGCATAGCAAGTCTCCACACCGGTATTTGCGACCGGCTGTCAGTGCTCCGTGACCGCAACGGTCACGGAGCGGCTGGGAGACTACTTGGTTCTGGTAATGGTAACCGTCATTAGCGGGTTGTCGAATTTATGGCTGCTCGTTAATACCGAGGTTGTCAGCCCGTCATCCATACCAACCACACCTGGGTGCATGGCCACCTTGTTTAACGCTTCTCTTTCGGCACTAAACCCTGTGCCACCATCGGCCGGGCCAGGTATGGTGCCCTGGGCTTCCGTATTGGCTTCTGTGCCTGCGTCATAGGCATGTGTCGTGTAAGTCATCACCTGACCTACTGTCATTGCAGACACATCCAAAGCATTAAGACCGGTAAAGCCATCATTTGTATTCACCATCATGGAAATCAAAGATAACTTTTGTCCATCCAGGGAATCATGGGTCAGAGTCAGCTCGGTTTTTTGTCCTGGTGGCAGGGGCGCTGTTGCAGAAGCCTGGCTTTGCACTACGTCGAGTGCAAGCAGGCCGCTGCTGTCTCCGCCCTCTGCTAACACTTCCAGTGCATCAATGGCCGGCTCGCCTAGTTGCCAGAATTGTCCTTCCTGATGTAGCGCGACAGAAATGGGAGACAACGGCTGAGCGTAAGTCAGGTTAGTGGCTGTGATCATTAACTCCACAGTGGTCGGTGTGGGGTCTGTTGGATCAGTTGGGTCAGTCGGATCCGGGTCTGCAGGATCTGGATCAGCAGGGGCCGGGTCATCGACCATGTTCATATCATCATCGGGCATAGTGACGGGCATGTTATCGTCGTTATCGCTGCCACAGGCGGCCAGTACTAAGCAAGCCGCAGGCAGGGTGAGTCTGAATAATTTCATGGTGGGCCCCTTACTTAACGGTTACGGTAACTTTGGCAACGGGGTTCAACCAGCGGTGGACTGTGTTGTGTAGATCACTTTTCCCACCGGTTGCGTCATCATCGCCCAGGTTGCCGCGGTGAATATGCACAAACGCATTTTCTTCCATTTCTGTAACACCACTGCCCTGGGTACCAGGATCAACGCCCGGAGAGGCAGGAATACCTGGCGTACCTGGTGCACCAGAGCCATCTACAATCAGTTCATTGTTTGCTTCTGTGCCTGCATCATAGGCATTCAGATAGATATGATAAGTACCCGGTGTAGTAGGGATAGCCCAGCTGTTCAGGCCAACAAATCCATCATTGGTTGGCAGCATCATTGCCACAATTGACAAGCGGTCATTGCCTTCATCGGTTTCCAGGCTGGTCATGGTTGAAGTGACTGGCGCGAGTAGTCCTGCGGCTGGGTTTTCCATTGTGTTGGCGTTGATGCCTGTCAATATTTCGCTTAAACCGGTCAGTGATCCACCTTCTGCCATGGCTGTGAGTGCTTCAGATGCGGCTTCGCCAGCATTGAACAACATGGCATCGCTGGCGTGTGCGCTCACCAATAACGGGGTGAAATAGATCCCCTGTGTCAGGTTGGTGATCTTGACGTCGAGTGATGCAGCGCTGGCTGTACCGGATGCTAATAAAATACCTGTGATGAGGGGGATGATGCGTGTTTTCATAATTTACTCTTGTTGTTTGGATTTGACCCTATCAAGCATGCAGGTAAATTATTGAGAATCGCTCCCGCAATTATCACAAAACCATCACAATACGGTGACGTTTTTGTCTGAAAGCATGATCTTCAATTGCCAAAGTGCAATACCCATGAATCCGCAATTTGTAGTTTATGTTCTACTTATTATTAATAATCAATGTGTTAAGTAAGCTTTGTGCAAAGTGAAGGCAATGTGGTAACGCCGTTAGCGTCATATTTGCTCCTTCAAATAGAACAGGTATTAAGTGAAATTGGTATAATGTGGGTATGAATGTATAAAGTAGCTTGTTCTGATAAGCCCGCTTGAAGAGCTCAATTTAGCGGGCTTGCTGCATTACTGTGTGATTAGCACAGCCATGAAGTTTGTGTGCCCGGACAGCGATGATCTGACCAGCAGTAGTAGGTTTTTTCTACACCGCCTGCAACCTGCGGCGTCATGTTTGCAGGTACGCCTGCTTTGTCATTGGATAAAGCTTTCATTGGTTTCTTTTTTAGTTTTAGTAACATAGTTATCTCCTTTGGTTTGTTACAGAAATAAAACTAACATAGTTTCCTGGTGAAATAAAAGTAAAACATTTCCATGATGAACTTGTGCTAGTCTGAATTGCGATTACCTAAACTAACTACAAGGAAACGGTTATGAAACTTAACCTCAATAAAAAAAAGTTGAAGCGCTTAACTTTTGAACAAAAAACACTTGAAGGTCAGACGCCCAAAGTCGCTGGTGGCGCCGGGTCTTACTATGCCTGCTGGTCAGATCAACCATACTACTGTATGACCTGGGATGCAGACTGTATTACCGAGCGCCGTTGTAACACCTGGCCAAACTAATACCAATTTCACTTAATACCTGTTCTATTTGAAGGAGCAAATATGACGCTAACGGCGTTAAAAATTTCTTATTTAGAACAACTAAATAGCAAAATTTTTGCCTGGTTATCGACCATGTTTTCTCGCCTCAAAATAGAACACTTAATTAAGCAAATTGGTATAAGGCGGGCAAAGGTTCAAACGAAAGGTCACAGAAAAGGGCCGTTAGTCACCCTTTTCTGTCTTCAACCTGACAAGGGGCTGTGGATATAGCAGATAATTGGCACACTTTAATGCGTGTCTGAATGGTAAAGTGTTAACAGTGGGAGCGCATTGTTTCTGGATACGACACGCTATATGGATAAAATTCAGCTGAGGTGTTACTCAGTCGTGTAACAGCAGTTGCTCAAGATCACGGTGAAGTACGTCATCATCTCCCAGATTAAGTTCAATCAGGCGCTTGAGATGCGTCACGCTGTCCAGATCGATCTGATTACAGTGTACACCGAGGTGGCATTCCTCAATATGACGGACCTGTACTTCCATTGCTATCTGTATGTCACTTTGCGGCAGGGAAAAGCGCAGGCTGGCAGGCTCATCTCTCAGGGGCACATACCCTACAGGTAAAGTCACTAAAGCGCCATTGAGTGACAGGTCGATGACTTCGCACTTGTAATCGCCGCTGGCCGTCATCAATACTGCCGGGTTAGAAAACAGTACGCGTGAAAATCGTCTACGTTCTTTCATTAGTATTCTCTTAGCTTGTTTATCTATAGCTTAGCTAGTTTTTGCCACAGTCTCCACTAATACCAATGTCACTTGCTACTTGTTTAATTTGTAGATGCAAATTTGGCACTAATGGCGTTAAAAATTTCTTATTTAGGTACCTAAACCGCAGCACTTTTGCCAGGCTAACGACACTCTTTTCTCGCCTTAAAATAGCACACTTGGTTAAGCAGATTGGTACCCATTCCAGCTTTGACTGGGCATAAAAAAGCCCTGAAAATCAGGGCTCATATCTGGCATGATTGGCGATTAACCAATTTTCTTATATTTGATGCGCTTAGGTTCTGCGGCCTCAGCACCATAGGTCTTTTTCAGCCATTCTTCATATTCTGTGTAGTTGCCATCGAAGAAGTTCACCTGACCTTCGTCACGGTAATCCAGAATATGAGTTGCGATACGGTCAAGGAACCAACGGTCGTGCGAGATACACATAACGCAGCCCGGGAATTCCAGAATCGCGTTTTCCAGTGCACGAAGAGTTTCCACGTCCAGATCATTGGTTGGTTCGTCCAGCAGGATCACGTTACCACCGGCCTTAAGCAGCTTGGCCAGGTGCAAACGGTTGCGCTCACCACCAGAGAGTTCTTTTACAAATTTCTGCTGATCGTTGCCTTTGAAGTTAAAGCGGCCAACATAAGCACGGCTGGGCACTTCAAAGTTGCCAATTTTCAGGATGTCCTGGCCATCAGAAACTTCCTGGAATACGGTGTTGTTACCGTCCATGTCGTCGCGGAACTGCTCAACGGTTGCCAGCTCTACGGTTTCACCCAGTACAATGTCGCCGCTGTCCGGTTGATGTTGGCCACTGAGCATTCTGAACAGGGTTGATTTACCTGCGCCGTTGGCGCCGATAATACCGACGATAGCACCTTTAGGTACTGAGAAGCTTAAGTTGTCAATCAAGACGCGATCACCAAAGCTCTTGGTCAGGTTATTGACTTCAATCACCTGATCGCCCAGGCGAGGCCCAGGTGGGATGAACAGTTCATTGGTCTCGTTACGCTTTTGGTAATCAGACTGCTGAAGTTCGCTGAACTGCGCCATACGTGCTTTTGATTTAGCCTGACGACCTTTCGGGTTTGAACGTACCCACTCAAGCTCTTTCTCGATAGACTTCTGGCGTGCTTTTTCAGATTTCTCTTCCTGTTTCAGACGGGCATCTTTTTGCTCCAGCCATGAAGAGTAGTTACCTTCCCACGGAATACCATGGCCACGGTCTAGTTCCAGGATCCAGCCCGCCACATTATCAAGGAAGTAACGGTCGTGGGTAATGGCCACGACAGTACCTTCGTAGTCATGTAAGAAACGCTCTAACCAGGCCACTGATTCGGCATCCAGGTGGTTGGTTGGTTCGTCCAGTAACAGCATGTCTGGTTTTTCAAGTAACAGGCGACAGATTGCAACCCGGCGACGTTCACCCCCCGACAGGTGCTCAATTTTAGCATCCCACTCAGGTAAGCGCAGCGCATCAGCAGCACGCTCCAGCGCGTTATCCAGGTTATGACCGTCGTGTGCCTGAATAATGGCTTCCAGCTCGCCTTGCTCTTTAGCAAGGGCGTCGAAGTCGGCGTCTTCCATTGCATACTCAGCGTATACTTCATCCAGACGGCTCAGTGCGCGTTTTACTTCGCCCACGGCTTCTTCAATGGTTTCGCGCACCGTTTTGCTTTCATCCAGCACCGGCTCCTGAGGCAGGTAACCAATTTTTGTGCCGGGTTGCGGACGTGCTTCCCCTTCAAACTCGGTATCTACCCCAGCCATGATACGTAGCAGGGTTGATTTACCTGCACCATTTAGACCAAGCACACCAATTTTGGCACCTGGAAAAAAGCACAGAGAAATATCTTTTAAGATTGTGCGTTTGGGTGGTACGACTTTGCTCACCCGCGACATTGTATAGATATATTGAGCCATGAATTTTGCTTCTCTTTATTTAGATGTGGTTATTTTAGTGAATGCCGTGCACGGGGGCAATGTTTGTCTGACACACAGGCAATTTTGTCTAGGAGAACCTTTCATAATTTACAATTGTTAATTGAGTTTACTTTTGACACGAATCGCAAGTTAGCTTTTGTAAGAATCAGGTGAGAATTTTAACTTTATAATTGTTAGGGCATTTTTGACCTGTTTCAGGCCAATGAAAAAGGTATTATAGCCCTAAGCTTGATAAAGCTATGACATGGAGTTGTAAACATGTGATGCAGTTTTAGCATCAGCGCACTTTTCCTTCATTCCCTGCGCCAGCACATTCATAACAGCGGATGTTACATGGGGCTAGTGACCCGTAAACCAGGTTCACAGACGCACCAGTTTAATTCAATGACCAGAGAAATAAACAGTGACCACCGTTGTCTGTACCCGCTGATCTTAGCGGTCCGGCACAACCGAGTGCTGCATAGTATTAGCCATTTAAGGGACGCTGTTTTGTTTGATGAATGACTTCACAGTATAAGGAAAACGATGAAGCAATATATGTACGCAAAGCCGCGGTTAACGCAGCAAAAAAGGACCCCGATGGGGGCAGATATCCTGAGGTTTGCCCGTCTCTTAAGAGGTTATACGCAGGCTGAGTCAGCAGCACACTATGGCGTTGAAGAGCGCACGCTGAGACGCTGGGAAAATAAAGAATACAGCCCTAGGTGGAACGACGTTGTCGGTCTGGTCGAGGATGTTTATTCACTCGATATTTTAGAAGTAATAGGAAAGATCAATGATGATGACACAACCAACCATTAAGCAGCTACGCACCGCTTTAAAGCGCTGGGGTCGCTTCTGGCGTGCAAAAGAACTGGGTAAAGGGTTCAGCCGCCAGGCAGTGACCGAGCGAATAGGTGATTCCAGTGCCCGCTATGTGAGCAGTGATATGATGAGCGTGCCGGAAGAAATAGAGGCACTGACACAACAGATTGCACAGCTAAGACCTGAATGTATCCGTGCACTGCGCGGCAAATATCTGGTTGAGGGAGACATAGCACAAGTTGCAAAAACACTGGGTTTCGACTCAAAACGCTCGTTAGAGTTTTGGCTGGTTAAAGCTGAGCGCAGTCTGCTTCAGAGCTTGTGTCAGCCATAAGGAGAAGCACAATGACAATTATGAATACCGTTGAGCAGATTAAAAAACATGAGGGATTCCGGCGTTTTCCTTATTACTGCACAGCAGGCAAACTCACCATAGGGTATGGCAGAAATTTGGAACAAAATGGCATAGCTGAAGAAGAAGCCGAGCAGTTGTTGGCACAGGATGTGGCCAATGCGCAGGCTGGTGTAAGGCGTCGTGTTGATATCTCTCACTGCAATGAGGCTCGTCAGGCAGTTTTGACGAATATGGCCTTTAATCTCGGTGTACGAGGGTTGCTGGGGTTCAATAACATGCTTGATGCAGTGCAGCACGGTGATTTTGAGCGTGCTGCACTGGAAATGCTGGATAGTCGCTGGGCCAGACAAGTTCCTGAGCGCGCAGAGGAGCTGGCGCAACAAATGCTCAGTGGACAGTGGCAATCTTAAATTGGGGGAAACTATGAATGAGGAGGTGGCCAAACCATGCAAGCCGACCAATGGCAAATGAAAAAAGAGCTGAATCTGGCTCATATCCTGACCACCATTGCACTGTTGGTGTCAGGTATTTTATATCTCAATGATCTGGACAAGCGGATCACCACGAATTCGCAGGAGCTGGCACATCTTAAGCAGATCCGCAAAGAGGACCAGAAGCGCATTGAAAAGCGCCTTGACTCTATCGATAAAAAGCTCGACGCATTGTTGAGTGCTAAGCGCAACAACGGTTAGCCAACAGGACGGTCGATACCAACACGGGTATCGTGAAGTACCGTCACCGCATCTCTAAATACTTACTGAAACTGAATTTTCCTGAACTGCGCTGTTCGGGCCGGACAGTTTTTGCCTGAGGAATTGACCTATGAATACCGCGATAGATCTGTCACGTCTGGCGCCACCAGCGGTGATAGAAACACTGAACTACGAAGAGATACGCGCTGAGCTGATAGCGGCGCTATCGGACCGTTTGCCCGAACACAGCCTCTTAGCGTCCGATCCTGCTATCAAAGTGCTGGAGGTTGCTGCTTATCGGGAGCTGCTCCTGAGACAAAGGGTGAACGACGCTGCACAGGCGGTGATGCTGGCTTTCGCCTCAGGCAGTAACCTTGATCATCTGGGTGGCTTGTTTGGTGTTGCCCGGGCGGAGGCAGAGGACGATGAGCGTTATCGGGCGCGTATTCCGCTTTCTTTGGAGAGCCACAGTATGGCTGGCACGACAGGCGCTTATCAGTTTCAGTCTCTGCTTGCAGACGCTCGGGTACGGGATGTTCATGTTGCATCCAGCACACCCGGTGTGGTTGAAGTAACCGTACTCACCGACATGGGCGCAGATCTGGCAGCGGTACAAAGTGCAGTGTCAGACCATCTGAATCATGAGGATGTTCGGCCATTGACGGATCAGGTGCAGGTATCGGCCACCAGGCCAACCCGTGTGCCCGTCGAAGCGCATGTTTATCTGAACCCGGGTGTGAGTGAGTTGCAGGTCAGACTGGCGATTGATACTGCACTGGATGCTTTTAACCAGGCGCATACCCGGTTGGGTAAAGAGATCCCGCACTCTGCAATTATCGATCTGTTACATCAGGGCGGGGTGCGCAAAATCAAATTGTTGTCACCTGCGGATGACATTGCGCCCGAAGACACGCAGGCCGTGAGTTTGTCGCTGCAACTGAGTTTTTTCTAGGAGATCACCGTGACTGTCAGTACTGATTTACTGCCGCCGGGTGCCTCTGAGTTAGAACGTAACCTGAGCACCATTACACATTATGCGGAGCGGGGCATTGCACCTGAGCATGTGGCCAAACTCTGGGATCCGCAAACTTGCCCGGAGTCTCTGTTGCCCTGGCTGGCCTGGGCCCTGTCGGTGGACGAATGGGATGAAAACTGGCCGAGCGAGGCCAAACGGGCGTTGATCGCTCGCTCAGTTCCGATCCACAAACACAAGGGAACCGTTGGCTCAGTGAAACGCGCACTGTCTTCACTGGGTCTGGAGCTGGAGTTTTTTGAGTGGTTCGAAGATACCGATGATGTTTATCTGGCACCTTACTTAAGCAAGGAGCCACATACCTTCGTTTTTATCGCCTGGGCTAATGCGCTGCCTTACACCAGTCGGGCCGTCAAGCTGGATCAAAGCCTTTACGATGCTATCCATCGGGTGACAAACCAGACTAAGCCACAAAAGGCGCACTTTGATTTCCTGTTGGGGATGAAAATGGCGAGTGCGGCGGCGGCGGGGGCAATTGTCCATCCGATCACGCATAAGCGCTTATATGGTGCGGTTGAACCCTGTATTGGCGACAAAGCCAAACAGCGTGACAGCCGGGTGAGTCTGTCTGTGGCTGCCTCTCTATCTGACAAGCGTTATCAGGTACTCAGACATCGCGCTGGAGTGGATAAACTGCGCCACCGGATTTCGCAGTGCGGTTTACGTCAGGCGTTTTGCATGACACGTCGACCTGTGCAGGTTGTTCGTTTCAGAGGTCTGTCGGACCAGCGTATTCCCGATGAATTTATTAACAGTGTCAGTTGCGCCGCCCCGGTGATGCATATCAGTCGCCGCCGGGTGAGTGCCGTGCGTTGCTACGGCACGCTTGGCGTACCTGCATAAAGGAGTTTCTAACAATGAGTATTTTACTACAGCCCGTGATCACTTCGGCGGGTTTGTCCGCGCTGTTCAGAGCGCAACAGGGTGGCTTTAAAGCCAAAATCAGTAAAGTGGGCCTGGGCAGCGGCAGCTATCAGCCCCATGAGGGGATCACTCGTCTACAGGATGAAAAGTACAAACTCGACCTGGCCAGTGCCAAAACCCTTGCCGATGGCAAACAACTGCATCTGACCGTGCGTGATGCTGAGCCAATCGCGGGAGAGGGTTTTTTCGTTAACGAAATCGGTTTTTACACCGAAGAAGAGGTTGATGGACAAATACAGCATGTGTTATTCGCTGTGTATTCCTCCCCGACTGAATCAATTGCATATAAATCCAATGACGTTGAGTTGTTGCTGGCGTTTGACCTGGCCCTGACGGGTGTGCCTTCGGACTCAATCACAGTGATCGATCAGGGGGTTGAGTTCAATATTTTGGTGGCGCCTGAGCTGGCCAAAATGGGCAAGGCACAAATTGGCAATATGCATCGACATTTGAAACTCAAGTTTGCACTGATGGACAACGGCGTGCTTTAGGCACCAGAACAGAATAATCAAGGAGGCACCACGATGAAGCAATACAGCACGGCTCCTGAGCGGGCACAACAACTGGCCGAAGAGGCCATTAAATTACTCAAACAAGCCAAAGCACTGCAACATCAGGCGCACGTTGATGCTGCCCGGGTGCAGGCTTATCAACAGCACAGTGACGGCCTGGCATTTCAGTTTCTGGCGGCGTGCGCTGAGTATGGTGAACACAGCCCGCAGGCTGGCAAGGCCCGTGAGCGCTGGCTAGGCGCACGTAACGCCATTAAAGCGCAGTTCCCAAGAACTTCAATTTAGACACTTTTTAACTCAAATTTAAACGGAGAAATATATGGCATTAGAACACGATATTGCCGGCCTGGTTGAAGCCTCAGAAGCCCTGACCAGCACGGTAGACAACAAAATTCAGAGTATTGATAGTGTGTTGAGTGCGGCAATTAGTGCTTCACAGAGCAAAACGGATCAGCATCTGGCAAAGGTAGACACTGCCTTAAACCAGTATTTGAATACACAGTCACATTTTCGCGTAACAAGAAACCAAGCGCTGGTGCCAGATGAAAAGGGAGAGGTTCCGAAGTTTTGGGACACCGGGAATTTGAAAAAAGCGACACTCATTGAAACGGTAGAAACAAATCAGGAAGTGGATTCTCGCAGTAAGCTAGCACGTGAGTTTTTGCGTGCTATAGATTCTGACAAAAAGTACTTTGCGGGCAATTTCAATATTTGGGAGCTGGAATACTACCCCTATCGCGAGGTTACAATTGATGGCCAAACGTCTAAGACTTATGCCCACTTAATGTATCAGTATTTTCGTGATCCCACGCACATGACGGTAGCCGCAGTGGTTAAACATATTCGCGGGATAGTGCCTAGAGGTTACTGGTGTGAAGGGCTAAGAGCCAATGAACCGGCAAAAATTTGTGGGGGCGAGGTTGCGGTTAACGGGCGTAACGAATACTCACATTGTGTACCCACGGCGCATGGCATGGCACTGGATATTTCAGAAACTGTCGTGGTCCAGGTTGCACTTCCCGCAGTTGTCACAGGTAAAGTACCACTTGACTCCGGCTGGGGGCAGTTCCCTCATGTTGGACATAAAGAACAGTCTGCATACGATTATCATCCGACACCCATGTTTCCATAGGAGAGTAAAATGGCCAAATTAAAAGTAAACAATCAAGTTGTAGAGCAGTACATAGACCCGACTAAACCGCTCAGTATTGTTGAGCAATATGTTGCTGAGTTTTATGGGAGTGACTGTGAATTCTCTATTGAGCTGAGTGATACAGAACAACAGATGATAAACCGTATTCAGGTTCGCAGTGACGTAGAAAAGCAAGTGGCAGACAGCCAGTCCTTGCTTGGTACAACGTCGGACACGACACACTTATTACTCAATGAGCTCAGTGGCTTTGTCAACAAACTGTCAGAAGCAGACAACCTGGAAGACGTGAAAGCGTCAGTGATTTCACTGAAAGCCACCATTGGTGATATCGAAGGCCTGGTGGCAACGGGTGAGCTGACTTTCCCATATCAGAGCAAAGGGCTGGATACCGTAAAACAGGAGATCATTGAACGCGCCAATGGCGTTAACAATCTGCTGTAATTCTCGCCCGCCCGCGGCATTCTTGCGCTGCCCTCTACTTTAATTTCCAAACTTGTAATATCAGGAGCTGCTATGTCTCTGACCAATTTTAGTGCCATAGATATGGCACGCTTACCTACGCCGAAGCTGATAGAGCCGCTGAGCTTTGATGAGATAAAAACCGCGATTGTGGCGGAGTTTTCGCAGCGCTATGACGGGGAAGGGCTGGATTATGCCAGTGATCCCGCCATTAAGCTCATAGAGGCCTTTGCCTATCGTGAAATGCTGTTGCGGCAACGCATTAATGAGTCGGCTGAAGCTGTATTACTGGCCAAAGCCAGCAGCAGTGAGCTGGATTATCTGGGGGCACGTTTTGGTGTTGAACGTGCCGTGATCGCACCGGGTAGTGACACAGTGATCCCCCCTGTGCCAGCGCAGTATGAAAGTGATGAGCGCTATCGTGAACGCATTCGCCTGGCACTGGAAGGATTCAGTACCGCGGGACCCGCGGGCGCCTATGTGTTTCATGCTATGAAAGCCTCACCGAAGGTGCGGGATGTGTATGTATCCGCACCTGAATTCGAGCGTGCAACTGTGGCTGATGGCACTGCGACAAGCGCGTTTGTACTTAACTGTACATCAGATGCGGGATTGAGCGAGCCGATGCCGGGTGATGTGGCAGTGACCATCCTCAGTGATGAGGGCTCGGGCCTGGCATCAGACGCTTTACTGAATACAGTCCAGACGTACCTCAACCAGGATGAGATCCGTCCGCTGACGGACAGAGTCAGGGTGAAACCCGCTTTGATCCGCAGTTTTACCATCAACGCGCGCTTGTATGTGTATCCAGGGATGGACAGCAATGCGATAAAACAGCTGGCGATTGACACCACCTCAGACTGGCTCAGTGAACACCGTAAGCTCGGCCATGACATTTCTCTGTCAGCCCTGTATGCGGTATTGCATCGTGAAGGCGTTCAGCGGGTTGAGCTACTCGAACCACAGTGGGACATTACGGTGGGGCAGGATGAAGCCGCATACTGTACTTCGATAGCTGTCGACATTGGAGGCGAGCATGTCTGAGTCACTGTTGCCCTGTCAGGCTAGTCAGTTTGAGCGTGCGCTGGATAACGCATCCAGTCGCATCGCACAGCTGCCTGTATCACTTTCGCAATTGTGGGATCCGTAGCGCTGTCCGGCACATTTTCTCCCCTGGCTGGCTGATGGATTAAGCGTGGACAGCTGGGACAGTCTCTGGCCCGAGCAGGTTCAGCGTCAGGTGATTGCCGACAGTGTGCCGAATCACAGAATTAAAGGCACCGTCGGGGCAATCAAGCAGTCTCTGCACAGTCTGAATGCCAGTGTGGAACTGACCGAGTGGTGGCAAACCGGTGGTGTACCTCATAGCGCTGAGTTACTGGCACTGGCCCATGAAAACCTGGATCCACAAGGCAGCACATTACTGACGAGGCCTTTGCCTATCGTGAAATGCTGTTGCGGCAACGCATTAATGAGTCGGCTGAAGCTGTATTACTGGCCAAAGCCAGCAGCAGTGAGCTGGATTATCTGGGGGCACGTTTTGGTGTTGAACGTGCCGTGATCGCACCGGGTAGTGACACAGTGATCCCCCCTGTGCCAGCGCAGTATGAAAGTGATGAGCGCTATCGTGAACGCATTCGCCTGGCACTGGAAGGATTCAGTACCGCGGGACCCGCGGGCGCCTATGTGTTTCATGCTATGAAAGCCTCACCGAAGGTGCGGGATGTGTATGTATCCGCACCTGAATTCGAGCGTGCAACTGTGGCTGATGGCACTGCGACAAGCGCGTTTGTACTTAACTGTACATCAGATGCGGGATTGAGCGAGCCGATGCCGGGTGATGTGGCAGTGACCATCCTCAGTGATGAGGGCTCGGGCCTGGCATCAGACGCTTTACTGAATACAGTCCAGACGTACCTCAACCAGGATGAGATCCGTCCGCTGACGGACAGAGTCAGGGTGAAACCCGCTTTGATCCGCAGTTTTACCATCAACGCGCGCTTGTATGTGTATCCAGGGATGGACAGCAATGCGATAAAACAGCTGGCGATTGACACCACCTCAGACTGGCTCAGTGAACACCGTAAGCTCGGCCATGACATTTCTCTGTCAGCCCTGTATGCGGTATTGCATCGTGAAGGCGTTCAGCGGGTTGAGCTACTCGAACCACAGTGGGACATTACGGTGGGGCAGGATGAAGCCGCATACTGTACTTCGATAGCTGTCGACATTGGAGGCGAGCATGTCTGAGTCACTGTTGCCCTGTCAGGCTAGTCAGTTTGAGCGTGCGCTGGATAACGCATCCAGTCGCATCGCACAGCTGCCTGTATCACTTTCGCAATTGTGGGATCCGTAGCGCTGTCCGGCACATTTTCTCCCCTGGCTGGCTGATGGATTAAGCGTGGACAGCTGGGACAGTCTCTGGCCCGAGCAGGTTCAGCGTCAGGTGATTGCCGACAGTGTGCCGAATCACAGAATTAAAGGCACCGTCGGGGCAATCAAGCAGTCTCTGCACAGTCTGAATGCCAGTGTGGAACTGACCGAGTGGTGGCAAACCGGTGGTGTACCTCATAGCGCTGAGTTACTGGCACTGGCCCATGAAAACCTGGATCCACAAGGCAGCACATTACTGACCCCAAAACTTCAGGCACAGCTGTGGCAAAGCGTGGCAGCAACTAAGCCATGCCGCAGCCAGATCCAATTTAGTGTCGGGGTGATGCTGCAGAGCAATCTGGCTATGGCCGCGGGCTCGGATGCTATCAGTGCTCAGACTGGTCGATGGCACCAACACTACGATTTTACTTTTTCACCTTCATCAACATACCTGTCAGGGGCTGCACAATCTTTGTCGGTGTCTACGCCCTGTTTACGTCAGTCCGCACACATGCAACTGAATAGTGGGGTGTGGGCGGCTGGCGGCATGGTAATTACGCAGCTGCAACAGGTCGCGATGACAACCGTTTAGGCAAGTTATGAGTATCTATACACCAATTATTACCCAGGCGGGGATCAACGCCGCCGTGAATGCACAGACCCATGGCATTCAATTAGAGATCGGGCGCATCGGCGTCGGTGACAAAGGCTATGTGCCCAATCGCACCCAGACGCGGCTGCAAAATGAACGCAACAATGTCCCGGTTAGTGATGGCCGGGTGGTGGGCGATGGCCAGTTTCATTTGTCCGGTATATTTACCGACGACACACAATATGCCGTCCGCGAAGTGGGCTTTTATCTGAATGATCATTCCGATGATGCCCAGAAAACCCTGTTTGCCATCTGGTCGCACCCGGAGCATGTACTGTTTTATCAGACTCCGGTTGCCCGCGTCGTGCAAGGCTTTGACCTGACATTAACGGCCGTGCCGTATGAGCATTTGACCGTGAATACCAGCGGGGATCTGAAGCTGTTTCACACCCCCGAATTTGTGGCCATGGCAGAAGCGCAAACCAGTATGGCCATTGCCCAGTTGCAGTCAAACCACAGACAAATTCAATTTAACGACCGTTTACTCGAACTAGGAGTGTAACTATGAGTAATTCACAAACAATGTCGCTGGATCAGCGTATCGCAGCGTTGCAGCAAACCAATGGAGAGCTGGTGGCCTCAAACAATACGCTGACTCAAACCGTCACCGGAAAAATGTCTGCGATAAACGCCACAGTCGCCAGCGCTGAAGCACGTATGGATCAGGCCATCGCTAACCTGGCAGCAAGCCATTCAGACATGCGGATCAATTATTATGATGGGGTTGCACACTCCAAAGCATCTCTGGAGATTGAGGCTGACCCGGATCAGCCGCATATGTCTAAATGGAAACTTGTTCCTGTTACGGGTGTTGGCTATCACCAATATCCGGTTATAGGTGCGCTTACCAAGGCACACCTGAAGCACGGTTATAGTTATGAACCAGGCTATTCTGAAAGTCCTACACAGTATGCTTCTGACTGGAGTCACTCAGTTATGCAGTTTGTACTGACCAATGAGAATGCATCCAGCGAGCAGATCAATGCAGAATTGGAGCGTCTGGGCACGACTGTTTACACCGCCGGTGGATGGAATGACAACGCTAAAATGCTCACAATCCCCTGCCTAAAAATTGCAGATCTGCACCCTTATACAAGGCTATTTGTGCGCTTTGTCAATCGAACCAGTACACGGGTGTCGGGCGATAAGCAGCCACAGAATATCGTCGAGTTTGGTGGTAATGCCACATTCGTCGTTGACCGCGTTGTTAACTATCCGCATATCAAAGCATAGGAGTATCGAAATGGATCAATTTCCAACCCCAGAAGCACATCAGGCTATATTGGCAAACCTGGAAAAACAGGTGAAGCGTGGTCAAATTACGCAACAAGTTGGCGACAGTGAATCACTGTTGGGCACTACCTCAGATACGGCGCACCTGTTACTGGTGGAGTTTTCCAAGCTAGTATCTTCGATTGCCAGTGCAAACTCTCTGGATGATATTAAAGCCTCGGCGCAAGATTGCACCGATCTTATTGGTACAATCAGTGAACAGGTTGATTCTGGTGTTCTGTATTTCCCGTATCAGCAAAAAGGTACTGAGGTTGTTTTATCTGACATTCAAAGCCGTGCTAAAGGTGTGTCTGAGATTTTGGCACCCTAATCATTGCCGCTTTGAATTACTTCAAAGGCAGCCTCTGGCGCTGCCAGTACACTCTCCTTGAGGCCTTCCATGACCGACCTTTTCGATTTTACGGCGCTCCCTGCGCCCGATATTTTAGAATCTATTGAATTTGAAGACATTTATCAGGCGCGGGTGGCGCGGTTTAAAGCCCTTGCGCCGCAGTATGCCGACGCATTGGCCCTGCAGAGCGATCCGTTATCGGTATGCTTGCAGGTCGAAAGTTACCGCGAACTGTTATTACGACAGCGTATTAATGAAGCTGTGCAGTCCAACTTGCTGGCAACAGCGCAGGATGCTGATCTGGACCAACTTGGGCTGTTTTACGGTGTCTTGCGGGCTGCCAATGAAGCAGACAGCGGGTTCCGTCAACGGATCCGGCAAAAGACCCTGGCATCCAGTACGGCGGGCAGTAAAGATCATTATCGCAACGCAGCATTGACCGCTGCGCCTAGTGCGATCCGTGATGTGGAAGTAGACAGTCCCGAGTCCGGTAAGGTTCGCGTGGCGGTGCTATTTCATGCGGACCAGGATCCGACAGCGGCATTGCAGCAAGTACGCAGCTATGTACTCAGTGATGAAGTCAAAGTACTGACCGATACCGTGGACGTCGAACTGGCAGAGGCCATTGAGGTGGATGTCCATGCTGATATTTATCTCAACTCAAATACACCTTTACGAGTGTATGAGCAGCTGGAAGCTAAGTTACGTGCCGCGTGGCAGACAGAGCTGGCGCTGGGCACGGTAATGACACCCAGCTGGCTCAGTGCCCAGTTGCATGTTGCGGGCGTCAAGCATGTTGAAATCCATACCCCTGATGCTTTAGTTGAGGTGGCGGCAAATCAATATGTTCAGCTTAAGCAGGTAAGTTTATGTCTGAAAACCTAACCCCGAATACCCCTTTGGTGCCACCTAATCATACCCCATTGCAACGGGCATTGGATCAGCATGGACAGCTCACTCAGACACTGGAAACCGGTATTTCGTTGCTCAGAGGCTTTAAGTCTCACCCTAATCCCAATTTGTTACCTTGGCTGGTATGGGAATATGGCTTGGATCCGCTGGAGCCTTATCTGGACAATCTGGATCAGGTGTTATTGCAGGGGCTGAGCTGGCAGCGGATCCGAGGTACGCGAGCGAGTCTGGCCATGGCGGTTGGCTGGCTCGGGGTCCCCCTGTTGGACATTGAAGAGTCGGGATCACTTCGGCACTTTTACCGTTATCAGTTGCATCTTGATAGTGTACCCGGTGAGTGGCAACTCAACCGGCTGGCACAACTGAGTGAGCTAAGTGCGCCGGCCCGTAGCGAGCTGGTCCGGATCACTTATCAGCTTGATATTCGCGAGCTGGCGCTTTCGTCAGGTCAATTTGGCGATCTGCTCAGTGATCAGTCTGGTTTTCATTATACCTTGCAAGATGGCAAGCAAGTGAGATTGTCTCGCCAGCGTACTCATAGCGAGCGGACGGATATGTCCCTGCAGGGCGGGAGCAGTGTATTACGCAAGCGAGGACAACTGTGGGGCCATGCTCATGGTTCTCGTTTGGGCGCATTGGTACTCAGTGAACCACCTGTGTCTCACCTTCAGGCGGGCATTTCGCATCAACGTGCCATTGTCAGCCATATTCATACCCAACCCGGACTCTGGCAGGCAAGCTGGTCAGCGGTGAGCTGGTCACACAGCCAGGCACCTCAGCTTGTGCAGTGCCACTACTCACTTACCTAATCGTTAAACAAGGAGTTATATTGTCTATTTTCACCTTTAACGGGCGGACCCTGCTTGCGCGCAGTATCGCCCAAACCTCACTTTATCTGGCCTGGGGCCGCGGTGATGGCAACTGGCAGACGCCACCATCCGAACCCATCAGTGCTGCGCAGCTGGCTGATCCCTTAGGGTATCGCAAAGTTAAATTTCAAGGCTTTTGTGAGCCGGATGAGCAAGGCGACATCGATGTGCAGGGCGCGCGTTATCGCCACAGCGCCGAGCCCACGCGCCATGTTTATTGCCAGTTTGTTTTCGATTTTGAAGATGCGCAGGGCGAAACCATTCGTGAACTGGGGATTTTTTCAGGCACAACCTTCACAGCCGATGTGGCAGCGGGACAGGTCTATGTACCGCCGGAGCAAGTTGCATCAACGGGGACTTTGTTGCTGCTGGATCACCGGGCGCCTTTGGTCAGAGAGCCAGGCGTTCGGGAAAGTTTTGAATTTGTGATGAGTTTTTAGGAGAGCCCATGCTACAGGATTATTATCACAATTATGATAAAGCCAATGGCTATGAGCGGCTGCTGTTTCGTTCCGGGCGTGGTTTGCAAAGCCGAGAGCTGAATGATTTACAATCTCAGGTACAGCATCAGGTCAAAGGCGTTGCCGATGTGTTGCTCAAGGATGGCGATTTAGTGTCCGGCGGAGATGTCGTGATAGACGCCGTATCCGGTGAGGTTCAGCTGAGCGCGGCCCAGGTATATCTGGACGGTCACATCAGAGACATACCCTCAGCCACTTTCACGATTGCGCTGCAAGGTGGTGTGGATATAGGTGTCTGGCTAACTCACCGTGTTGTGACGGAAGTTGAAGATCCATCGCTCAGAGATCCGGCCGTCAATGCCCTCAACTATGATGAACCTGGCGCTGCCCGATTGCAGCAGCATTGTCAGTGGGGACTGCGAGAGGATGCTCTAGCAGGGGAGGATGCGTTTTATCCTGTACACCGCATTGAAGATGGGGTGCTGATCATCAAGCAAGCACCGCCTCAGCTGGATGCGGTGACTCAGGCACTGGCCCGTTACGACCGCGAAGCCAATGGCGGTAGCTATGTTGTTGAAGGCATGGCGCTGAGTTATCGTGACCGCGAAGCGGATCAGCAGGTCTTCAGCCTGCAAGAGGGTAAGGCGCATATTCAGGGTTATGAAGTGGCCTTTGATACTGCCCGCAGCACTGCCTTTGACTGGGATCCGGATATTGGCACAGTTCGGGAGGAGCCTAAGGCCTTTATCAGTGTACCGGCATCGGACGATGGCGCACGCAGTATGCGGGTTGACCTGGACTTCTTTCCGGTGAAAGCCGTAGAAGAAGTGAATGTCAGCATCGAAAAAAGCGCGATATTGACTCGAGCTCAACTGGCAGGTGGTGAGGATCTGCTTCCGGATGAATCAGTACTGGAGATCCTGAGTGTGACGCAGGGAGAGACGACCTTTGTTGCCGGCGTTGATTTTCTTTTCTTACGGAATCACATCAGCTGGCAGCTCAGTGGTGCGGAACCTGCTCCTGGCAGTCAGTTTGAGGTGCAATACCGCTTCCGTACTCAGGTGGCAATTGAACATGATGAGTTTGGTTTTACCCTGCAAAAGCAGCAGCCACAGGGAGAGCTGGTTGAGAATGCTCTGATCACAGTGGATTATCAATGGTATCGGCCACGCATTGATCTTGTGGTGCTGGACCGCTTTGGTCAGCTCAAGCGCATTAAAGGACAACCGGCACATCAGCTGCCCGTCGCGCCAAAAGTACCGGCCAATCATCTGCCGCTGGCGCAGGTGAGTCAGAGCTGGTTTACCGATCAGGCACCGGAGATCGAAAACCTTGCGGTCAGGGCCGTGTCTATGTCTGAGCTGGAACAAATGCAGTCTCAGATCAGTGATTTATATCAGTTGCTGGCAATTGAACGTTTGCGTAATGATGCTAACAGTGAGGAATCTGCCAGTAAGTTCGGCGTATTTGTCGATCCTTTCATTGATGATGATATGCGTGATGCCGGCATTGAACAAACGGCAGCGATTGTCGATGGTGAGCTCATTTTACCCCTGAGCGCCGATATCGTTGAACTGCCTTTGCCGAGCGGTAATGTACTGACCTTGCCTTATGAACTTGAAGACGTGCTGGCGCAAACCAAACAAACTGGCAGCATGAAGGTCAACCCTTATCAGGCAGTAGAACCTATTCCTGCCACGGTGCGTTTGACACCCAGTGTCGACCATTGGACCCAGACAAGCCGCAGCTGGACCAGCCCAATCACCCGACGTTTTGATATCGGCCGGGGACTGCGCAGGTTAACGCGCACACGCACCAGCACTCAGGTACTGAGCCGCACCACGCGCCAGGCTCAATTCATGCGTTCACGTTGGGTGAACTTTACTATTTCCGGATTTGGTCCGCAGGAAACCCTGGAGCGGGTGACCTTTGATGGGATCAGTGTCCAGGCTCAGGAGGTTTAATGATCAAGGCAGACAGCAACGGCCAGATACGTGGTCGTTTTTTGATCCCAGGCAATGTGCCGGTAGGCAGTAAAGATGTGCGTTTCATCGGTGCGAAAGACTCGATGGGACAGGCGCGTTATACCGGCAATGCCACTATTCGTAGCGAAACGGTACGCCGTATCAATTCAATTGTGACGGTGCGTTATGACCCACTAGCGCAAACCTTCACCTTGCCAGAGCGCCGCTTTATAGCCGCCGTTGAGTTGTGGTTTAAAAAGACCGGTGAGGAAGCAGTCCGCGTGCAGATCCGCGAAACCGAACTGGGGATCCCCAACCAGACAGTGCTGGCTGAGGCCACATTAGAGCAAGGCGACATTAAACTTGGGGGTGAACCGACCTTGTTTGAGTTTACTCCGGTGTCGCTTAATGCTGGTGAAGAATACGCGATAGTGGTGCTCACGGATGGTGACGAGCATGAAGTGGCGATTGCTGAACTGGGTAAGTTTGACAGCGACAGTGGATGGGTAACCAGCCAGCCTTATCAGGTCGGCGTGTTGCTGTCTTCAAGTAATGCGTCAACCTGGACGCCGCACCAGAATCGCGATCTGGCGTTTCGCCTTAAAGCGGCGCGCTTTACGCAAACAGAAAGTCAGGTGGCTTTGGGCGAGGTGGCGCTGGATGGCCACACAGACTTGCTTGCTCTGGCTGTTGCAGAGCGCCCCGGGAGTGACACCCAACTACAACTTGAGTTTTCAGGCGAAAGCACGGGCACGTTCAGCTTACAGGAATTGCAGTCCGTCCGGCTAGCTAACAAAGCCACAGAAATAATTAATGTCAGTGCCAGGCTGACCGGCACCGAGACCCAGTCTCCGGTATTGTTTGAAAGCGTCCAGGCTGCACTGGGCACCGTGGCGGAGCAGGCCGATTACGTGACCCGGGCGATCCCCTGTGAAGAGGATGGCAGTCTTAAAGTGAGTTTTGAAGCCCAGCTACCAGGGGTTGCGAAAGTCACGGTACTGATTGAGCAGGGCGACAGCTGGCTTGAAGTGCCGCTGAAATCGACACAGGCCGCGGATGAAGGCTGGCAGCTGTGTCATTACCAGCTGGATAACCTGACTGAGCGCAGTGCCCGGGTAAAATTATTGCTTTCTGGCAGCCATACGGAGCGTCCCAGAGTGCGCGCTTTACGGTCATTTTCTATCTAAGGAGGCGGTATGCATAATCCACTTACCCCGCATTTTTCACTGCCTCTGCCGCATCCGGACAATTTGCTGCAACAAGATGTAGTGCGGCTGGCTAATGCCCTGACGGCAGTAGACACGCAGTTATTTCAGCAACAGCACATTCAACAGCAACAGTATCTTGCGGTGCAGGAAAAGCTGCGTCGCAGCCGCCTGAACCAGCTATTAGGTGAACCCCTGCTTGCGCTGTAGTGCAGGCCCCTTCATTTACTTTCTAAATCATTCAACGAGGAATTTATGGCAAGTATACAAACTGCCGTGCAGGTCATGGTCGACAAACTGGTCGCCGACATGCAAGGCGAACAACCGCTTAGTGCCGAAGAACAGGCGCTGGTCAGTAATGCAATCACCAAACTGGCCGATAACGAAAAACTGGAACAGGCTGTTGTGGCCGTGGCAGAATCGCATATTGATGAGGCCACCACAGCACTACAGCAGGCAGCTCAGGTGGGCCAAACCAGCCTGCAACAGGCAGCACAGACACTCAATGACAATGGCACCACGCTTGAAGGCAAAGCGACAAAACTGGATCAGCTGGATGCTATGGCGCCGAGCCTGGCACGAGTTGAGGCATTGCAGGGACGGGCTTTTACCAATCAAATACGACCGTTGTTTGGGATTAATTCGATAGAAACAAATCACACTTCAGCCAACTATGCGCGTACCACTTCGGTATTTGCAGTCTATGACCACAGTGGCGAAACGTTTCTAGTCAGACCCTGCTTCACTTATAACAACAGCTATGAGCAAAGCCGGCTGGAGTACTTAAAGCTATTCGCTGATGGAAGTGGCAGAAGCATTACACATAGCAGCTTTGTACACGCAAATTCGTTTGCACAAAACCCGACGAGTACGACTTATCTTTATGGTGCCAGCGCTTATTTACCACTGGGCAGTAAAGACAATCCGGCGGATATTGAGTATGACATTGTCTATAGTACTCAGGACTCTCAGGCTACTGGAGTGGTAAACTATGGGGGGGTCTACGTTCGTTCGCAAGGCTTTACGTCAATGAGTAAGCCTAAAAAAAACCTGAATGCGACGGATCAATATGGTGTTCCTTCCATCACCAGTCATAGCTACGCTGATGTAGCAGTATTGTACGACAATCAGAAGCATTGCCTGCTTATGGTCGACGAAAACACGTCTTTACTGATTGAAAAATATCGTGATGGAAACGTTATCACTACGACAGCTATTGCGAACGAGTCAGAACTACAGGCATATGTGGACAACGGTGATTTTACTACGGTTAAAATGATACATCATTACCTGAATTACCCATATGGTATCAGACGCTTAACAGGCCAGGAAGCACAGCTGAGTCAATCTTGGGATTATTATGGGTATTTCGGTGTATTTAACAATACAGTGAAAATGGGAGGGAGTCGCTACTGCGCGCATTATCGCTTTACACCTGAACTAAAATTAGAACCCGTAAACTATTTCTTTATGAATAGCTCTCGGGCGGCTACAACTTCAGGGAATGCAACTGGCACCGGAGAGGCTACCGTGGCACTTGAGAGTATGTCAGGTGAGTTATTGGGTATGTACTCTTATCGCTCAGAACCAGATACGGCGGGGTATCATGGTGGCATAATGGCCAATGCCATTATGTGTATCAATCCATATAGTCACACAGGGGTGATTAATGAGCACTTCACCCACAATTATCACGGCCTCGGCCGTACTTGTCGCGCATTTTAAGGAGAGATCATGAGTTGCGAATATTTTGCCGATAAAGGCATGAAGATTGAAGGGAACTACTGGCTGGTGCATCCGCAGACGGGCGAAGCCTGGAATGATGAGTCTGCAGCCGCCTTTATTGCTGGTTATGTGCCGCCGCACCTTAGTGAAGATGCTATTGCTTCACGCAAGGCCGTGATGATCGGCGAGATCAAACGTGCTGTGTATGATTGTCTGGAAGCGCAGCTGTGGCGTGTCACCAAAGCGCATGAGCGAGTGCAGCTCGCACACCTGGGTGGCTCAGAGGTAGAAAGAACAGAGGCAAACGATGCTTATAAGGCAGAGTTGGAAAAGCGTGAAGCGCTGCGTCAAAGAAGTGATGAGGCGGAGTTACAGGTCGCGGATCTGACATCCATCGACGCGCTGGACGCATTTTCTTTCAAAGCTGAACTGTGATACCAGGCTATTTGCATAAAAAGGTAGGAAAAAGTTCAATCCGGTCAGAATTGACCGGTTTTCTTCCCTTTAAATCAGTAAGATACACCTAAGCTTGAGAAAGTTAAGTCAAGAGATACAGTAAGCTGTCAGAGAACAGCAAGATTCCGCAAGTTAAAAACCACCGGCTCACAATAATGAGCGGTGGTTTTTTTATGTCCGAATCCGGAGGGTTTGCTGTGTCGAGTTTAAACCGGTCAAAGTTGACCGTTTTTAATCTCAGGAAATCAGTAAGATACACCTAAGCTTGAGAAAGCTAAGTCAAGAGATACTGTAAGCTGTTAGAGAACAGCAAGATCCCGCAAGTTAAAAACCACCGGCTCAGAATGATGCACGGTGGTTTTTTTATGTCTGAACCTGGCGGGTTTACTGTGTCGATTTTAAACCGGTCAAAGTTGACCGTTTTTAATCACTAAAAATCAGTAAGATATACCTAAGCTTGAGAAAGCTAAGTCAAGAGATACAGTGCGCTGTCAGAGAACAGCAAGATCCCGCAAGCGAAAAACCACCGGCTCACAATGATGAGCGGTGGTTTTTTTATGCCTGAACCTGGCGGGTTTACTGTGTCGAGTTTAAACCGGTCAAAGTTGACCGTTTTTACTCCCAGGAAATCAGTAAGATACACCTAAGCTTGAGAAAGCTAACGAAAGATTAATACGTACTTCCCGTGATAAACCCGATGCGATTCTGCCTCATGCAGTGCCAAGTCGGGTTTTTTTATAACTTAATTTTGTAAGACAGAGGATGAGATGAGCCAATTTGCGACACCAGACCTGTCCCGGGTGCCTTTACCTGAGCTGTTACAGGATGTGGACTTCGAGCAAGAGTTTAAGAAAATCAAACAGCGCTTTTTAACCACGCATCCTCACTATGGCGATGCGTTGGCGCTTGAAAGTGACCCGTTGACCGCCTTGTTACAAACGCTGGCTTATCAGCAAGTCTTGCATACTCAACAGGCAAACGATGCGGTTCGGGGTGTGATGCTGGCAACGGCCAGTGGTGCAGACCTGGATGCCATCGCCTCACGTTATAACCTTTTGCGCGGCGACGCTGAGAGTGATAGCCGGTTTCGCCAGCGTATTCAGCTGGCCTTTGACGGTTTGAATACCGCAGGCAGTGCCTCGGCTTATATCTTTCATGCTTTGTCACTTGATACGCGCATTCGTGATGTCACCGTGTCCAGTCCGGCCCCCTGTGACATTGCCCTGACCATTCTCAGCACTGAAGGAGATGGCACGCCATCTCAGGCATTGCTTGAGAACGTAGGTAAACACTTTGCTGCCCAGGGATGGGAGCACCAGGGGGGGTCACAAGTGAGGCCTCTGGGCGATCGGGTCACCGTTCATGCTGCAGAAGTTGTGCCTTTTACCGTGAAGGCAGAGCTGGTGGTATTACCGGGGCCGTCTGCTAATGCCATCCGTCAGGCTGCCGAGGCCGCATTACAAGATTATCTGGTGAGCCGTCAGGCGCTTGGGAAAAAAGTGACCCGGGCCGGGCTGTTTGCCGCGCTACATCGTGAAGGGGTAGAGGAGGTTAATTTGTTGTCTCCTGCAAGCAATGTATCCGTCACGGATGTGCAGTCGGCTTGGTGTGAACACGCACAGGTGACTGTGGTGGTGAAAGATGAATGAATTATTACCAGGTAGCGCATCAGCACTGAGCCGGGCCGTTGCCCAACAGATGACAAAACCAGGCAAAGTCAGGTCATTACTGCTGGATACACTGGATATCAGTAACAGGACCCAGACTGAGCGCCAGCGACTTGCAACGCAGTGGCAGCTCGATGCGATGACTAACAGTGCTTTTTTTGCTGCGGATATCAATCAGCTGCTCACTGTGGTTTGGGACAGCACCCTTTGCCCGGTGGCAAAGCTCACTGAACTTGCCCGGGCACTTAACATCCCCAATCTGGATGATATTTCGGATGAACAGGCGCTGCGTCGCAGTGTGCAGGATGCTTGTATTTTGCAGGATATCCGTTTGCTGCTACGCGCGCTATGGGATCCGATGCTCTGCCCCACGCCGTTATTGCCCTGGCTGGCTTGGTCTATGTCTGTGGATGAGTGGGACGAAGCCTGGTCAGAAGCACTCAAGCGCCAGGTGATCCGCGATGCGTTTACAGTCCATCAATATAAAGGTACGCCCTACGCGCTACAAAAAGCACTCGACAGTTTAAACATTGCTACTGAGATCAAGGAATGGTGGCAGTCCGAAGGAGCGGACATCCCCTCAGAAGAGGCCATGCCGCCCGGTACGATTAAAGTGTGGGCATTAGTGAATCAGAATTTGGATGACCATCAGCAAGGACTGCTGACACCCCAGATGTTGAAGAAAATCCACCGGGTGATCAACGCGGTCAAGCGTGGGGCCATACATGTCGATTTACAGCTGGGCATTGCACTGAGCGAGTCTGTGGCACCTGTTGGGGCTGTGCAAGCACCGCTCAACCTGATTGATCATGAAGCAACAGGCCTGGGTATTACGCCGGATCCGACACAGGGCTCAGTAGCAACTGCTGGGGCAGGACACTTGCTCAATTGCCAGCACTGGCGTGCACAAGGTGAAGGCCTTACGCCAGACCGAACTGAGGGCGGGATCACAACCTGTGCACTGCTTCACTCATTGAACAGCGCTGATATTGTGGCAGAAAGCTCGGGTATAACACCTGACCCGACAGCCTGCGAGTTGGCGCTGTTTTCAGGGGGTCATGCTCTGAATATTCAATCTTTTCATTTCCAAGGAGTGACTTAATGTCAGCATTAACCTTGCAATTTACTCAAGTGGGGCTGGATGCACTGTTGTCCGCACGCGCCAAAGGCTTTAAAGGGCAGATCAGTCATATGGCCTTTGGGGACGCAAGCTATACCCCGTCAAAAAATCAAACTACGCTGCGCTCTCAAAAAGAGCTGGTGGAAATTGCCGACTCGGATTACACCGACGGTGAAAGTAGCAGCCTGAAAGTGGCCGCCAAATTCGAAGCACCGCTGGAGTACCAGATTGGCGAAATTGGCGTGTTTTTGGACTCTGGTGACAAGCTGGCCAATGGTGAGCCTGACCTGATCTTATTGGGTGTTTACTCTAAGCCGAATACCACGCTGGGATATCGTACGCCTGACGTCAAGGTATTGCAGTGGCTGACCCTGAGCCTGACGCAATTACCCTCAAACAGTGTTGAGGTAAAACTCGGCGTTGATAACCTCAACCTGATCCTCGATAACGAGCTGGCTGAACTGACCCTAGCCCAGATCGATACTATGCATCGTCAGATTAAACAAGAATGGCGCCTGACGGCCCTGGAATATGCCTGATGAAAGAGACTTACAAAGTTCAAAGGAGACTATATGACAACTGAAACTAAACCAATCTCGCAGCAGCTAACAGAGGTCGCAGGGCGTGCTAACGCATTGTGTCAGACTGTGGCCGATAAAGCAGGTGAAATCACAACGACACTGAATGCCAAGCTAGCGCAGGTTGATACGCGTGTAACAAACGCTGAAGCGTCGCTTAATGCGGAAATGGCTCAGGCCCAGTCAGAGTTTAATAGCTGGAAAAGTGGCCATACTGAACTGGTTAATGGTTTAGAAGTTCATAAGCAAGGCAAAATAAAGCGTTACTTTTTTGCGACTACGGTTGGTAATGGTGGGTATACAACAGAGAATGGACCGGATGCTGCTTTTCCGCGTTGCGCCGCACCACAAGAACCTTATTATATCAACTTACTTGAATTCGATGCACAAGATGGCGGTGGTTTCGGCGCCCCCGGGGACTACTTTAAATGTGAAGTTATTATGACCCATCGAGGGATGTTTGCATCCTCATACACCGACCGCTTGGTGTTTACCGGCACTTCATTTTCGGACTGTGTTTCTGCCGTGATGGAAGCAAAAAATATTGTACACAATAACCATCTGAGCCTGTTTATTTCAGAGCCGGACAACCCGGCGAAAGAAATTCCTTTGGGTTCAGATCTGGCTGGGTCATCGATCCCTGTGAATTTCAGGGCAATTGGTCAGGGATATGACTCGGGAATCGCGAGGTTAACCCTTAAAGTTGACCCAAGGTTCCACTGCGGCGCATCCCGAGCTATTGGCGTCAGTACTGAATATACGTCGGAACGTGGTCGCCCTAGTGCAGTGCGCATCAGTCAAAACCAACCAACATGGGAGCAATAAACATGGACATAACAGAAAACGAAGCGCAAATGCCTGTTCAGCAACTTGCAGATGAGAGTGAGTGGCACTCAATCAGAGCAATGCGCGATGCCTATCTGCGTTCAACAGACTGGCTGGTACTTAAATATCAGGAAACGGAAGGTGCGGTACCTGATGAGCTGAAGCACTACCGTCAGGCATTGAGGAATTTACCGCAAACATTTGACTCGCCAAACGACGTCGCTTGGCCGGTCAAGCCTGAGCTGTAATATCATTCGACTTCGGGCACGTCGCCCGCCCTGACTCACTGATTGTCTTCGAGTCTTTTTAATCTAAGAGCAAGTCTATGCAACGAACTACCTTAATCACCCAGGTGCTTGAGCGTCTGACGACGTCCCTGGCGGCTCTGGCTCAGGTGGATTATTTAATCCCGAGCCAGGTTGTCCCGGACCTGACCCAGCAAGCCCAACTGACGTTAACGCCTAAATTGGAACGACAGGCCAGCGAGCTGCAAAGTAAAGGCACAGAAACCGGTGTCAGCTATGGACCGGCATACAACAAAAACCTCAGCCCAAACCCGCTGGACAGGCGGGTGCTGAGTGTGCAGCTTGATATTGAGTTGATGGATGGCGATAAAGCCAGGCTGCTGGAACGGCTGGATGAGGTACTCAGCACAGGCGAGGCCGCGATGATGGCGGACGACGTGCCCACCCAGTGGCAACACTTTATTGCCGAGCAAACGACCTTTACCTTTAGTCAGCACAGTGAGGGCGTGAAAGCTCAGTTACAGTTGAACTGGTCATTTTACTATCAGGTTGAGCAGAGCGAATCGCCCGGCGTGCCCATCACCGATGTGTATTTGGGGCAGCATGGCCATGAGCATAAGTTAATCTATAGCACTCAGACGAGTGCAGGGGAGATAATATGATCTCAGACCCCGCTCAATCAGAGTTAGCTTTATCTGACTTGCAGCACCGTTTAAGCAAGCTCATCTCGCTGGGTACGGTGCATGAAGTGGATTATGAAACGGCTCGTGTGAAAGTCAAAATTGGTGACTGGATCACGGCTAAGCTGCCCTGGCTGACCGATATGGCAGCGCATAATATGACCTGGCGAGCGCCCGAGGTTGGTGAGCAGGTTATCGTGCTTGCGCCTTGTGGCGACA
Source organism: Pseudoalteromonas rubra (assembly GCF_000238295.3). Classification (NCBI taxonomy): domain Bacteria; kingdom Pseudomonadati; phylum Pseudomonadota; class Gammaproteobacteria; order Alteromonadales; family Pseudoalteromonadaceae; genus Pseudoalteromonas; species Pseudoalteromonas rubra. Next base: position 241,669 of record NZ_AHCD03000043.1, read on the forward strand.
CTGCTCAGGGGGTGATTTTAGGCAGCGTTTACAGTGCGGCCGCAGATCACCATAAGCCAGACCATGTGTTAGGTGCGGGTGAAGGGGAAAGTTATGCCGCGGCAAGCAGCCGTGAACATGTACACCGCACCCGCTATCAGGATGGGGCGCTGGTTGAATATGACACGCAAAATCACACTTATCATCTTTATGTACCGGATACTGACGGTGAAGAAACCGCAAAAATTACGGTACACAGTGAAAGAGACCTTCATATCGAGTGTGGCTTTAATGCCACGGTAGAAGTAGGTAACAACGCTTCAATCAATGTCGTTAATGATGTCAACCTCACGGTGGGCAATGACGCTTTTGTCAGTGCAGTAAAGAACATTCATGTTACGGCAGAAGAAACACTGAATTTAGCGGGCAAGCAGGTCAATATCAGTTCATCGGAGCAGGATATTGCCATCGCGGCGACGGGCAACCTGTTGCTCAATGGTGCAATGATCAAAGCGCAGGAGTAATCATGCCAGCCATTTCATTAAACAAAGCCCAGACCAATTTGCATGATGATTACAACCCGGCCACGGTGGCCGCAGCACAAAGCACCTTTAAGGTCGGTGGAGAAGCGGTGTTGTGTGTGGGTGACGCATTGTCAGTGCACTTACACAGCAAAGACAGCAAGCTGCCGCCGCATGCGGGGCAGACCGTAGCACAAGGGGCGCCGGGCTTTACCATTGGTGGCAATGCCGTGGCCCGTGTGGGTGATGTCAGCAGTTGTAACGCAAAGCTAGAAGATGGGTGTGCGCAATTCATTGTGGGCAATAAAGGAGGTGCCGCATGATAGGGATGAATGCCCAGACGGGTAAGCCACTCGGTGGCGTGGAACATTTGAAGCAAAGTATTCAAGACATAGTAACCACCCCCAGAGGAAGCAGGGTGATGCGTCGTGATTATGGCTGCGGTTTATTTGAATTGATTGACCGGCCATTTTCACACTCTCTGGTGGGCGATATTACGATTGCTATTTCTGACGCACTTGAGCAATGGGAGCCCAGGTTCGCACTTGAAGGGGTGGCGGTGCACCCGGTCGGAGACGGCAAATTATCAATCGCCATTGAGGGGTTATACCTGATCAATGGTGAACCGGTAACCATCGAAGGGATCCAAATCTAACTTCTGTTTTTTAATTTATTTCAACTTAAGCCACAGCACGGTGGGGCCAATTTATCGCCTCGCGTCTGTGGCTTTTTTATTAGCTAATTGACATACCTTTAAAGGAGATATCTATGTCTGAATTTCTACACGGTGTAGAAGTCATCGAGGCGCAATCTGGTACGCGCCCTATTAAAACTGTAAAAAGCTCGGTAATTGGTGTTATCGGTACTGCACCTGATGCTGATACAGACGCATTTCCTGCCAATACACCGGTATTGATTGCGGGTAAGCGCAGTGAGGCTGAAAAGCTAGGCACTCAGGGGACGCTGCCTGATGCACTGAACGGGATTTTTGACCAGGCGGGTGCCGCTGTGGTTGTGATTCGTGTTGAAGGTGCAGATGAAGCCGCTGTCATGGCAGCGATGACAGACAGTTCAACGGATGATGGTAAGTACAAAGGGGTGTTTGCATTCCTGGGTGCTGAGTCTGTACTGGGTGTGGCTCCACGTATTCTGGTTGCACCGGGTTATACGCATCAGCGCGATGGTGGTGCGAACCCTGTTGTCAGCAAGTTGGTAGGTGTGGCAGAGCGACTGCGTGCAGTGATCATCGCAGACGGTCCGAATACCACAGATGCCAAAGCCATTGAGTACCGAGGTGATCAGAGCTCACGTCGTGTCTTCCTGGTCGACCCGCACGTCCGAGTATTCAAAGACGGTGTTGAAAAAGTTGAGCCAGCCAGTGCCCGTGTTGCGGGTATGATTGCCAAGTCGGATAACGACCGTGGTTTCTGGTGGAGCCCGAGCAACACGGCAATGAATGGCATTGTAGGCACAGCTCGTCCGGTGGACTTCCAGCTGGGTGACCGACAAGCTCGTGCAAACCATCTGAATACCAATGATGTAGCGACGATTATTCGTCAGAATGGTTTCAAGCTGTGGGGTAACCGTACTTGTTCTGGTGACCCGAAATGGGCCTTCCTGTCAGTCGTACGTACTGCGGATATGATCAACGATTCACTGCTGCGTGCACACATGTGGGCGGTTGACCGTAACATCACCAAAACTTACATCGAAGACGTTAAACAAAGTGTGCAGTCTTATCTGGACAGTCTGAAAGCACAAGGTGCGATTTTGGGCGGTGAGATTTGGGCAGACGAAGAGCTGAACTCGCCGGAAAACCTCCAGGCTGGCAAGGTTTACTTCAGCTTTGACTTTACGCCGCCAACACCGGCTGAGCACATCACCTTCAAGAGCATTCTGACAAACAACTACCTAGAGGAAATCGTATAATGGCAATGTCTCCTAAAATCCTTAAAAAATTCAAACTGTTCGTAGACGGCAAAGGCTACCTGGGCATTGCGGACGAAATTCAGCTGCCAAAAGTCACAGTCAAAACTCGTGAAGTCACGTCAGGCTTTCAGGCACCGATTGAGCTGGACGTAGGTCAGCTTGAGAAACTGGAAGGTAACATCACGTTACTTGAATACAACGCTGACATGATGAAGCTGCTGGGTGACTGGAGTGGCGCAACCACGCCGTTAACAGCACGTGGTGCGATTCAGGCGCAAGGTCAGCCACCACAGCCTGTGGTTGTGACGCTGGAAGGCTTCTTTAAAGAAGTGGATATGGGTAACTGGAAAGACGGTGAAGAAGCGAAGTTAACGCTGCAATACACCGTGCAGAAATACAAGCTGGAGATCAACAACGAAGTGATCTACGAAATTGATTTGTACAACGATGTACGCAAAATCAATGGCACAGATCAGATGGCGTTGTTACGCGCAGCGATTGGCGCTTAATTCGCGTTCTTGCCTTGATGTGAGCGGATATCCCTTGCTGGTTTAGCGACCGGTAAGGGGGACCCGCCTATGCGCTGAGTAAATAATTATAGGAGCAAAAGCATGAAAGAAATCATTACCCTGGCATTTCCAATTACGGTTGATGGGCATGAGTATGCCGAACTGACAATGAGACGACCAAAAGTACGTGACCGGTTAATGGTGGATAAGGCAGATATCAGCGAATCGGAAAGTGAAATTCGTTACTTCTCCAATTTGTGCGAAGTCTCGCCGGATATCATCGAAGAGCTTGACTGGAGCGACTTTGTGAAGCTCAGAGAGACCTTACAGGCTTTTCTCGTATCCCGCCCAGGCGCTTAAGAGCTATGGTTATTGCCTTAGCCAAATACACTGGCTGGGGCCTGACCGAGCTCAATGCATTGACCGAAGATGAATTAATCGACTGGTTCAATGCTGCGGTTGACTATAAAGAGGCAACCTCTGTGTCCTGATCCGTAGCGGGTCAACATCATCAGGCATGCGCCTTTGCGCATGTTTGTGACTGAATATTCGGGCATTGCTCAGTGGCTTTTTTCAGGCTGCTCAGCAATGCCACATAACATCTCCCTTCACTCTCCGGTATCACCTCTTAACGCTTTCAGGTAAATCTATGAAACAAGGAACTGTCGAACATCTTCGTGCTCCTGGCGGAGCCAAAAATAAAGTTAAACATCGCCTGGCGCAGAGCAATGGCGTGGACCAGCGACTGGCGAAATTAGGCCGGACGCTGCATGCTTTGCAAGTACAAAGTGATGCCAGTGCAGCCTCTGTGGGACAATTACTGGCGCAGCTTCAGGCGCTGGCACTACTCGTGCCACAAAGCAGCGATTTGCAAAAACGCCTGCAATCTGTGCTGGCACAACAGGGGCCGTCGGGTCAGTCGGCGCCAGCCGAAGGGACGGTTAACCTGAGTGCTGACAACCCGGCTTCTTTTGAGGTGTCAGACGCTTTGCTGGCGTCTATTGATAACCTTGGTGCTGTGATTGCTCGTCTCGCAACTCAGAATGAACATCACGCTCAGCCTGGCGGAGTTAGTCAGATTTCGACAGCAACGGCACCAGACTTTGTTGCGGCGAATGGGTCTGAACAGCGTCAGAACCCGGTTGAATTGAGTGCGTCGCAAAGCGCGGATGGTGAGGTAGCTGCTCCTGAGCAGGCACTGGATGTGTCCAGTGTGACCGCATTGTCTCAGTCAGTGAATGCTGATTTGAGCAGTCTGACTAATTTGATGCCCCAGGTGAGCCGCTCTTTAGACCTGAGTCAGGCAGTCGCTGCGTTTCAATCCGCATTACCTGCACTTCAAAGCCAGGACCTCAAGGCGTTGCTAGAAGGCGACCTGAATGGTCTGAAGACGGCATTGCCAGCGCTGATTGAGGCTGTGGATTTGCCTCAGCTGCAGCAGGCTTTGGCAGCTGAGTTGCCGGCATTGGCACAGTTAGACTTGTCAGGTGTGATGCGTGGTGACGTACAGGCGTTAGCATCGCAGGCCCCTCAGATGCTCAGTGCATTGGGTCTGGACGGCCTGTCGGCCGGTGTCGCACAAGCGTTACCGGCACTTCAGCAACTGGATATGCCAGCGCTGGCTTCGGGAGAGCTGGACTCTCTTATCAAGGCTGCTCCGCAGTTATTTCAGGCACTGAATATGCCCGGGGCTTCTCTGGCGATGGAAAAAGCCCTGCCTGTGCTCAGCAAACTCAATGCGCCTGCAATCATCGAAGGCGATCTCAGCAGTTTACTGGATGCCGCCCCCGAGGTACTGCGCGCCTTTGAACTGGAGGGGGCCGCTGACAAATTGCAGGCAGCCATCCCAAGCCTGACTCAACTTGACCTTAAAGGCATTGCTCAGGGCGATGTTTCCAGTTTGATGAAGGTTGCCCCCCAGTTATTAAGTGCGCTGGAGCTGGGTGACGCTGGCACAGCTATGGCCGCGGCGCTGCCAGCTTTGCAAAAGTTTGATGTTGATGGGTTGCTTAGTGGTGATCTGACTTCACTGGCCGAAGCCGGACCTGAGTTGCTAAATGCACTGGGCATGGAAGATGCTGCGGCGGTGTTGCAACAACATGCTGGCATTGTGCAAAAACTGGATATTCAGGGAGTCATGCGTGGCGATCTGGCTTCACTGGGTGAGGTTGCTCCGGCTGTGTTTGAAGCGCTGGATATGCCAGGGGCGTCGGCTGCGATGCAAAAGGCCATGCCGGTGCTTAACAAACTCAATGCGCCGGCGATTATGGAAGGTGACCTGAGCAGTTTGCTGGACGCGGCGCCTGAGGTATTACGCGCCTTTGAGTTGGGTGATGCCGCAGACAAGCTGCAAACTGCAATTCCGGGTTTGGCTCAGCTGGATTTAAAAAGCATTGTGCAGGGGGATGTCTCCAGCTTGATGAATGCCGCGCCGGATCTGCTTAAAGCACTGGACCTGGGAGACGCAGGCGCTTTACTAGAGTCGGCTTTACCAGCACTACAGAAATTCGATGTGGACGGGCTTTTGAGTGGCGATTTGTCGTCTCTGACCGAAGCGGGCCCTCAGCTGCTGAGTGCTTTTGGTATGGATGATGCGGCTTCATTGCTGCAACAGCATGCCGGGGTGTTCCAGAAGCTGGATGTGAAAGGCGTGCTGGATGGCGACTTGTCTTCGCTGGTCTCTGCGGCCCCCGATCTGCTGAATGCGTTTGGTATGGACGGTGCGGCATCTTTGTTGGCACAACATCAAGGAGCACTCAGCAAGCTGGACTTTAAAGGGCTGATGAGCGGCGATTTATCCTCTTTGGGTGATGCCGCGTCTGAGTTCTTAAGTGGCTCGGGTTTATTTGGCGATACCGATGGCGACGCAGAGGGAGTCAGTGTCTTCGATGAACTTGACGGGCACTTAGAGGATGAGCCTGAAGAAGAGAAAAAGCAGCCACGTAAGCGTAAAAACAAGGGCAAGTCAAAGGGCAAACCTGGTGGTAAGCGAGGGCGTAACAAAGGACAACGCAACAACCAGGCTGATTCTGCACCAGAGAAAAATACAGCCAGTCAGCATAAACGCAAGCCCGCAGCACAGGGCAACGCTATTCGCTCGCTCGATGCTGGCAGGCAGCTCCCTAACGCAACATCTAAATCGATACCGGTACAGGCTGCGGCAAATGACGCAAAGGCCGGCAAACTGGGGCAGTTCGCAGGGAAAAAAGGCGGCTTATTCAGTCGTCTGCCCGGAGCCAAAATGCTCGGTAAACTGGCTGCTCCTTTGAGTGCAATGATGGGCGCCGTGGACGTTGCGACTACGCTGTCGGATGACAGCCTGAGCGCAGAGCAAAAAACGCAACAGGTTGGCAGCGCAGTCGGTGGCGCAGGTGGTGCTTGGGCAGGGGCTGCGGCTGGGGCTGCAATTGGCTCCGTGATCCCGGGTATTGGCACTGCCATAGGCGGCCTGGTCGGCGGCGCACTGGGTGCGATGGGCGGTGAGTCCGTTGGTGGCTGGCTAGGCGAAAAGCTGGGAGGCTGGTTTGCTGATGATGAACCTGCCAAACCCCAGGCAACACCAGAAATCAAAAGCACTGTCGGGACAACCCATCTGGCTGCAAAGGGGGCTGGAGTGTCGAGCGCCGCGCCATCAGGTAGCGATGGGAACAGTCTGCTGAATGTTGCCGAAGGCTTTATCAAAAACCAGTTTATCAATCCGTTTAATCTGGCCGCAGGCACTGCGTCTGCGTTTGCTGAGCTTAGCGGGAATAACAAAAGTCGTGCACATACAGTGGCCAAAGTTGGCAACTTTGTTGGTGATGCGTTGAATTATCACACCGTCTGGCAGGCTGCCAATGATGATACTTTGAGTGGCTCGCAAAAAGCGCAAGTGATTGGCGGTACGCTCGGAGGCATGTTCTCCGCAAAAGCGGTGAGTGGTTTGATGGAGAAAAGCCGTAATCCCTGGTTGAAGATGGCAGCGCCACTGGCTGGGTTTATCACCAATGCAGCTGTTGGTTCGCAAATCGGCAGTTGGTTTAGCGAAGAAAAAGTGGCTGAGTCCGGTGAAGGGGCAGCCGATAAGGCTAATCTGGTAAACACGCCAGAGGCGCTGTCTGGCTCACAAGGCACTGCAACACCGCAGCCAACGCCTGGGTCTGAAAGTGATGCCACGGCCCACCAGGCTGCGCAGGTAACAGTCAACGCCAATATTACAGTCAACGCACGCAGTAGCGATCAGGCTCAGGACATTGCAATTCAGGTTAAGCAGATCCTTGAACAGCAACAACAACAGACCATTCGGGACTTGAATGCGCGTTATTTTAATCAGGTGGCTTGAGCCCACATTTCATAATTCAGGTGAACCATGAGCAATACCAATCATGCCAGACACATGATGCAGCTGGGCGACTACAAGTTTTCAGTCAGTACTGCGGCATTCAATAAATTGAAATACGACACCCAATATCGCTGGAAGTCTCTTGATGCTCCAACCAATAAAAACAGCCCTTTGATGCAATTTATCGGGGTTGGCGAACAAACCCTGGATCTGGAAGGCACCATCTTTCCGCAAATTGTCGAAAATGGACTCAAACAGCTCGACTATATGCGCGAGGAAGCGGCCAAAGGGCAGCCTCTGACCCTGGGCTATGTGGAGGAGAGCGGCAAGACCAACCCCAGTGTTGGTCGGGTGCTGGGCAAATGGGTGATCAGCAGTATCAGTGAGACTCGAACTTTGTTTTTTAACGATGGTATTCCCAGAGAGATCCAGTTTTCAATGCGATTAAGTCGTTATCAGGCGGCATTGAAGGAACCCGAATAAGGAGGCGTTATGAAAGGGGTAAATTATGTAACACGCGACGGCGATTGCCTAGATTTGATCTGTTACCGGCATTACGGGCAGAGCTCAGGGACCGTGGAAAAGGTGCTCGGTGCAAACACCGGGCTAGCCGGGCTAGGTGCTATCTACCCGGCTGGCATTGAAATCTTCCTGCCGGAGCTGCCCAAGCCTAAGACCAAACACGTGATCAATATCTGGGATTAACCATGAAGCAACAACCCTATTTTTCCATCAAAGCAAACGGTAATGAAGTCACTCAAAGCCTTAAAGATCGGATTGTTGAAGTCAGTGTGACGCAGCGAACCGGGTTGCTCAGTGATGTATGTGTTGTGCGCTTCGACAACCTGGAGGAGTTGCCAATTCAACTGCCCGAGCCCGGTAACATACTTGAAATCGCATTGGGCTACAAAGATGGCACGCCTGACAACCACGCAGCATTAACGCCGGTCGGCAAGTTTGATGTGGGCGCATACGAGCTCAGCGGTCCTGCCCGGGCACTTACTTTATATGGTAACAGCATCATGTGGGATGCTGACTTTAAGTCGCCAAGGTATCGCTCCTGGCCTGAGCAGGGTAGTGAAACACCGGTCACTCTGGGCGAGCTGGTGGAGCAAATAGCGTCTGAGTATGGCTTGCAAAGTGGTGTGAGTGACACGTTGCAGAGCATTAGCCTGCCTCATTTGGAGCAAAGTGAAAGTGACATGCAGTTGCTTACTCGCCTTGCCCAGCGTTATGACGCAGTAATGAAAGTGGCAGCAGATAAGCTGCTTTTTGTGGCCAAAGGGACTGGACGGTCTTTGTCCGGACAAACCGTGACTTCAGCGACTTTGGGGAAAAACCACATCATACACTGGTCCCGGGTCAGCAATCATTGTCACTTAGTGGGAGCTGTTCAGAGCTATTACCATGATACCGAGCAGGCATTGCGGATTGCAGTCCAGGCAGGGGGTGGGGCACCGATGATCACTTTACCTTATCTGTATCCGGATGAAGCCAGTGCCCAGGCGGCTGCAAACAGTCAGCTAACACGCCTGCAGCGTGCTCATGGCGCCGTACAACTGACGGTTCCTGGTAACCCAGACATAGTTGCCGGGGCATTAATTAAGGTTGATAAAACGGTCGATCATCTTGAAGGTGATTGGTTTATCAAAGAAGTCACGCATCAGCTGACGTCACAGGGCTTTATGACCCAAGTTACAGCTGAGCAACCAAGCTAACCCCTCCGTCGCATCACTTGATGTGATTATGTCCTTTCTCATCGCCTTTCAACTCAGCACCATGTGCAGTCTTTCAGGCCGTACATGGTGCCACGTCAACACAGACCAGAATCACAATTCAGATCTGCCAGAACAAATTGAACGCATTAATACATGCGTACGATACGGCTGTATACAGAGCTATTTGCATCCCATGATTCACAACTCGTCGTTTCATAAGTCAGGCTGACATTTTTCCCCGCTGCCTGACGAGCCAATAGCATTGAGTACATGCGGTTACGTCTTTCAGTGGGCATGCCGTGGCTCACGGCCAGTGTTCTTTTATTCGAGCAGGTGGTATTAATGTCGCTGGTGACAGACTCGAGCGTTACCAAAATAGTATCTTTTCCGGAATAGACAACCACATCTTTCAACTTACCGCTGACAGTGATCCAGGCTGCCTGAGCCTGACTTGCCATTAAAAGTGCGCAACCTAATATGAGTTTTTTCACTTTGTTTCCTTATGTTTATTATTGATATCCTTAATAGTGTATATATAAAAGGTAAATGAAACCAAGCTTTTGTTTTTGAATGTTATGTTAACGCGTTTGCGGTGTAGAGTTGGGAGCGAGGAGCGTTAAAACAGCTCTATGTCGTTGCTGTTTGCACTGAGTGGCTGCTCATTTAGGATATCTATGAGGCTGGCGAGCTGTTGCTCAATCTCTTTGCCAGACTCAAGTTTAGTGTCGGCAGAGGCCCTTGCCGCCTGGATCAGGGTGATGAGTTGTTGCTCGGCTTCTTCTGACAGCTCGTTGTCGATACCCATGCTGGAAAATAAGCTGTCTAGCTGCACCTCAAGGTCGTCAATCAGCGTGACTATGCCAGCTTTAATGTCTGTATTTTGTGCTTTAAATTGTACTATGGTCTGGCGCAACTGCTGCTCCAATAACACCTTGTTGACGCATTGCTCCACACCATCCATTACATAAGCGAGATAGTCCCGCATAGTACCTACTCTGTCGGCATGAACTGGCATGTTTTTAACCAGTAAAGAGGCGTGACGCCAGTTAAATGCCGCCCTGTGCTTGCCAAACGCCATAATCCTGCCAGCGCCTTGCAATGATTCCAATAACGCGGCATCGATATTTTTGGTTATCCCGTCGTCAAAAAAGCAGGGGTTGGTTTTTTGATCGCGAATAATCAACGAGCACTTCAGGCCAAACCCTTGGGTGAGTTTGAAGACAGCACCTGCGAGATGCGATAAATCCTCACATTGAAAACTGTCCCGATAAAATCCCATCACGTAACCGAGCGACGATAAGTCCGACAGCGCTTTGACTGCGACTTCCTCCGCATTGCCCGGGCGGGCTTTGTGTGCTTTTAGCAGCACAGACACTTTCTTGAGTAGCTCTTGCTCATCGACCGGTTTAGCAATAAAGTCGTTGCCGCCCGCATCATAGGCCTTCAAGCGCTCCTCTAACGAAGTCAGATTTGAAAAAAACAAAATGGGCATGGTGTGACCAGCAAGCCTGATTTTATAGGCAGCCTCATAGCCGTTCATGCGGGGCATCTGAATGTCCATTAAAATCAAGTCAGGCGGACATGAGGCGACCTGTTTAAGTGCTGTTTCGCCGTCCTTTGCAACCTCTGTATGATAGTGTGATGACAGCATATGCGTATGGTATTCCACAACAAACTCGTCATCATCAACGATCAGGATGGTCTCCATTCAGTTCACCTGTTTAGTAAATATTGTAGTTATTTGAGGTCCAATAACGCGGTATTTTCACCTTCAGCCCCCAACTTCTCAAATCAAGACTAGAATACAAAAAGAAACTTTACCAATGACCTAATGGACGGGGCACGAAGTGAAACTTTTGTTGTTAGTACTCGTATTTGCACTGATTGTCGGGTGTTCTGATGCATCGCGCACTCAGCTCAGAGTAGGATTCAATTTGTGGCCGGGCTATGAGACTCTCTATCTGGCCCAGCAAAAGGGTCTGCTGGCAGATAACATTGAGTTGGTAGAGTTACTGTCTGCCACTGACACCATGGATGCATTTCGGCACGGGCGTATTGAAGTGGCTGCACTGACGCTGGATGAAGCACTGCTGTTGGTATCTGAAGGTATTGCGCTCAAAATCGTATTGATCATGGATGTCTCTAATGGGGCTGATGCGGTCGTTGCCAGAGCACCGATTGTTGAATTGGCGCAACTCAAAGGAAAGCGCATTGCCTATGAGCAAACGGCTGTTGGCGCACTGATGTTACACAAAACACTGGATGCCGCGCAATTGAGTATGGCGGACGTTGATGCTGTCCATATGCCTGTGAATCAGCATTTCCGAGCTTTTCAGTCACGTGAGGTTGATGCGGTCGTGACGTTTGAACCGGTGACCACCCAGCTTGTCAACCAGCACCATAAGGTTATCTTTGATAGCGCCCAAATTCCCGGCAAAATTGTTGATGTGTTGGTGGTTCGGACCGCACAGCTCTCTCATCATTTTGATGCCCTGCAAACACTTATTTCCGCTCAGTTTGCAGCGCTCGCCTTCATAAAAAGCAATCCAGAAACCGCTGCGCAATTGATGTCTCCCAGACTTGGATTACAGCCCAATGAACTATTGGCAGCACTTGATGGGATAGCATTGGCCGATATGCCCACCAATCGTGACCTGTTGGTGGGGACAGGCACGCTTCCTCCCTTGCAAGTCACTGCTGACCAACTGTTAGCTGTGCTACTTGAGCATAATATGATTGCAGAAATTACTGATGTCGATGATTTAGTTGACGCGAGGTTTGTGACGCAATGAGACGCCCGGGTGTGCCAACTTCCCTGGCATTTTGGGTGCCGGTGGGGATATTAGTGCTTTGCTTTGCAGTACTGAGCCTGAGCACTATGGTCATTTATACCGGGAGTCGTGATGCAGCTCAATCAAGTCATAAGTCACATGCCAATTATCTGCTGCTGACGTTGAAACGTCATGTCGAAGTGAACCTGAGTGCCGATAAACCCGAGGAAATTCGGCATGATTTATCTGTTATCGGCACGGCTCCGGAAGTTGCAAACATTGCGGTGACCGATGAAACGGGGCAAATACTGTTCAGTAATCACTTTGCTGATATAGGTAAATCACTACAGGATGTTGCCAGTCACCATACCGAACAGACGCTTAAAGCCGCACTGAGTAGTCACATGCCGTCGATGCTACTCTCGGCGGACCATAACACACTCGAAGCGCTGCAAAGCTTTGCTTTGCCGTCTGGCACTGAGTTGCGCTCTAGCCGACTGGGGCTGATTTACTTAAATTATAACCTGGCATTGAGCGAGCAGATGTTATGGCGCAATATTCGTCTGAACCTGGTTTTGATGTGGGTCGGCTGTGGGGGGTTGATCCTGATGGTGATGGTACTGTTAAGGAAAGGAGTTATCGCGCCATTGGGGGAGCTGGCAAGGCAGGCGACTTTACTCGCAGATGGCACTTACACACACCAGAGTGTGCGTTATGGGTTTAAAGAAATTGCAACGCTGACAAAGACATTTAATTGGGCTTCCAGTGCCATTCGTGAACACATTGCGCAATTGGATAAAAATAAGTGCGAGCTTGAATCCAGGGTGAAGTTACGTACCGCTGAGCTGCAAAGTGCCAACCTGAATTATGAGCAGGCACAAAAAATGGCCCGCCTGGGTCGCTGGGAACTCGAACTGGAAAGTGGTTTGGTACATTTATCCCAGGAGGCCTACGACATCATTGGTGCATCTCCCGCTCAGCCTGTGACGTTAAGCACTTTGTTCGGCCATGCTGATGTCGTATCCGAGCCAGCATTACAGGCTATTTTTGACAAGCAGCAACAGCATCATGACTTTAATTATGAGTTGCAAAGTGGCGATACATGCCGTTTTATTCGCCTCGTCGCTGAACGATGTGAAGACAGTAACACCGGGCACTATAAAATGGTCGGTATTGTTCAGGATATATCTGAGCAGATGCACAAAGAACTGTCACTGATAGAAAATCAGGCGATGACTCGGGCCATCATAGATACGGCTGCGGATGCCATTATAGTGATTAACACTCAGGGAGAAGTTCAGGAGTTTAGTCCGGCGGCGGTGGAGATGTTTGGGTATGCGCCTGATGAAGTGCTGGGTAAAAATCTGCGCATGTTGATGCCTGAGCCCTATCGCAGTAGCCATGATCAGTATATGCAAAATTATTTTGATACCGGTGTAAAAAAAGTCATCGACAATAAGCGTGAAGTGACAGCACGTAATAAAAGTGGCCGGTGCTTTCCCATCGACCTGGCTGTTGCCGAAACTAAGGTGGGAGAGGCCAATTATTTCACTGCCATTATTCGTGATATTACGGAGCGCAAAGAGGCAGAGCAAAAGCTCCTGGAAGCGATGCAGGCCGCACAGAGTGCGACCCGAGCTAAGTCAGAGTTTCTCGCCAATATGTCTCATGAAATTCGCACACCCATGCATGCAATAACCGGGTTAACGCATCTTGCGCTCAAAATGGATGCGCCACCAAAAATGCATAACTATCTGAAAAAAATACGTTATGCAGCAGATAACCTGTTGGTACTCCTGAATGACATTCTGGACATTTCTAAGATAGAGGCAGGAAAACTCAGTGTGGAGTCTGTGCCATTTGGATTACAGACGCTGATTGAGCATGTTTGTGGTTTGATTGCGGCCCGGACTGACGAGAAACAACTGAGCTTTGCGGTAAGGCAAGATCAAAAGTTACCAGAAGTCCTGATAGGGGATGCGCTCAGGCTCAGCCAGGTGTTGCTGAATTTACTCAGTAATGCGATTAAGTTCACCCCCCATTCTGGCAGTATCACTCTGCAAGTGACTGCAAAAGCGTGTACAGAATCCAATGCACAGATACTGTTTACTGTATCAGATACCGGTATTGGTATTTCATCGAGTCAGTTGCAAACTTTGTTTGCCCCTTTTACTCAGGCTGATGCATCGACCACCCGGCAATATGGGGGGACCGGTCTGGGTCTGGCGATCAGTAAAAACCTGGTGAAACTCATGGGGGGCAGGGTGTGGTGTGAGAGTAACGAAGGAGAAGGAGCACATTTTTTTGTTGAAATTACTTTTCCACTTGGTGAGGTTGCAACAGAGCCCGGCGCACAGATAGGCGCGAAAATCGAGCAAGGGGCCGTATCGGCAGTACTTGAAGGGGCAACCGTGTTATTGGTGGAAGACAATGATATTAATCGGGAAATCGCACAGGAAATACTGACTGACGCGGGGATGCGGGTATCCACAGCAGAACACGGAGAGGAGGCGCTGGAGCGGATACGGGAAACGGCAGTTGATTTGATCTTAATGGACTGTCAGATGCCCGTGATGGATGGATATACCGCGACCCGGGAGATCAGAAAAATACCGGCTTATCGCCAGGTGCCCATTATTGCCCTGACGGCGAATGTGATGCACCATGATCTGCAAGAGATAAAAGCGTGTGGCATGGACGATCACATCGCCAAACCCATTAATGTTGAGCTGGCTTATCAAAAGATTTACCAATGGCTTTGTCGTCAATCCCAGCTGAGCAAGCCTGACGTGACGGGTGTGATGGAGCCTGTGCAGCCTTATTCAACACTACCTGAGTCAGTTCCATCGTATGAAAACGCAGGCAGTGATTTGCTCGATATGGCGCAGGGCCTTAAGCATGTGAATGGCAATACAGACTTTTATCGCAAAATGTCCGATAAGTTTATGGTGGCACAGAGTGGGTTTTGCGAGCGCCTTGAGCAAAGTTTGCAGGAGAAGGATTTTGAAGCGGCCGCCAGAATGGCGCATACACTAAAGGGACAAGCTGGGTACCTTGGATTGTTGCGCTGTGCTGAGCTGGCGACCCAGCTGGAGCAGGCGATTGTCCAGCAAGCACCAGAGCAGGCGAGTTTGCTTCAGGCGCTGGCGGCGGTTTTGGCGCGTTCTTGTCAGGCGCTAAAAGCTGCATTGGCAGAGTCTGGAGGGTGAATTTTAATTTTAGACGGCTAAACATCTAGAAGTTGAAATTTATTCCCATTGCTTCATAATGTCGCTGGAAAGTGGATCGCGTTACAGAGATCCAGTCACTGAGGGGAATACCATGCCAATCACAGTCACCGACGATTTACCTGCCATCAGCCATTTACGTCACGAGAATGTCTTTGTGATGCCGCAAAGCCGTGCCAGTACGCAGGAGATCCGGCCAATGCGGTTGGCCATACTCAACCTGATGCCGAATAAAGTAGAAACTGAAGTACAGTTTATTCGTCTGCTGGCGAATTCACCGCTTCAGGTGAATGTTGATCTGTTGCGTCTGGATACCCACCGTAGTTCTGAAAACTCAGAGCAACACCTAAATATGTTTTACCGCTACTTTTCTGATGTAAGAGCAGAAAACTATGATGCGCTGATTGTCACAGGTGCGCCACTTGCGCATCTTGAATATGAAGATGTGACCTACTGGGAAGAGTTAAAGGCGTTCTTCGACTGGGCCGAGCATCATGTCACATCGACGCTGTTTTCTTGCTGGGCTGCGCATGCTGGTCTATTCCATCATCACGGCCTGAAGCGTGAGTTGAAAAAAGACAAACTATGTGGCGTGTTTCGTCATCAGTGTTACTTTGAACATGGTGCTTTGACACGTGGGTTTGACGATGAGTTTTTGGTGCCTCACTCTCGCTATGGTCATATCGAAGCCAGTAAGATTGATGCCTGTGAGGATTTGGTGACGCTTGCCGGGTCCGAACGAGTCGGGGCCTATTTAATTAAAAATGTGTCGGGTAGCCAGGTGTATATTACCGGACACCCGGAATATGACGCAGATACCCTCAGCAAAGAGTATTTCCGCGATTGCGAAAAAGGTCCGGATGCACCTAAGCCGGAGAATTACTTTCCAAAAGATGATGCGTCTGCAAAGCCATCCAAGACATGGCAAAGCCATGCTTTTTTGTTATTCTCCAACTGGTTAAACTACTATGTTTACCAGACCACTCCGTACGATATTAATCTGGTTAGCCAGGATGTTAGGACTAACAATTATGCCGAATAAACATATCACCACTGCGGCCGACGGCGCAGCCATTGCTGAGGCGCTAAAAACGGCCATGCAACAGCGTATTTTGATCCTCGATGGGGCCATGGGCACCATGATCCAAAAACATAAGTTTGAGGAAGAGGACTATCGGGGCGAGCGCTTTAAAGACTGGCATGTATTGATCAAAGGCAATAATGACCTGCTCAGCCTGACTCAACCTGAAGTGATCCGTCAGATCCATCGCGAATATCTCGAAGCGGGTGCGGACATTATTGAAACGAATACTTTCAATGCCACCACTATTTCGATGGAAGACTATGACATGGCTAGCCTGAGCCGGGAGATCAACGTCGAATCAGCCCGGCTTGCGCGCGCGGTATGTGATGAGTTCACAGCCAAAGACCCAGGCAAGCCGCGTTATGTTGCAGGTGTTTTAGGGCCGACTTCAAAAACCTGTTCTATTTCACCGGACGTGAACGATCCGGGTTATCGGAATGTGTCGTTTGATCAGCTGGTGGAAGCGTATATTGAATCTACCGAAGCCCTGATTGAGGGCGGCGCAGATCTGATCCTGATAGAAACCATCTTTGATACGCTTAACGCCAAAGCGGCAGCGTACGGGGTGGAAGAAGCGTTTGAGCGAACCGGTATCACTTTACCGGTGATGATCTCCGGGACTATCACGGATGCGTCAGGACGCACCTTGTCGGGCCAGACAACCGAAGCGTTTTACAACTCTATTCGTCATATTAAACCTATCTCTATTGGTTTGAACTGTGCGCTGGGTCCTGACCTGTTACGTGCTTATGTCGAAGAATTGTCACGGGTATGCGAAACCTATACGTCCGTGCACCCTAACGCGGGCTTGCCGAATGAATTTGGTGAGTATGATCTCGAAGCCGATGACATGGCAAAGGAAATCATCGACTGGGGTAAAGAAGGCTTTATTAATATCGTCGGTGGCTGCTGTGGTACCACGCCTGAACATATTAGCGCCTTTGTAAATGGACTCAAACAGGTCGCGCCGCGCACCTTACCTGAGCTTGAAGTCAGAATGCGCTTGGCGGGCCTTGAAGCCTGTAATCTAAATTAGGAAGTACTGATATGACGCAATCTACAGCCATTTTTACCAACGTCGGTGAAAGAACCAATGTTACCGGCTCGGCGCGTTTTAAGCGTTTGATCTTGGAAGAAGATTACGAAACAGCACTGGATGTGGCGCGCAGCCAGGTCGAAAACGGAGCCCAGGTGATCGACATCAATATGGATGAAGCGATGCTGGACTCTAAGGCCGCCATGGTTAAGTTTTTGAACCTGATTGCCTCAGAGCCGGATATTTCTCGTGTACCAATCATGGTTGACTCATCCAAATGGGAAGTGATTGAAGCGGGCCTGAAGTGTATTCAGGGTAAGGCCATTGTTAACTCCATCTCTTTGAAAGAGGGCCGTGAGCCGTTTGAACACCAGGCGAAAATCATTAAGCGTTTTGGCGCGGCCGTGGTAGTCATGGCGTTCGACGAAACGGGCCAGGCCGAAACAGCGGACCGCAAGTTTGAGATCTGTGAGCGCTCTTATCGCATTTTGGTGGATGAGCTGGGTTTCCCGCCTGAAGACATCATTTTTGACCCCAATATTTTTGCTGTTGCGACCGGTATTGAAGAACACGACAACTATGCCGTCGAGTTTATTGAGGGCACGCGCCGTATCAAGCAGAACCTGCCGCACTGTAAAGTGTCGGGCGGGGTGTCGAACGTGTCTTTCTCATTTCGGGGTAATAACCCGGTGCGTGAGGCCATTCACTCAGTATTTTTGTACCACGCCATTCAGGCCGGTATGGATATGGGGATAGTGAATGCAGGTCAGCTGACGGTATACGATGATATTCCGGATGAACTGCGCAAAGCAGTAGAGGATGTGGTCCTCAACACTGACCCCGGCGCGGGTGAGCGTTTGGTAGAGATAGCGCCTAACTACTCGGGAATGGCACAGGCTGAAAAAGCCGAAGACCTGGAGTGGCGCAGCTGGCCGGTGGCTAAGCGTCTTGAACATGCACTGGTAAAAGGTATCACTGAGTATATCGAAGAGGACACCGAGGCGTGTCGCCAGACGTTCGACAAACCGATTGAAGTGATTGAAGGTCCTTTGATGGACGGCATGAATGTGGTCGGTGATTTATTTGGTGCCGGTAAAATGTTCCTGCCCCAGGTGGTGAAGTCTGCACGTGTGATGAAGCGTGCGGTGGCCTATCTGGACCCTTATATTGAAGCTGAGAAGCAGGCTGGGGAGAGCAACGGTAAGATCATCATGGCCACGGTAAAGGGTGATGTTCATGATATCGGTAAAAACATTGTCGGTGTGGTGCTGCAGTGTAATAACTACGAAGTTATAGATTTAGGCGTGATGGTGCCGGCAGAGAAAATCCTGCAAACGGCCATTGATGAAAATGCCGATGCTATTGGTTTGTCGGGCTTGATCACGCCTTCGCTGGACGAAATGGTGCACGTGGCAAAAGAGATGACGCGTCGTGGCTTTGAGATCCCATTGCTGATTGGCGGTGCGACTACGTCGAAGGCACATACCGCAGTTAAGATTGAGCCGCAGTATGATAAGGGCGTCGTTTATGTCAACAACGCCAGTCGTGCGGTGGGTGTGGTTTCCAGCCTGCTTAGTGCCACACAAAAACCGGTATTTTTGGAAAAAACTGCCAGTGAATACGTCAAGGTACGTGAACAACAGGCGCGTAAAAAGCCTCGTTCTAAGCCGGTAACGCTGGCGCGTGCACGAGACAACGCCGTTAAGCTGGACTGGGACAATTACACCCCGCCTGTGCCTAAAAAGCTCGGTATTACTGAGTTTAAAGATGTCAGTATTGCCACTTTACGTGAATACATAGACTGGACGCCGTTTTTCATGACCTGGACCCTGGCGGGTAAATATCCGCGTATTCTGGAAGATGAAGTCGTGGGCGAAGAAGCGAAAAAGCTCTTTGCTGATGCGAACGCTATGCTGGATGAGTTAACAGCCAAAGGCAGCTTGCAACCGCTCGGTGTGATAGGTCTGTTTCCGGCCAACCGGGTAGGGGACGACATAGAAATCTATCGTGATGAAAGTCGTAAGGAAGTACTGCTGCGCTCATGTCAGCTGCGCCAGCAGACCGAGAAAACCGATTTTCCTAACTACTGTCTGGCAGATTATATTGCGCCAAAAGGCACGCCGGACTATTTTGGGGCGTTTGCCGTTACGGGGGGTCTGGAAGAGGATGATTTGGCGGATGTATTCGAGCAGCAGCAGGATGATTATAATAAGATCATGGTAAAAGCGGTTGCAGATCGTCTGGCTGAGGCCTTTGCGGAATACCTGCATGAACAGGTTCGTAAACAGCATTGGGGTTTTGCCAGTGATGAAAATCTCAGTAATGAGCAGCTGATCCGTGAGAATTATCAGGGGATCCGACCTGCACCTGGCTATCCTGCTTGCCCTGAGCACACTGAGAAAGACAAGATCTGGCAACTACTGGATGTGGAAAACCGCATTGGTATGAAACTGACCAGCTCATATGCCATGTGGCCTGGTGCTGCGGTATCTGGCTGGTATTTCTCTCACCCAGATTCTAAGTATTTTGCGGTGGCGGCTATCCAGAAAGATCAGGTTGAAGACTATGCCAAACGCAGTAATATGACGTTAGCTGAAGCCGAACGCTGGCTGTCACCTAACTTAGGATATGAGCCACAATAGTGGACAATAGAAAGTAAGGGCCGATAGGCCCTTACTTCTAGCCAAAAAAACAACCATTTTTCTTGCATTTGTTTATTATTTCGTTATTATTGCTCTCTTGCTTTAAATAACCTCTTATTTAAAGCGTCATAGAAGTAATGCCCTCTTGCCTTGATCCAGTAAGCCCGCATTAAAAATTAAGAAGTAGAGCTTATTATAGTCAGGCGATATACCACTGCAGTTACCCCACCGGGGTCGTTGTGAATGCAGCTATTAAGATCGCCAGTACCATTTCCTTTGAAGCGCGCGTCAGTTTGTTGGCTCCAAAGTGTCGAAAAATTGATCGCAGATTTTTCAGGTGTGGTATCAAACTGTCATAAAGCTCGTTTATTGTTTAAAGCGATAGCCGACAGGCTGCGCATTATAAAAGTGAGTTTTATTATGTCTTATACATACAACGGAACAGAGATCCGTGTTGAGCAACCAATTCGCTCAATTTCGGTCAACAAATCAAAAGTCGTTTTTGCAGATGGCTCAGGCCGCAAACAAACGCAATTTTCGAGTGGCAGCGAAGCGCGTCACTTTATCAATTGGTTGACTCGTGTCTGCTAAGTAATACAGCAGCACCAATCAATACTGAACGCCGAGGTGACTGATAAGTTACGTCGGCGTTTTGCTTTTTATGCATTGCACTGACGCGTGTGGTGGTGTATTTTCCCGTAGTTTCCATGGGGACACTCCCGTGAATACATCAATTGTGTGAAAACATATAATAATGAAAAAAAGGAAGCCAACAATGGACTCGACTTCTACTCCTTCTGCTGCCGAACCGGGCAGTCAAATTGCGCCATCTCAACTGCAATTCACTGGCAATGCCAAAGAGTATTTTGGGATCTGGATTGTCAATATCTTACTGACGTTGCTGACCTTGGGTATTTACTCTGCCTGGGCAACGGTGCGTACCAAGCAATATTTCTACGGTCATACTGTACTGGACGGACATCGCTTTGATTATCTGGCCACGCCGATTCAGATCCTAAAAGGCCGTTTGCTCGCCGTCGGCTTGTTTGTTATCTACAGTGTGGTATCTGGCTATTTTCCACTTGTGGGCGCGCTATTAGCGCTGGCTTTGGCACTGTTGGTACCCTGGATGATCAATCAGGGTCTGAAGTTTAGTATGCGCATGACCCGTTATCGTAATATTCGCTTTGCGTTCAAAGGCAACTTTGGCGAAGCAATGGTGAATTTTGTGGTGCTGCCATTTTTCAGTATTTTCACGCTATATTTGTTGATGCCCTGGGTGTTAAAGCGCATAGACGCGTATATTCACAGCAATATTCGCTACGGTGACAAGCCGGTCCATGTGCAGTTGCAGGGCAAAGCATACTATAAAGCAGCATTGTTGGTCGTACTGCTGGGCATACTTATGCTGGTGGCATTGGGTATTGTATTGAGCCTGGTAACGGGTGTTGGCATGAATCCAGATGACATTGGATCGAGCCAGTTTGTCCTGGTGTTGATTGTTCCTTTGTATTTGTTCGTGATTTCCGCATTGCAAGGTATTTATCAGGCGCAGATCCGTAATCATATTTTGAATAACGCACAGATTGAAGATGTGGCTGAGTTTAAATCGAATTTGCAGCCGCAGCGCTATGCACTTATTCTGGCAACCAACGCTGCTGCAATTGTACTGACCGCGGGTCTGGCTTTCCCCTGGGCTAAAGTACGTAAAGTCAAGGCACTGGCCGGGGCCACTCAGGTTGTGTTACTGCCAGGTGCTGATCAGGTGCTGGATAATGCGCAGCAAGCTGACTCTTCTTTCGCCGAGGAAGCTGCGAATGTATTTGACGTTGATATTTCGCTGACCTGATGATTAAAGGATATTTTTATCTGCCTAACAGCAGTCGGGTTCAGGAAGCCTATGCCCGGCTGAGTGATGAGCACATTGCTATTTATGCAAAGGATGAGTGTGTGTTTGAAAGTACACAAACGGCGCTTAATGTAGCCGCTCATCTGCCAGGGCAGGCCAGCGAGCTGACTTTTGCAGATGGCGCACGCTTCGTCCCCCATGATGTTGCCTACCGCTGGCCATTTCAGCAACGTAAAAGTGCGTTGCTGGCGCGCCTGGAAAGTAACCTGGCGCTTATCCTATGTGCGCTTGTTGCTACGCCTGTACTACTTTACGCCTTGCTATTTAAACTGGTCCCAGGCATTGCTGTGACTGCCGTGCAGGCCATGCCTGATACGGTTGTTGAGCAAATGGGCCAGCAATCTATGGTGCTTATCGAGCGCACTGTGTTGTCGCCCAGTGAACTTTCAGCGCAAGAGCAGCAAGCCGTTTTTACTTTGTGGCACGACACCGTTTCTCAGCTTGGTCTGTCGGCAGAGAAGTACCGCATTGATGTGTATCGCTCAGATCATTTTGGCGCCAATGCTTTTGCTTTGCCTCATGGTCAGGTGGTGGTAACCGATGAACTGGCACGACGCCTGGCCGATCACCCTGAGGCGCTCAGGGCGATTTTATTGCACGAAATCGGTCATGTAGAGCGTATGCACAGTGTACGTCTGGCATCTCAGGCCGCCGTTGCCAGTATTGCGATTGCGATGTTGGTGGGGGATATGGACATAGTTGCTGAGGTGGTGCTTGGGTCGGGCAGTGCTTTGATGGATCTGCAGTTCTCACAAAATATGGAGTGGGAGGCTGACAACTATGCCTTGATGCAGCTTGAGCGTCTGGGCTACAGCGGCGAAGACTTTGCACAGGCTCTGGAGTCACTGGTACCGCTTGATGAAGAGCAATCGCAAAGCTGGTTAAAGTACCTGTCTACTCACCCAAGCCTGCAAGAACGTATTGAACATGCCAGAAGCCACACCACACCCTGATAGCCTGGTTAGATTTGGGCCGCTGGCAAAGGGGACTGAGTGATATTTACCTACCCGGTAAAACGTGTATTTGTCACTATATCTCTAAAGGCCTCAATGAGGCCTTTTATTTTCCTGGCCCGGAATTGACCTGAGTTTCTTGTTACACCACAACCCCAGACTTTTAAGTGACGTTTTTTTATCTCCTGTAACTCTTTATTATTGTTTCAATAATTGCGATTTGTACGCAGTTTTTACTGCATTGTACTGGTTTTTTGTTATTGTCAGGTTAACTTATGTTCGTGCCTTCCTGTATACTAAGGCACACTGTGCGTGATTTGTGTGCTGGGGAGGCAAATGAAGTTTTTGGTGTTGTTATTGCTTGTAGTGTCGCAATGTGCCAAAGCCCACAACCCTTTGGTTGTTGATATCATTAGCAGTGAGAACTTTTCTCAGCGTTATCAAGCATTTCTACAAGGGCGCTCGGTGCTTGATGTCACTGACTTTCGCCCAACCACGCAGGGGTCTCATATCGAGATCATTGAGATGGTGTTATTGCAACAAGCGTTGTTTCTTGGCGGGGAAACCCGTGAGGTGGTTTTCAATCCTAAGCCCTCAGTCAATATTCTTGAATTCACAGACATGGTTGCCGGAGAAAGTCTGATCCTGGCACGCACTGTTTGGCATGAAGATGTCATTAATTATCGTGGCTCTGTGTATGTCAGTGATCCAGTCGTAAAATTTGGTGAGTATGAAGCCGGTATATATGTGGCAAAGCGTAATCAGGCATTGCATCAGACCACACAAGATGGGCTGGAGCAGCTCACGCTGGTGGCCAACCCTCGCTGGCGGGTAGACTGGCACGCCCTGACAAATAGCAACATGAATCTGGTGAGCTTCATCGGTCCCTGGGAAAGTATGCTGAACATGGTGGAAACTGACATCGTCGATGGCATGTTGGTCAATTTCAGTGTCAGCGAATCTTTGCAGTTGGTGTTTGAAGGCCGGGATTACGTGCCCATTGAAGGGGTAAAAATGGTGTTGCCTGATTCACGTCACTTTATCGTCAGCAAACGTCACCCCGAAGGGGCCCAGATTTTTGCCGCGCTGAACCGGGGCCTGAAAGAGCTCAGGCGTCGGGGAGTGATCCACAAAGCGTTGACGGAGTCTGGCTTTATTAATCGTAAGGTACAAGATTGGGCTGTCATTAATCGTGCCATGCTGCCGCAGGAGTCCAGACCATGATCCGGTTCGGTGCGCCTATATTTTGGTTGTTAGGCCTGTTTCTCAGCGTATCTGTTATGGCCACTGAGCTTGCTTCTCCTGAGCAGCTGGAAAAGTCGCTGGCCGGGTTGAACGAAACACTGAAAAGTGATTTTGACCTGTCGATGCTCCCTGAACTCAGAGCGTTGCGGCGCGACGCTCAGGCGATTGATGCGCTGGAAATTGTCGCACAAACCTTATTACTGGAGGGGCAGATCCGCCAGCAATATGGCGACTATCAGCAAAGCCTGGTGTTGCATAACGATGCATTACAGCTGGCTGTCGAGCGTGAGGATCTGGCGCTGATGGCGCAAAGCCGATTAGCCATTGCCAGATTAGAAATGGACCTTGAGCGCTATAACTATGCACAACGCTCACTGGATGATGTAGATCAGCTGATTGATCAGCTGCATAACAAGGCTCAGGCAACGCCCTATGTGGCTCACCGATTATTATTGGCACACAGGTTATGGCAAGGCTACCTGTATGTTTTGCTGGGGAGTTATCATCAAGCCGTTGCGGCCCTGCATACGGAAGACCTGGTGGTAACCGGCACGCCAGAACTCCTTGATAAACTGCTGCTGGTCAGGGCCTGGGCATTGCTAAAACTGGGCCGTTATCAGCGGGCACAGCCTATCCTCAATCAGGTTGCTCAAAGTAACATTCTCATTCGTAATCAGCGCATGCGGATCCGGTTTAACTTGCTGCAATCCATGGCCTGGTTGCAGGCCGGAGAGTTTCAAAAAACACTTGGTACGGCAATGCCTGCGTTAATGGAAACTTTTACAACCCGGTTCTTAGAAGAGCAGGCTGATTTGCAGTTTGTGTTGTCCAATGCTTATGTCCAGCTGGGTGACTACCAGCAGGCGCATTTATATCTGAAGCGCTATGCCCTGAGCAAAGATGCACTCAACTTTCAAAAACGCAACAATAAGTTGTTGCAACTGGAGTCGCAGTACGCGCTGGCCACACAAAAACAGCAGTTGAGTTTGCTGGAAAAAGATAATGCGATACAGGCACAAGAGATTTTCCGTCACCAACAAATTTTGGAAAATACACGCCTCGCGCAGCAACGTGGTGCATTGTTGCTTATTCTGGCGTTGGCATTGTTGGGATTCTTATATTGGCGTTGGCAGAACAAGCGTTATTTGTCATTACTGGAAGAGCAAGTAAAACAGAGAACCGCTGAGCTGGATGAGCGAAATCGTCGATTGCAGGCGCTCAGTTATTCAGACAGCCTGACAGGCTTGCACAACCGCCATTACTTTTTTAGCGCGGCAGACAAATTACTCGTGCAATCCCAGGATGTGTCGCAGAGCACGATTTTTTGCCTGATAGATATCGACCATTTTAAACAGATCAATGACAGTTATGGTCATGCCACTGGTGATGTGGTGTTACAGCAATTTGCAGAGGTGGTCACGAGTCAGCTCAGGGCACAGGATGAGTTGGTACGTTGGGGCGGCGAAGAGTTTTTGCTGGTAATGCCTCAGACAGACATGACAACAGCACAGCAGGTTGTTGAAAGGCTCCACAATGCTGTGGCGCAGTGTGTGTTTAGTCACGATGAACAACCGCTGAGCTGTACTTGCTCTATTGGTTTTGCCGCGTATCCCTTACGCCTGGCTGATGCGCAGCTTGCGAGCTGGGAGCAGGTACTGGAACTGGCTGATAATTGCTTGTATCGTGCAAAGAATGGCGGGCGCAATGCCTGGGTAGGGCTGAAATTACCCGCTCAGCCATTGGCTATGACCTTTGAGCAACTGCAGCAAAATATGGAAACGTTTACCGTCACCAGTACTCAGCTTGCGGGTTAGTGGTGGCATTTTGCATAGTTTCTAATGATAAAGTATTTAAATAATTAAGCGGCTCAGTTTAAAACACCCCGGCTTGGTCTATGCTGATTAGATTAAGGAAATGTGGAAGGTTTGCACGTGAGACTGAACTTGCCCGACAATGCGAGAATACTGATCGTCGATGATGACCCCAGTAGCATACTGATCATCAAAAAAGCCGTAAGTGACTTAGGCGAGGTGTTCTCCACCTCTGAAGCCAGCTATGCTTTGATGCTGATTAAAGAGATCCAACCCCATGTGATTTTGCTTGATATCGACATGGGCGAATACAATGGCGTGGATATTTGCCGCACACTGAAAAGTGACCCGCAAACAGCCCACTACACAATTGTTTTTATTACTGCAAGTCGTGACCCCAATACAGAATTCAAATCTCTGACTGAAGGCGGTGCTGACTATATTTCGAAACCGATAGACCTGAAAACCTGTCGTATGCGGGTTTATAACCAGCTGGCGATCGTGGCTTATCAGGATGCACTGGAAAGTACCACAGAGTCATTATTGCGAGAGAAAGAGCTCTTTCAGGTGACGCTCAACTCGATCGGTGATGCCGTTATCGCCACAGATAAAGCAGGCTACGTAAGTTATATGAACCCGGTGGCGGAACGCTTGACCGGTATTGCGGCCAGTTATGCCCTGGGCTCACCGATTGAAGCTGTGATGGACTTACGTGACGCCACCACGCAGAGCGAATCAATCAATCCTGCCAGAAGAGCACTTACCGAAAAGCGCAACGTGGCAATGGCCTTAAACTGTCAATTACACAGCAAAGATGGTCAGATATATCGGGTCGAAGATACTGCTTCACCTATTCGTGGTGAAGACGGGACGGTATTAGGGTCGGTGATGGTGTTTCATGATGTGAGTGAGTCGGTTGCGATGGCAGTGCAAATGAACTTCTTAACCAACAATGACCAGCTGACTGGCCTGCCAAACCGGGTACTCCTTCACGACAGGTTGCAACATGCAATAGCCAGTGCCCGGATATCGAATATGCACATAGCTGTCTTATTGATAGATATAGATCACTTTAAATATATCAATGATGCGCTGGGCCATCATTTAGGCGATGAACTGATTAAGAAGGTCGCGAAGCGACTGGAGTCGGTGATTGATCCCAATGCGTCACTGGCGCGGGTGGGAGGAGATGAGTTCGTTTTGCTGTTAGAAGAGGTTCGCTCTGCCAGTTATGTGTCGGTTGTAGCAAACAACCTGATTGCCAGTTTTAAAGAACCATTTCTGCTTGAGCAAAAAGAGTATCAGATTTCAGTCAGCATAGGTGTGAGCATGTCATTGTTGGATGCCCACGAAGAAGCGGTGCTGATGCGCCATGCTGATGTCGCTATGTATCGGGCCAAAAACCAGGGTCGAAATACGGTGTGTTTTTTTTCTCAGGAGCTTGAAGCTGAGTTAATGAAACGGCATGAGCTGGAGTTGTTGTTGCGTGAAACGTTGGATGCAGACGCGTTAACGGTGTTTTTTCAGCCTCAGATTGCCATTGACTCCGGTTGCGTGTGTGGTTTCGAAGCCCTTGCGCGGCTCAAAGAAAAATCAGGCACACTGGTTGCGCCTCAGGAGTTTATTTCGCTGGCCGAAGAGCTCGGTTTAATCGACGAATTGGGTGAACAAGTTTTGCAAAAAAGTTGTGCATTCGGACGTCGTTTGTTGGATCAGGGGGTGACGCTTAAAGTCAGTGTTAATGTGTCGTCTCAGCAACTGAAGCATGCTCTGTTTGTCGATCAGGTTGCAAGGTGCCTGGAGAAGCATAAGTTACCGAGTCGGCAGTTAGAACTGGAAGTGACAGAAAGTGCGCTGGTTGAGAGTTTTGAACAAGTGCAATGCAAACTCGCTGAGCTGGCTGACATGGGGGTTACGATCGCCATTGACGATTTTGGAACGGGTTATTCCAGCTTGTCCTATCTAAAAGTTTTTCCTCTGGATGTACTTAAAATCGATAAATCATTCATACAAGATATCGCAGCAGGCGAGCATCATTTTGGCATTGTACAGACAATCGTATTACTAGCGCGCTCCCTTGGCCTCAAGCTGGTGGCCGAAGGCGTAGAGACAGACTCCCAGGTCAGCGAGCTCAAATCACTCAAATGTGACGTAGCACAGGGCTATTTTTATGCCAGGCCCATGGACAGCCAGAGCGCATTTAAGTATGCACTGACGCACTCCCCCGGCAAAGACCAAGCTTAGGGAGTGGAGTGTATGTTGGCGGCCTATCTGTGAGTGGAAATATCGTGGAGTGTCAGGGCTTTTCAGCTTTTCTTGAAAAAAAATGACTGTGGCCCTGTAATGCCGGTTGCATAGGCTATAGTTTGCATATGCATACCATTTTGGTGGGGTGGTTGCGGTCTTACACTTTGAGAGCCGCCAAAAACTCGTCTGCTGGGTTAAAAGGTCATATATGATAGGGATTCTGTCTGTTAAAAAAAATAAGCAAACGCGCTGGTTTGCGGGCGCTTTCAGCGTATGTTTGTTGTTGATGATAGTGTTGGCTTTGATTTTCTTCGAACGCAAGTTGCAAGGAGAAGTGCAGTTTGAAGTAGAAAACCAGCTCAGGCAGAGTGCAGCACATATCGCAGAGCAATTTGAGCGGCGTTACCGGGCAGATTTAAGCTATTTGCACTTTCTAAAAGATACACCACCTTTTCCGGGCATTGCCCGTGCACTGAAAAATAATGGGGTCGATCCACAGGATAACCAGCCCATTGATTTGTGGAAATCTCGCATTGCGACCATTTTTAGGTCTCTGATCCATAACAATGCTGAGTTATTGCAGTTGCGTATCATCATGCCGGACGGTCGTGAGTTTGTCCGGGTTGATCGGCGCCGGGGCAAAGTAGAGCGGATCCCCGAAGCCAAGTTGCAGGACAAATCGCATAAAGATTATGTTCAGGAAACTCTGGACTTGTCTGAAGAAATGCACTTTGCATCGCGTATTTCCCTGAATTTTGAAAATAACAAAGTGCAACGACCATTTACCCCGGTTTTGCGTATTGCCATGCCTCTGTTTGATGCCGACAACGACCTGTTTGGCTTGTTGGTGCTCAACTCCAGTGCGAAGCAGTTAATCGAATTGCTGGACAGTGACACGGGTGAGTATTACCTGACTGACCATCAGGGGCATTATATCTACGGACCTGATACTGTGTTTCATTACACCCGGGATCTGGGCAGACCGCGCATGTTCGACGATGATTTCAAATTACACAGTACTGCCAAGGGTCGTGTTGATGGGGTGTATAAGCACGGCACAGATACCCTTCAGGTCGCGATACAGCAAGAGCTGAATAGCGGTTATCAGGGCCCGGGGCATGAGATGTTTATCACGGCAATTGCGCTCCCGCAACAGTCCTCGGCATTGCTAAATGAACGACGCTTGTCGAGTTATATGCTGTTAGCCGTGGTGACCTTAGTATTACTGTTATTTATGGGCGGCATTGTTGTTTTCTATCGTAATCGTGAGCGCTATCAGGAAGATAAAGCCGTCTATGAATCGATTATTGATGGTGCGGACGAGCCCATTATCAGCTTTGATACACAGCTTAACGTACAGACATATAACAGTGCGTCTTTGTTGATATTTCCCAGTCTCGCGGCCAGTGAGCGACAGCACAATATTACCGATTTGATTGAGCTGCCTATGGACCGTTTGCAGGGCGCTGTGTGCTATTTTAAGAGCGAGGGAGCACCCAAGGATACTGACTGGTACGAGCACTACACCGTACAGGATGAAGTTCGGCATGTGAATTTCAAAGTTTCGCCGGTGCGAGGTCCGGATAACCAGTTGGTCGGGGTTACCTTGTTTGGTCGTGATACAACAAAAGAAAAGCTCAGTGAGCAGCAGGTAAAAAGTGCGAATGAAAGCTTGGAGCGGCAGGTTAAAGAGCGCACCGGGGAGTTGGAGGCCGAAAAAGCCAAAGCGGTCAAAGCGTCTGCGGTTAAAAGCGCCTTTATCTCTACCATCAGCCATGAAATGCGCACCCCGCTCAATGGTATTCTGGGTACACTCAACCTGATCCGCCGAGAGCCGCTGACCAAGAATCAATTATCGTATCTGGAAATGACAGAAACCAGTTCTTCAACGCTGGCTTCTCTTATCAACGACATTCTAGATTTGTCTAAAATCGAAGCGGGCAAACTAGAGCTTGAGCAAGAGCCGCTTAACCCCATTTCCGTGGTGGAGCATGTTGTGACATCCATTTCTTTAAAAGCGTATGAAAAGCAGCTTACTTTGGTGGTTGATGTTGCAGATATTGATTTTATTGAACTGGTAGGAGATGCAGGCCGGATCAAACAGGTCATCTTTAACCTGGTGAGCAATGCCATAAAATTTACCAGCAAAGGCTGTGTTTGCGTGCGGGCAGAGACGACAGAAGATGCAGGCAAGATATATTTGACGGTGGCCGTGGAAGATACCGGGGTGGGGATTGATAAAAATAACCACCATAAGATTTTCTCTGCCTTTACCCAGGAAGACAGCGGTATCAGCGCTGAGTTTGGTGGCACAGGACTTGGCTTGTCAATTTGTAAAAACCTCTGTGAGTTGATGGGTGGGCAAATTGGCTTTGAGTCGCAAAAGAACATTGGCAGCAAGTTTTCATTTACCTTACCGTTTGCTTTGGATACAGCAAAGGCTAAACCTCACAATGACCTGTTGGATGGGTACCGGTTTGAGCTGCATGTGGATGACGGGCGGGAGCGTACTTTCCTTTCACATGTCATTACCAAATATGGTGGTACTTTGGTGGAGCGCAACGGAGAGTATCTGGTTGTGGATCATAATCATCCGCATATTGAAAACCTGACTGATACCACGGCATATGCTCGCACTATCGTGCTGTACAGTGAATTTTCCCAACAAAATATCGCTCCGGGGTGTTTGGCGAAACTGGTTAAGCCTATTCGTTTGGGTCATTTTCTGTCGGTATTTGATCAGAATGCGATTGAAAAGATGCTTAAAAATCAGCACCAGGTGCATGTCCCTAACATACAACATCATGCGCATAGTGACCTCAGCGGTGCGACAGTGATGATTGTGGATGATAACCAAATTAACCGAGAAGTTGCCCGGGGGATCCTGCATGGCATCGATGCGGATGTGGTGACATATCAATCAGGCCATGAAGCTTTGAGTGCATTGCTTAACTTTGAAAAAAACAGCCAGCCGGTATTTGCTGTGTTGATGGATTGTAATATGCCAACAATGGATGGGTATCAGGCGACGCGCTTGATCAGAGAAGGAAAGGGAGGTGAATCTTTTCGCCATATTCCGGTGATTGCAATGACAGCCAATGCGATGTCGGGGGAACGGGAGCGTTGTCTGGCGGCTGGTATGGATGACTACGTGACCAAGCCCATACAGCCCAAGCTGCTGTTTGATGTATTGTCTAAGTTTATGTCATATCAAAAATCGGATGAACGTCAAACGCATAGTTTGCCTGACAGCGATATTTCACAAGCAACAGAGAGTCAGAGTGCATCAAATCAAGCACAAATGGTATCGGATTTATCGGGCCAAGTACTTGATGTGAGTGGCACCATCGAACGATTGCAGGGTGACATTGAGTTGTATCAGCAAATCTGCAGGCTGTTTTATGACGCTGCGTCAGAGAAGCTATTAGCACTGAAAGAACACTGCGATGCGCTTGCTCATGCTCAGGTCAAACAGATCAGCCATGCATTGCGTGGACAAAGTGGTGATATAGGTGCTCAAAGGCTAACCCAGTTACTGGCTAAGCTGGAAGAGAAGGCGGATCAGCAAGATGGTACGGATTACCCTGCTTTGGTGGAACGCATATCTGATCAGTTTCAGGCGCTTGAACAGGCGCTCCAGAATGAGGTATTTGAAGCCTCGGCCGTGCCGAAGAGAAGTAACGAGAGTTAATGCGCAATGACGCGATA
Source organism: Pseudoalteromonas rubra (assembly GCF_000238295.3). Lineage (NCBI taxonomy): Bacteria > Pseudomonadati > Pseudomonadota > Gammaproteobacteria > Alteromonadales > Pseudoalteromonadaceae > Pseudoalteromonas > Pseudoalteromonas rubra. The sequence goes on from NZ_AHCD03000043.1 coordinate 273,279, forward strand.
GCAGGGAGTTATCTGCATATGCAAATAACCAGACGGCGGACCAGACTAAGATGAGTGATGTGATAAAACCCCCAGATGGCGCACTAAGAGAAAACAGACCTCTCTGGCAGCTTATTTGGCCTTTGTTGCTTGTCATTGTGCTGGGCGCCCTGGGTGGTTGGTATAGTCACCAATCTCATTTGCAACGTATTGATGCTCGAATAAAAGGTGCTATGGCAGATGATCTGACCCGTCTTACTCAGGCGATGGAAGAGCGAATGGCCTTGTATCGTTATGGACTGGCGGGAATGCGCGGTGCCATACAGACAGTGGGGGCGCAGAACTTTACTTACGATCGTATGCAGCGATACACAAGCAGTCGCTATCACGAACGAGAGTTCCCGGGGGCGCGAGGGTTTGGGTTTATTCGCTTTGTTCCCACTGAAAGCAAAGCGGAGTTTGTTCAGAGCACCCGACAGCAAAGGCCTGATAAGCAGTTTAGCATTAAACAAATAACACCACATGAACAAAGCCTGTATGTGATCCAGTTTATTGAGCCTGAATCGCGTAACAAGCAGGCAGTAGGCCTGGACATTGGCTCAGAAGCTATGCGTCGGATTGCGGCGACTGAAGCCGCCAGACGCGCTGCAGTTACATTAACTGCGCCAATCACCTTAGTACAGGCAAATCAAAAAGCGCAGCATGGCTTTTTGATACTTATGCCAGTGTATACACAAAACGATATCCCTAAAAATTCCACGGAGCGTATGGCTCACCTTGCAGGCTGGAGTTACAGCCCGATCCTCATTGATGAAGTGCTGGACTCGCTGAAAGGAATTAAGCGTAACCTGGTCCTCAATGTCAGGGATGTCGACCGTCAGAATAGCACTTTGTTCTTTAGTCACGGAGAGCTGCAAGCAGAACTGAGTCAATATCGCGTTCACAGTGTCAGCCAGCTGTATGGCAGAACCTGGCGGTTGGAGCTCAGCCCCACCACAAATTACATTGAGGCACTGGGGTTACCGAGTCAATACAGAGCGGTGCGAGAAGCCGTGATGGTCACACTGGCATTAATGCTGGTGGTGTTTTGCGTACAGCTGCTGATATTACGCGTGCACCAGTCTAAAGCACACCAGCTGGATTTATCTGAAACACGGGAAAAAGCCCTGTCAGAGGCCAATGCGGTGCTGGAACAAAAAGTGCTTGCACGAACAGCTGAAATAGAACAAGTGGGGGTATTACAGCGCAGCATTTTAGCCAGTGCGACCTACTCAGTGATAGCAACCGATGTTCAGGGAGTGATCACGGTTTTTAACCCTGCGGCGGAGAAGCTCTTGGGTTATAAAGCGCAAGAGATGATAGGTAAATGTACACCCGCAGTGTTTCATCTGGAACTGGAAGTGGCACAGCGCGCTGAACAGTTAACGGCAGAGCTGGGTTACCCTGTAGAGCCCGGTTTTGAAGCTTTTGTCGCAAAAGCACGTCTTGGCAAAAACGATGTAAACAATTGGACTTATGTCAAAAAGAGTATGCAATTGACGCCGGTGCGCCTGAGTGTATCGCGCCTTCAGGACAACCATGGTAAGTTGGTTGGCTTTTTGGGGGTTGCTTACGACCTGACTGAACAGTTGGAGCATGAACAGGCACTGGCGGAAGCGAAGCAAGTGGCCGAGCATGCAACGCGGGCCAAATCAGAATTTTTGGCCAATATGAGCCATGAGATACGCACGCCCATGAATGGCTTGTACGGTACTTTACAGCTGTTGAGTGAGGAGACACTGTCTGGCAGAGCCAGGGAGTATCTGGATAAAGCCACTTATTCGGCCAAGGCATTAATCACCATCATCAATGATATTCTGGACTTTTCTAAGATTGAGGCAGGGAAACTCTCATTAGAGGTACGGCCATTCAATTTGACGGAATTGATCAGCCATATTCAGACAGACTTACAGGCTGTGGCCACCCAGAAAGGGATTTATTTGAGTGTCGTTGAGCATTCTGGTCATGCCTGCTGGGAGGGGGATGCCGTCAGGGTTCGACAAATACTCCTCAACTTAATCTCTAATGCGATTAAATTTACTCAAAAAGGGGGAGTGGACCTTGAAATCGAGGAGGTGCAGGGCGAACCCGGTGTGGTGTTTAGTGTGCGCGATACAGGCGTGGGTATCGGTAAAGAAGCATTAGGCCGGCTGTTTCAGCGTTTTGAGCAGGCCGACAAGTCCACGACTCGCAAGTTTGGGGGAAGCGGGCTGGGGCTATCCATTACGCATTCTCTGGTTGAACTGATGGGGGGCACCATTGAGGTGCAAAGTATGGAAAACGTGGGCAGTGTTTTTACGGTGTACCTGCCACTTGAGAAAAGCGCACAGTCGCAGGCCGAGTTGTCCGAGGATGGGATCGCGCTTCCTGATCTAACCGGCGTACGGGTGTTAGTTGCAGAAGACAATGAGATTAACCAATTGGTGGTTCGCGCGTTGCTGAATAAGTGTAATGCAGACATCACAATGGTATGGAACGGTCAAGAGGCTGTCGAGCAGGTGGCGCAGCAGTGCCCGGAGTTTGTGTTAATGGATATCCAGATGCCAGTGATGGATGGCGTCGAGGCATGTAAACTTATAAAACAGCAGCACCCGGCATTGCCAGTGATAGCCCTGACTGCTAATGTGTTAACCGAAGACAGGCAAAAGTATCAGCATGCAGGTTTTGATGGCTATATCGCAAAACCAATAGAACAAAAAGTGCTTTGGCAGGTGATTTCAGCACATGCACCGCAACCCAATAGGATGGCGGGTCGGCTGAAATTCCTATAATGAGCTATGATAGTAGTACCCTCGTTAATTAACTCAGGCTGTCAGACCTGTCTTAGTGTGGGTGTTAAGTGGCATAACCCTGGGTAAACGGGATGGAATTCGATGTTTGAAATTGTGCACAGTATCGAGAGTTGTACGGTATTGGTGGTGGATGATGCGAAAGCGATCCGCAAGTTGGTGAGTGCGATATTAAAGCCTGTTTGTCGCACGGTGAGTTTTGAAAGTGCTGAAACTGCCTTAAAAGTGTGCCACAAAATTAAACCCGACCTGATCATCATGGACATCAACCTGGAAGGCATGTCCGGACTACAGGCTTGCAAAAAGCTCAAATCAACCCCTGACTTGGCTGATATCCCCGTGATTTTTATTACTGCAAGCCAGGAACCCCAGGTACAGGAAAAGTGCTGGGATGCAGGCGCCGTCGATTTCATAGAGAAGCCATTAGTTGCCAGTACGCTGGTTAAACGGATCTCCACCCATCTGAAGTACAAAGTACAGGCGGACATTCTCACCAACCAATCCTTCGTCGATGGTCTGACAGAGCTATATAATCGCCGTTTTTTCGATATTGAAATTGATCGCCTGTTAAAGGATAGCCTGCGTCGGCGAGTGCCACTGGCATTATTGCTTATTGATATCGACTTCTTTAAAAAATTCAATGACAGTCAGGGGCACCTTGAAGGAGATAAAGCGCTGAAAGACGTGACCCGACAAGTGTCGTTGTGCACTCAGCGCCCGGTCGATCTGGTGTGTCGTTATGGCGGTGAAGAAATCGCGGTGTTGTTGCCCGATACATCAGTACATAGCGCGCAGGAATTTGCCTCTAAGGTTGTACAAAGTGTGGCAAAGCTCGCCATTGCTCATCCAACATCGCCCCATAACTTTGTCACTGTGAGTGTGGGCTTGTCCTGCACGGGCAGTTCAAAGGCCACTACGCCGGCCAAGCTCATTGAGCAAGCTGATGCTGCTTTGTACAATGCCAAAGAATCTGGGCGAAATCAGTACCAAGCCAGTATGGCTGTTCTTTCTTACTAATACCAATTTCACTTAATACCTGGTCTATTTGAAGGAGTAAATAGGACGCTAACAGCGTTAAAAATTTTTCATTTAGAACAACTAAATAGCAAAATTTTTGCCTTGTTATCGACTATATTTTCTCGCCTCAAAATAGAACACTTAATTAAGCAAATTGGTATTATTTCCGCCGGGCCGGAGCCTCACTGTCTGGTGTATCTGGACAATAATCTGGTGCACAGTGCACGTGCTGCACTATCCAATTTATCGCCGAAGAGCTCGAAGAAAGAGATGTTGCTACGTTTTATATAGCCAATGCATACCAGTAAGAGTAGCAACCATATTAGCTGGTTTTGCCAGGCATTCAGTGCCCACTGTCCTTGCCAGGTAAATCCGGTGTTGTTGAATGGGTAAAAGTACTGGATTGGCCATTGATAGCCATCAGGCCCTTTGGAACCAATTAAGTCGGTGAATAAATGCAAATGGATGGCGATAAACGACATTAGCCAAACGCACCCTCGCCGGGTACGTGCCAGCAATCCGGCACAGGTTGCAATACCTATCGCAAACAACAGGTTGTGGCCAAAGATATGATGCCATTGTTGATAGTATCGGGTTGTCCCCGAGAGCCAGTCAATAAGCAGTCCTGCACCGTCCAGGTCCGGGGTTAAGCCAGCGACAGTAATGAGGATACGTTCACGTTTCGTAGTCTGTGTGCTGGCACCGCATAGCCAGCTCATCATAAGGTGTGCACTGGGTGTCATGAGGTCCTTTGAGCAATATGCTTGTCCGATTTTGATTTTGCGACCGTTCACATTGAGTGAAGCGGTTCGCCCTTTTTGGATGATCTTACCATACTCCGTTAGATATCTACTTATATGGGGTAAACTCGCCCATTTACTGTGAAAACGCAACTAAAACAATGTAGAGACATGAGGCCAGATAAGATGTAGGGCAGTTGGAGTATGAGTGATGTGCAGGTCAGAATGAGTCACTTAATTTGTGGGATTAGTATAAACTAGCATTATATTGGACTTAATACAGCAGTAAAAATGAGCTCAGCGCTACCCATTCAGGCCGTCTACAATGAACTTGTCTCGCAATTAACTACGCAGCCCCGTGTTTTGTTACAGGCCCCTCCTGGTGCTGGTAAGTCCACCTGGCTGCCGTTACAGCTCATGTTGGATGGGCATTTTAAGCGTATCATTATGCTAGAGCCCAGGCGTCTGGCAGCACGTAATATTGCGGGCTTTCTTGCCGCACAGCTGGGCGAGTCTGTGGGTGAGCGTGTGGGGTTGCGGATCCGTCAGGAGGTCAAAGTCTCTGCCCGTATTTCCGCCGGGCCGGAGCCTCACTGTCTGGTGTATCTGGACAATAATCTGGTGCACAGTGCACGTGCTGCACTATCCAATTTATCGCCGAAGAGCTCGAAGAAAGAGATGTTGCTACGTTTTATATAGCCAATGCATACCAGTAAGAGTAGCAACCATATTAGCTGGTTTTGCCAGGCATTCAGTGCCCACTGTCCTTGCCAGGTAAATCCGGTGTTGTTGAATGGGTAAAAGTACTGGATTGGCCATTGATAGCCATCAGGCCCTTTGGAACCAATTAAGTCGGTGAATAAATGCAAATGGATGGCGATAAACGACATTAGCCAAACGCACCCTCGCCGGGTACGTGCCAGCAATCCGGCACAGGTTGCAATACCTATCGCAAACAACAGGTTGTGGCCAAAGATATGATGCCATTGTTGATAGTATCGGGTTGTCCCCGAGAGCCAGTCAATAAGCAGTCCTGCACCGTCCAGGTCCGGGGTTAAGCCAGCGACAGTAATGAGGATACGTTCACGTTTCGTAGTCTGTGTGCTGGCACCGCATAGCCAGCTCATCATAAGGTGTGCACTGGGTGTCATGAGGTCCTTTGAGCAATATGCTTGTCCGATTTTGATTTTGCGACCGTTCACATTGAGTGAAGCGGTTCGCCCTTTTTGGATGATCTTACCATACTCCGTTAGATATCTACTTATATGGGGTAAACTCGCCCATTTACTGTGAAAACGCAACTAAAACAATGTAGAGACATGAGGCCAGATAAGATGTAGGGCAGTTGGAGTATGAGTGATGTGCAGGTCAGAATGAGTCACTTAATTTGTGGGATTAGTATAAACTAGCATTATATTGGACTTAATACAGCAGTAAAAATGAGCTCAGCGCTACCCATTCAGGCCGTCTACAATGAACTTGTCTCGCAATTAACTACGCAGCCCCGTGTTTTGTTACAGGCCCCTCCTGGTGCTGGTAAGTCCACCTGGCTGCCGTTACAGCTCATGTTGGATGGGCATTTTAAGCGTATCATTATGCTAGAGCCCAGGCGTCTGGCAGCACGTAATATTGCGGGCTTTCTTGCCGCACAGCTGGGCGAGTCTGTGGGTGAGCGTGTGGGGTTGCGGATCCGTCAGGAGGTCAAAGTCTCTGCCCGCACTCAGCTTGAAATTGTCACTGAAGGTACATTAACGCGTTTGCTGCAGGCTGACCCTGAACTGGATGGCGTTGATCTGCTGATTTTTGATGAATTTCATGAGCGTTCTTTAGCGGCAGATACCGCGCTGGCGTTTGCGCTGGAGTCGCAGATGGCGTTGCGCGATGACCTGCACGTGTTGGTGATGTCGGCGACGCTGGATAGTGAACGGTATCAACAATTTCTGACATGTCCTCTGGTACGCTCTGATGGGCGCAGCTTTCCTATTGATGAAATATATGTGTCGTTAAAAGATGAAAGTCGTTGGCTGGAACACATCCCGGCAATGGTACGCCAGGCCCTAAATGAGCAGACCGGCAGCATCTTAGTGTTCTTACCCGGACAAAAAGAAATTCGTTATGTCTCAGACGCACTACGAGATACCTTCAGTGCTCAGCCGGAGCTGATGTTAGCCACACTATCAGGTGATCAGGACAAACAAGTTCAGCAGGCTGCCATTGAGCCTGCACCGGCGGGCATGCGCAAAGTGGTGCTGACGACCAATGTTGCCGAAACTTCCCTGACCATAGAGGGGATCCGCATTGTTGTGGACAGCGGCAAGCGCCGGGCTGCTCACTACAACTTGCGCACGGGTGTCAGTGAGCTGGTGACACAGTCCATTTCACGTAGTTCAGCGGTACAGCGTGCCGGGCGTGCAGGTCGTATTGAGGCTGGGGTGGTATATCGTTTGGGTAGCAAGGCCTTGTTTGAGCGTCGCGATGCTCATGACCGGGCGGATATTTTGTGTAGTGATCTGAGTGGTCTGATGTTGGAAGCCAAGGTGTGGGGCAGCGAGGTTACTGAACTGGCTTTGCTGGATGCGCCAACGGAGGCTCAGCTGTCTAAAGCACAAGCCCTGTTACGCAGTTTGGAGTTAATTGATGACCGTGACCGCGTCACTGTGCTGGGTAAACAAGTTCAGTCATTGGGCGCAGACCCCAGATACGGCCATATGTTATTAAAGTCAAAAATGCTTGAAGCCGATTACCCGGGAATAACCCGCCTGGGCTGTTATTTTATCGCGCTGCTGGAGAGCCGGGTGTCAGTATCGGCTGAGTTGAGCATCGCATTGCAGCAACAAGCGGCAACACCACATGGGGCTTTTCGCCAGCAGCTGTCATATTGGTTGCGCCGGGCACAACTTCAGCAAGCACAAGGGGAACTGGCGATTGAACATCTGCCAGTCGTAATTGCGCTTGCGTTTCCCGACCGTCTGGCAAAACGTCGCGGGCAGGGCTGGGTGTTAGCCAATGGTGCCGGGGTGAATGCGCACAAAGAATACTGGCTGGATGCCAATTATCTGGCGATTGCCGATCTCGGCGGCCACAAAGGGCTGCAAATCTTCAGTGCAACGGCATTTGAGCCTAAACAGTTATATGCTGCGTTGCCCTATTTGTTTACTGAGCAGGATGTGTGTGAGTTTGAGCAAAAGTCAGGGCAGTTTGTCCACGAGCACCGCATTTGTCTCGGTCATTGGGTGTATCTTGCAAAACCCGCAGCGGGGCCGGTCGACACGGCATTACGCACTCAAGCCTGGTTAACCCTGGTGCGTCAACAAGGGTTGTTGATTTTTAATGCCTATGCAGATTGTGAAGACTTGCTAACTCGAATGGCGCTGGCTCAGCGGCTCTACCCTGAGGAGTTTCGGGCTCAGGATGAACAGAGTTTGCTGATGCGTCTTGAGTCTTGGCTAGGTCCCTATTTAGATAATATTAAGCAATTACCTCAGTTGAAAAAACTCGATCTTTATGCTGCTTTGTTAAGTACACTGGAATGGTCACAGCAGCAGCGTCTTAATGCGTTGCTACCTCAGCGTATTACGGTGCCCAGTGGATCAAATATACGTATTCAGTATCAGCTTGATGGACCCGCTCGTCTGGCGGTAAGGATGCAGGAAGTATACGGCATGAGTCACAGCCCGGTGTTATGTGAAGGACGTTTACCTGTGCTGATGGAGTTGCTCTCACCCGCTCAGCGGCCGCTGCAACTGACTCAGGACTTAGCCCATTTCTGGCAATCCAGCTATCGTGAAGTACAAAAAGAAATGAAAGGGCGCTATCCAAAACACTTCTGGCCGGATGATCCCGCAACCGCTCAGGCTACCAACCGGGTGAAGAGTCGAATGTAGCGCCGATCCAAAAAGGCCTTAAGCTTAAGGTGGTTTTCTTGCCAATGGCGCGTGTGAGCTAATTCCACAATAGAGGAACTGCGAGTGGCACTGTTCTGATTGAGCCGGTTCGCAGAGCACTCTGTGGGTGAACTGCATAGGTAAGCGTCTTAAGTATTGATCATTTCAGCTTTAAATTGCATTTTGTCGCATGATATTTAAAAGTAGTACCTTTAATATTAATATTTTCATGGTAATTTAGTTTTTTGACGTATTTGTCAATAGGGTCTGGCTAAAGTGTTTCTCGGTTACATTTGTGTTAATTTAGGTTTGCAAGTTTGGTTTTGCTTGTTTAACATGAAAGCAGCACGAGGCTAAGACTGTTCTATCTTAAAAAGAAACGTAAGGAAAAGCCCATGAAAGCTTCTATCAATCGAAATGGTCATCGCTTAGGTGTGAAATCTAAAAAACTTAAGCAGTTAACCGATATCAATTTATCACAAGAACAGCTAGCTGAAGTCTTTGGCGGTGGAGGTGGAGCTGATGGTGCCCAACCTACACGGCCCCTCCACTCTGCTCCTTATTGTTGTCAGTAGAGTTTTTATATAAAGGATTGAGCATGAATGAATTTTACATCGTGGCGGGGTGGGGAATACGTTTTCTTGAACTTATCGTTGTGCTTTTTGTAATTTTTTCTTTCAGAAAACATAGCTTTAGCTTATTTTTTGGTGGTAAGTCGAGTTTAAAAACACCTGCCGATCATAAAATGCATTCATGTTTTTTAACCGCGCTGGCTGTACTGGTTTTTCATGCCATCAGTGGTAGTCTAGCAACATACATGCTGGACATAGAGGCGGATAATCAGTTAGTGATCAAGCTGTATTACTTTGTGATCGTGTGCACGACCGCTGCTTATGCTGCCACTTTGTATCTGCTTCATGTGATCAGAGGGTGTTATTTCACCAGAGTGGCACGGTATAGCCTGTATATTACTTTATTCCTGATGTTATTAAATGCCGCCCAATTGCTCTTGAGAGGGTATCTGGGGAATGAGCTGCTGTACTCTATATATGGTCCCGCAACTGTGATTGCGAATCTGTGTGAGTGGCTGATTGTTGCCAAATATCCGTTTTATAAATTTATGGAAACCCGGATCCGGCAGGAGGCTTAAACATGTTGCTACTCGTTCTTACCTCTTTGGCGATTTTTTTGATGCTCGGTATTATTATAGGCGCCTGTATTCAGGGCACCCAATTACATGGGGCAGAGCAAAAAGTGCAGGATTTTTTTACGCGTTTTCGCGCTGAAGAAGACACCAGGCAAGAATTATATGAGTCCGCATACAGAATAGTGATGGATTTGGGTGAGGCGCTGGATGAAGAAGATATTATTGCACAATGTGATGCTGTGCGAAGCGCTCATGATAGAGCACGCGCTTTCAAGGCCCTGGCGAAGGACCAACCGATACCTGACGCGCCGAGAGCAACAGGGCAGGGCCTGAAGGTGGTCAAGTAAGTGCGTTAAGAAGCTGACCTACAGTGGCAGATCAGCGTACTTTTTCGTGTGACCTAAAATGTAATGATAGTCGATACCGCTTCTTCTTCAGCTGTTTCTATCGACATCTTAATGGTCCGTTTTTGCCAGTCTATATCCAGCATGCCATAGTTACTGCCAGACTTATTGATTAAGTGACGGTTACTGGTGGTGAGGTTTGCGATGTCTTTACTGACAACACCAACCTGACCTGTAGGTATTTTCGCGCCACTGTCAGCACAATTACCCCATTCACCTTTAACACCATTGCCACTCTCATCGACTTCGGTGTAACACCAGGGTTTGTCATGATCCCGGGTAATACACCCCTGATAGGTTACCGCGGCATATTTAGCAGGGAATTTGCACTGCTTGTTGTAGTTACCGTCTCCTTTGGTATCGGCATAGACAGGTAAACGCAGCGGGTTTTCGATGTGATATGGCCAGTTTTGTCCAAACCCGGAAGCCGTCACCTCATAAACTCTGGTCATGCCGCCATATTCATTACTGGCAGGAATATCCTTTTGCAGTAACTCACCCCAGTGCTGGTCACCAGATAGGAAGATCACTGCTTTTGCATTACCTGCATTGATTGACTTCTGTACCAACCTGAGCAGGCGCTCACGCTCCAGAGGAACTTCAGCCCAGGATTCGTAACTGGTACCTGACATGTCGGATTCTTGTAGGTTACTTATTGCCTGATCGAACTTTTTACCATCTCCATAGGCACAATAGTTACTCCGATTACGACCCTGATATAAAGGGGGCAGGACCTGTATTCCACTGGCAATTAACTTAATTTCTGATGGCTTGCTGAGCTCTTTCTCCAGCCATTGCCACTGTTGTTCACCCAAAATCGTAGTCGCATCACCTTCACAGGCACCATAGCTGGCAAAGGTAGGTGAGCGAAAATAACGCGCATCTAGCGTGATCACATGGGTTTGTTCGCCTTTTTGTCCCAGCATTTTCGCTTCATAGATACCTGCCTGACCGTTTAGTCTGGGGTCGTCCGCTTTGGCATCAAAGTGACGTAAATACTCCAGCTGGCTTTCGGCACGTTTAGGATAGTGTTTACCGTCGTTGTTACGGCCAAAGTCATGGTCATCCCAGGTTGCCATAACCGGAATTTCAGCAGCCAGAAACTTCTGGTAGTCTGAATTGCGCTTCTTATCATCATATTTTTGGCGCATAGTACTCATGTCTTCGGTGTCTGCGTAAATATTGTCACCTAGCCAGAAAAATAAGTCAGGCTTATGTCCTATCAGGCGTGCCAGAGCAGCAGGCATGTCGCCTTTTGTTTTAAAGCAAGAGCCCAGCGCGACACGATCCAGGCGCTTCTCGGGTTGCGGATGTGTGTGGCTCATCAGGGGATCTGGTGTTTGTGTTGCACATTCTTCCCAACTTCCCTGTTCATCAACATAACACCAGGGGGCACTGTGATTACGTGTCGAGCAGCCGTAAAACTGTTCGCCCTGATAGCTGGAGGGCGTTTTACAGCTTTTTCCGGAAACGGTGGTAAATGCAGGGATGGTTTCAATCCGGACATTACCCCAGCTGGAACCATCGGTGGCCTGTTTAAGATAGCACCACTGGCTACCAGAGTTATTTTTATCCGTTGTGCCCTGATAACTGGCACCCAAATAACTAAATGTGTTCTGACACTGGTCGTAATGCACTTCTGGAGCGCTCAGTGCATGGAAACTGCCAAATACAGTGCTGATGCTGAGCAGTAAGCGTATTGTCTTCATTATTTTACCTGGTATTAACGCAAGCGAAGTAAACAAGTGGCGCTTGCAAGTTCTGTGTGTATTTCCTTTGTTAATTCAACCCAGATGTTCTTTGCAGATAGCATAGTTTGGTGCACGGGCAGCCTCATCCTGTTGAGGAAGGCGCAATTTTAGAGACAGGATGTGAAATAATGTTTTCAACTTTATGTCAAAATAAAGTTGATTGACGCTTTTGCCTTTATTGTTGCGGACTTTTGTTTTGGTGGTGCGTTAAATGAATTAGTGTGCAATAAGAAAGGATTGGAGTGCGAGGAGGTGTCCATTACTTGTGTTTTATAAGTTTATTTTGTTTCCTTGTTGTATCTGCTTGTTTATTTTTTGTTTTCATGAATTTTTTCATTGCTGTTTTTGATTGATTTGGGTTCATTTATGACAATCTAAAATGATTGGTAATGAGCTCTGAAAGGCCATTGCTTCATCATAGTTAAAAGCTTTTTAAGTATGTGAGTGGTTACATATAAAATGGCTCGGTGATGTGCTTTCATGGATTACTTTTACTATTAATAAAAGCAGGATATTCATTTTTTGATTGGATATGCTTTTTAAATTGTTTTTTGTTTTGATTTTTTATTTGACAGACTTTTATCTTTTGTGTTTTATTGAACTCGGTTTTACTAAATAATTAAAAGGAAAGTTAAAATGAAATTATCACTAAAAAAGCAAAACCTAAAAAACCTGAACAAAAAAGAGCAACTGCTGCTTAAAGAGACACGCCAAATCGCAGGTGGTGGCTGGAATACTCAGACTGGATGTTACGAGAAAGGCTGCCAGTATCACTAAGCTTGTCGTTAACTAATTTGTTGACACACTGATTCATAAAGAATAAGGCCGCAAAGTGGCCTTATTTTGATTAAAGAGGGATACTCTCAAGTTCACAGTAAAATACTGACCATTAATATAAGTATCAATGCTGAATAAACCACTCGTGCTACTTTACACCAAATCGCTTGTTATTTTGTGGGAGAGCTTATTACACTTGCGTTCTTTCGCGTTGACCCTCTGAAAGAATAGAACCCCAAACTTACACTGCTCTATTGCTCATATCTGATTGACATCAAAAACCAATTATTAATTACTAGTATCAAAGTATCAAAGTATCAAAGTATCAAAGTATCAAAGGGTATAGGTTGATCTTGCATCTAATTAATTTTAATAACTTAATTCATGTCTAAGGTGCCGTGGTAGTGGAAGTCACATCTCCTTAGTGTCGCATTACTGTACTTTGATATGGTGTTTCAGCTGCTGTTGACGTACCTAACTTATTATTATAAAAGGGTTTCAGTCTCAGTGGCTGTGGTTTGCATTGGCCTATTCTCCCTGCCCGGAGTAGGTTTGTTTTGTACTGTAGGAGTTCACGTGCAATAAAAAACCGTCTGAGTATCGTTGCTGTTATCCCTTTACTTATTACCTGCTTTGTTATCGGTGTTTTGGCCTACCAGGAAGGAAAAGCCGCCGTGACGAAGGAAATTGAAAATAACCTGGTTTCACGTCGTAATGCTATGCAAGCTCAGGTTGAACATTATGTTCAAACTATCTCAGATCAGTTGGTAACACTGGCGGGATCCACAATGGTAGTTGACGCCAGTCGGGCTTTTTCAGGTGCGTTTGCGAGTTATCCGCACGTCCGGGAGGCTGAATTATCTCTGAGCCGCTTTTACGAAACTCAGTTTCTTGACCAGTACAGACAAAAAAACCGGGTGACAGTCTCAGCACGAGTAGCCTGTTTACGCGACTTAAAATGATTGGTAATAAGGTTTGAAAGATCATGATTTCATGATAGTTCAAGGTTTTTTGAGTATGTGAGTGGTTACATATAAAATGGCTCGGTAATGTACTTTCATGGGGTTATTTTACTGTTAAATAAAGCAGGGTATTCATTTTTTTTGATTGTGCATTTTTTTAAAATTGTTTTTTTTGTTTTAATTTTATTTGACAGGTTTTTATCTTTTGTGTTTTATTGAGCTCGGTTTTACTAAATAATTAAAAGGAAAATTAAAATGAAATTATCACTAAAAAAACAAAACCTAAAAAATCTGAACAAACAAGAGCAATTGCAGCTTAAAGAGACACGCCGTATCGCAGGTGGTGCCTGGTTTACGCAGACAGGCTGCTATGAGGACGGTTGTCAGCTCAAATAAGAACCATACATTACACTGAATTCTAAATGTTTAGAGCCACGATAGTGGCTCTTGTCGTCTACCTGATGATCCTAAATCTACCTTTATAAGAATATTCTTATCTAGTCTTTTTCTTGAATTGAAATAATAAAGCATAGCCAGAGTTATACTGCTGACGGGACACAAGAGGAGTCAGATATATGCCCTGTAGCCAGCCAAATATTGCAACCTCTTTACTTATTTTTCATTGGTCATACCTGATTGACATCAAAAACTAATTATTAATTACTAGTATCAAAGTATTAAAGGGTGTAGGTTGATCTTGCATCTAATTAATTTTAATAACTAAATTCATGTCTAAAGTGCCGTGGTAGTGGAAGTCACATCTTGATAGTGTCGCATTACTGTACTTTGACATGGTGTATTAGCTGCTGTTGACGTACCTGACTTCTGATTATCAACGGGTTTCAGTCTCAGTGGCTGTGGTTTGCATTGACCTATTCTCCCTGCCCGGAATAGGTTTGTTTTGTACTGTAGGAGTTCACGTGCAATTAAAAAACCGTCTGAGTATCGTTGCTGTTCTGCTTGCTGTTATCCCTTTACTTATTAGCTGCTTTGTTATCGGTGTTTTGGCCTACCAGGAAGGAAAAGCCGCCGTGACGAAGGAAATTGAAAATAACCTGGTTTCACGTCGTAATGCTATGCAAGCTCAGGTTGAACATTATGTTCAAACTATCTCAGATCAGTTGGTAACACTGGCGGGATCCACAATGGTAGTTGACGCCAGTCGGGCTTTTTCAGGTGCGTTTGCGAGTTATCCGCACGTCCGGGAGGCTGAATTATCTCTGAGCCGCTTTTACGAAACTCAGTTTCTTGACCAGTACAGACAAAAAAACCGGGTGACAGTCTCAGCACGAGTAGCCTGTTTACGCGACTTAAAATGATTGGTAATAAGGTTTGAAAGATCATGATTTCATGATAGTTCAAGGTTTTTTGAGTATGTGAGTGGTTACATATAAAATGGCTCGGTAATGTACTTTCATGGGGTTATTTTACTGTTAAATAAAGCAGGGTATTCATTTTTTTTGATTGTGCATTTTTTTAAAATTGTTTTTTTTGTTTTAATTTTATTTGACAGGTTTTTATCTTTTGTGTTTTATTGAGCTCGGTTTTACTAAATAATTAAAAGGAAAATTAAAATGAAATTATCACTAAAAAAACAAAACCTAAAAAATCTGAACAAACAAGAGCAATTGCAGCTTAAAGAGACACGCCGTATCGCAGGTGGTGCCTGGTTTACGCAGACAGGCTGCTATGAGGACGGTTGTCAGCTCAAATAAGAACCATACATTACACTGAATTCTAAATGTTTAGAGCCACGATAGTGGCTCTTGTCGTCTACCTGATGATCCTAAATCTACCTTTATAAGAATATTCTTATCTAGTCTTTTTCTTGAATTGAAATAATAAAGCATAGCCAGAGTTATACTGCTGACGGGACACAAGAGGAGTCAGATATATGCCCTGTAGCCAGCCAAATATTGCAACCTCTTTACTTATTTTTCATTGGTCATACCTGATTGACATCAAAAACTAATTATTAATTACTAGTATCAAAGTATTAAAGGGTGTAGGTTGATCTTGCATCTAATTAATTTTAATAACTAAATTCATGTCTAAAGTGCCGTGGTAGTGGAAGTCACATCTTGATAGTGTCGCATTACTGTACTTTGACATGGTGTATTAGCTGCTGTTGACGTACCTGACTTCTGATTATCAACGGGTTTCAGTCTCAGTGGCTGTGGTTTGCATTGACCTATTCTCCCTGCCCGGAATAGGTTTGTTTTGTACTGTAGGAGTTCACGTGCAATTAAAAAACCGTCTGAGTATCGTTGCTGTTCTGCTTGCTGTTATCCCTTTACTTATTAGCTGCTTTGTTATCGGTGTTTTGGCCTACCAGGAAGGAAAAGCCGCCGTGACGAAGGAAATTGAAAATAACCTGGTTTCACGTCGTAACGCGATGCAAGCTCAGGTTGAACGTTATTTTAAAACTATCTCGGATCAGGTGGTAACACTGGCGGGCTCCACTATGGTGGTTGACGCCAGTCGGGCTTTTTCAGCAGCGTTTGCGAGTTATCCGCACGCCCGGGAAGCTGAACTATCTCTGAGCCGCTTTTACGAAACTCAGTTTCTTAACCAATACAGACAAAAGAACCCGGGCGACAGTCTCAGTGCGAGCAGTCTGTTTTCGCGACTGAGCCCGACGGCGCGTGGGCTTCAAAGTCACTATATTGCAGCAAACCCCAATCCGCTAGGGAGTAAAGATCAACTGCTGGATGCGGGGGACAACAGTACCTACAGCGCCGTGCACCGCCGTTATCACAAAGCACTGCGCGAGTTTCAGGCACGTTTTGGCTTCTACGATATATTTATTACCAACCCTCAGGGGGATGTGGTGTACTCCGTATTTAAGGAGTTGGACTTTGCAACGTCACTGACCAATGGCCCATTTCGGGAGTCTGGTTTGGCACGTGCCTATGAGGCTGCTCGTGCCCAGCATGTGCGTGAAGGACACTTTGTCGACTTCAGCCCTTATATGCCGTCTTACAATGCTGCGGCCGGGTTTGTCAGTTCTGCGATTTTGGCTGATGACGGCACTTTGCTTGGTACTTTAATATTCCAGCTGCCTGTGGATGAGATTAATCGCATGCTGACGTTGAATGGACAATGGCATGAACAAGGTCTGGGTGACAGTGGTGAACTTTATCTGGTGAATCAAAACAAAGTGTTGCTAAACAACAGTCGGTTTTTTGTGGAAGATCCCGGTGGTTTTATTGCGCAGCTCAGGTCATTTGATGTCGATAAAGACATGGTCGATAACATTGAACAGCAACATACCACCATAGGCACATTGCGAATTGACTCCCCAGGCACCCGGGCTGCGCTGTCAGGCCAAAGTGGCTTTGCTATTTTCTCTGACTACCGGGCTGTCTCTGTGGCATCGGCCTACGCGCCGCTGGAAATCGATGGGCTACACTGGGCGATTGTGAGCGAAATAGATGAAAGCGAAGCGTTCGCCATGATCACCGAATTGAAATACTCTGTGCTTAGATCCTCAGTATTATTTGTGTCTGTGGCGGCAATCCTGGCCAGTGTGGTGGGCTTCTTTGTTGCTAACCGGGTTACACGGCCTGTTATCGCTGCCAGTAAAGCGATCCGTGGCATCGCAGATAATAACGATTTCAGATTGCGTGCACCCGATGAGGGTGATGATGAGATCCGTGACTTAAGCCGCTCGGTAAATAGTCTGGTTGAGCGGCTACAGCAAAACTTTGCTGACTTACTACACAGTGCGCATACGCTTAAACGCGATGCAAGCTCAGGTTGAACGTTATTTTAAAACTATCTCGGATCAGGTGGTAACACTGGCGGGCTCCACTATGGTGGTTGACGCCAGTCGGGCTTTTTCAGCAGCGTTTGCGAGTTATCCGCACGCCCGGGAAGCTGAACTATCTCTGAGCCGCTTTTACGAAACTCAGTTTCTTAACCAATACAGACAAAAGAACCCGGGCGACAGTCTCAGTGCGAGCAGTCTGTTTTCGCGACTGAGCCCGACGGCGCGTGGGCTTCAAAGTCACTATATTGCAGCAAACCCCAATCCGCTAGGGAGTAAAGATCAACTGCTGGATGCGGGGGACAACAGTACCTACAGCGCCGTGCACCGCCGTTATCACAAAGCACTGCGCGAGTTTCAGGCACGTTTTGGCTTCTACGATATATTTATTACCAACCCTCAGGGGGATGTGGTGTACTCCGTATTTAAGGAGTTGGACTTTGCAACGTCACTGACCAATGGCCCATTTCGGGAGTCTGGTTTGGCACGTGCCTATGAGGCTGCTCGTGCCCAGCATGTGCGTGAAGGACACTTTGTCGACTTCAGCCCTTATATGCCGTCTTACAATGCTGCGGCCGGGTTTGTCAGTTCTGCGATTTTGGCTGATGACGGCACTTTGCTTGGTACTTTAATATTCCAGCTGCCTGTGGATGAGATTAATCGCATGCTGACGTTGAATGGACAATGGCATGAACAAGGTCTGGGTGACAGTGGTGAACTTTATCTGGTGAATCAAAACAAAGTGTTGCTAAACAACAGTCGGTTTTTTGTGGAAGATCCCGGTGGTTTTATTGCGCAGCTCAGGTCATTTGATGTCGATAAAGACATGGTCGATAACATTGAACAGCAACATACCACCATAGGCACATTGCGAATTGACTCCCCAGGCACCCGGGCTGCGCTGTCAGGCCAAAGTGGCTTTGCTATTTTCTCTGACTACCGGGCTGTCTCTGTGGCATCGGCCTACGCGCCGCTGGAAATCGATGGGCTACACTGGGCGATTGTGAGCGAAATAGATGAAAGCGAAGCGTTCGCCATGATCACCGAATTGAAATACTCTGTGCTTAGATCCTCAGTATTATTTGTGTCTGTGGCGGCAATCCTGGCCAGTGTGGTGGGCTTCTTTGTTGCTAACCGGGTTACACGGCCTGTTATCGCTGCCAGTAAAGCGATCCGTGGCATCGCAGATAATAACGATTTCAGATTGCGTGCACCCGATGAGGGTGATGATGAGATCCGTGACTTAAGCCGCTCGGTAAATAGTCTGGTTGAGCGGCTACAGCAAAACTTTGCTGACTTACTACACAGTGCGCATACGCTTAAAGAAATGTCGACGGCGCTGTCAGAGCGGGTCGCGGGACTGATTGACGGGGTGAATAAACAGTCTCAGGATTGTGAGCAATCGGCGACAGCCGGGCAGCAAATGCAGCATACGGTTCAGGAGGTGGCAAGTAGTGCGCTGAACACTTCGGAGCAGACTCACCAGGTGAGTACACTGACTTCTCAGACTAATCAGCTGGTGGAGCACTGTGCCGATGTTTCGGAACAGCTGGCCGAGGAGATGGATAAAGTCGGGGAAGTTATGAATGGGTTATCGTCTCAGAGTGAACAGATAGGCAGTGTGCTGGACGTGATCCAGGCCATTGCTGAACAGACCAACTTACTGGCATTGAATGCGGCTATTGAGGCGGCGCGAGCTGGTGAATCAGGGCGCGGGTTTGCGGTAGTTGCAGATGAAGTTCGTGGCCTGGCTCAGCGTACTCAGCAAGCGACAGAAGAAATTGAACAGATGATCAAAGCGCTACAAAGTGGGGTTGGTGAAGCGCAGCAGTCAGTGCAACAAAGTCGTGAGCGTTCTGTCGATAACGCCCAGACATCTGAGCGGGCAAAGGGGTCTTTGATCGATGTGTCTGATGCGATTGAACAGATTGTGGCTATGAATACACAGGTGGCGACAGCAGCGGAGGAGCAGTCGGCGGTGGTTGCACAGATCAGTCAAGCCATTAGTGCCATCAGCGAAGAAGCCAATGGTAATTTGGAACTTAGCCAGGATATTGACGACCGATCACAACATCTGGCGAGGTTGGCCGTACAATTGGACGACATTCTGGCGCGTTATCAGGTGTGATTTTTTCACATGAGCCAGAGTGTAGTGGGCGGGTGCAAAATACTGTATCGGCTCACCCCTTGTTACGGGGGGGATCTTTGGTGATATAAGTGGTCTCACCCAGGGGACGGTACAGACTGGGCTTATCTATCTGGATGGCAGCCAGACGTTGATATAAATGAGGGATCAGCAAATGCGTAAAGCGACCACCATCATGTATTGTACTGTCCAGCCAGGCATTGAGTTCAGCAGGGTCGGGTGGCAGGATCAGAGGGCTCGCTTTGTCATGATAGCGGCGCAATTTAGGATGTGCTGGTAAAGTGATGACTGAGCAGGAGTAGTGCTTTTGCCCGCTGTCCGGGTGGTACCATACTTTATATAATCCGCCTAAACATAATGCCCCGTCTGTGGCGATAAAATCGTAATAATGTTGTGGTTTACCCTGTGCAAACTGGGTTTCTCCAAAGCCTTTTACCACGATAATACAGCGGCTGTAGTGAAACGGCTGATAGGCAGCACTGCCTTTGACATGCAGTTTGTCATAGCGGCTATTGAATGAGGTATATTTAGATGGCTTGAAGCCTTGCCCGGGTTGTGGGTCCAGTAACAACCACCAGGTTGCGTTGCTGAGTTGTCGCTGGCCATTCTCTTCATGCACAATACTGATGCTGTCAGTTGCTTTTTTAAAACGGCCAAAGTGCATTGTCTCTTTGGGGTTTGCAATACCTAACCCTGCTAATACCTCGATCACAAAAGGATCATCGGTGATATTTAATCGTCCACACATACTATGCTCCTGTTGTCTTAATTACTTTAGCTGATTTTGAATGTAACTGCTTGATCTGGATTAAGTGTTTTATGCTTTTCGGATGCCGGAACACGCCTGCTTAGTACGCGTTACTTACTGCATGCTTGCACTTTGCTCAACAGTAATTATACTGTATAAATATACAGTTTGGGGGTGCTATGAGTAATTTAATTGAACTATTAGAGCGTCAGGATCTGGTATGGCAGGGGGCAGGGCTTGCAAAGCGCCAACAGCAAAATGGGGCAGTTACTGCGACGGGGTTTGCTGAATTAGACAAACATCTGCAGGGCGGTTTTCCCAAAGTGGGTGTGGTTGATTTACATACAGAGTTGGGGATTGGTGAACTCAGGTTGTTATTACCCAGTTTGATACAGCAAGACGGCCTGACTGCGGTCATTACACCCCCT
This sequence comes from Pseudoalteromonas rubra, assembly GCF_000238295.3. Taxonomy (NCBI): domain Bacteria; kingdom Pseudomonadati; phylum Pseudomonadota; class Gammaproteobacteria; order Alteromonadales; family Pseudoalteromonadaceae; genus Pseudoalteromonas; species Pseudoalteromonas rubra. Next base: position 293,859 of record NZ_AHCD03000043.1, read on the forward strand.
GCGCGGCTGAATGCCGATGCATTACAACGTACCGGCATGGACACCAGTAAACTCCTGGAGATCACTCCCGGATCTCCGCAGGAGGCATTGTGGGCCGCTGAACAATGCTTAAAAAGCGGAGCCTGTAACAGTGTGTTGCTATGGCATGGCGAGTTACAGGTACATCAGGTAAAGCGTTTACAACTGGCGGCTAGCACGGGTGAAGCGTGCCTGTATTTACTGCGTCATGAACACCATTGCCAGGGGACGTTGCCGGTGTCTTTAAGCCTGGGTCTTAGTCCGCATGCGAGTGGCCTGAATATCACCATTAAAAAGCGCCGAGGTGGCTGGGCTCAGTCCCGGTTTGCATTAGATATGTCACCACACTGGCCTGAACTGACCGAGCACTTCCATACTCAGCGCAAAGAAATTCCGGATACAGTGCGGCAGTATCGTACTGGCGGATAGTCACCATGACTTTGTGGTTATATTTACATTTTCCTGCTATCCAGCTCGATAAGCTGAAAATCGCAGCGCAGGCGCAACAACCGGATGCTTCACAGTCCGCTGAGGCGCTCGCAGCATCATCCCGGCCTTGTATTGTTGTGGGAGGGCGAGATAACACAGTGATGCAGCTAGATCAGGCTGCTATGCAGCTGGGGATTTCAGAAGGTATGGGACTGGCCGGCGCGGCAGCCCGCAGTCGCGATCTGCTAGTGCATCCGTATGATGAAGCGGATGAAAGCCGGACTATGCGTGAAATTGCCCAGTGGTTGTATCTGATCACTGCCGATATTGCCTTATTTGCCCCCCAGGGACTGTTGTTAAAAGTCAGTGGCATGCTGGCTATGTATCGCGATTTATCTCACTACCTGGCTACGCTGCGTGCACACCTGGACACTCAGTCATTTAGTTACCGGTATGCGTGCGGTTACTCTCCGGAAGCTGCCAGGCTGTTGGCACAGCATCATGGTGCATTAGTGAGTCAGGACTCAGCTGTGCTTGAAAGCGCTTTGCATGGCCTGCCTTTAACGGCTTTATCGCTTCCCTCAAAGCAGCTTGAACGGTTACGGCGGGTAGGGTTTAAAACCGTGGCCGATGTGTTTGCTTTGCCTTTAGTCGAGCTGGGTAAACGCTTTGATTGCGAGTTGGTGCAGTATGTGTCCAGATTACGGGGTAAAGTGCCTCACCCGGTGACTTTTTATCAGCCGGAGCCGGAATTTGAGCGTTATTTACCCCTGTTATATGACATAGAAAATCTCGATTGGTTAAACAAGCCGTTACTTAAACTTTTGGTGCAACAGGAGCAGTTTTTACGCTTACGCAACCGTCATGCCAGACAATTAACACTGACTCTGTATCAACGGGATGCTGAACCGCAGGTACTGGATATTGGTCGCGCAGAAGGCACAGATCGTGCTGATCTCTGGCTGACCTTGTGTGATCTCAAGTTGAGCAATGTGACACTCCATGGCCCAGTACAGGCGATAGGGTTAAAAGTGACCGAGATGAGTCAGCCTGATGAATTGATGCCTGACTTATTTACCGAACGGCGCGGCACCATGACACCAGCCGGGCTGGTTGCGTTATTACAGGCTAAGTTAGGAGAGCAGGCAGTACAGGGGCTGACTGTGTGCGATGATCTGCGCCCTGAACTGGCAAGCGGCTATTGTACGCCATTGAGTGCGCCGGGGGCGTCTTTGTTGGAGAAGCCTGGCAGGCTTATTGCCACAGATTATCTTCGGCCCGCTTTTTTATTACCGAGCACGCAGCCTTTGCAGCATAAGGTGACGGTCCATCTCGGGCCTGAGCGGATCTGTACTGGCTGGTGGGATGCACATGGGGTCGAGCGTGATTATTTTGTTGCTCAGGATGAGCAAGGGCGTTGGTTATGGGTATTCAGAGATCGCCAGCAACGGTGGTTTTGCCACGGAGTTTTCAGCTGATGGCCGCGCATAAATCGACCATGTTCACACTGCCTGCTACGCGAGTAGAGCATGAACAGCAAGCTCTTCAGCATGCAGGGGAGCCACCAGGAGGGATTAAGCAGCCTGGCTATGCAGAGCTGTTTTGTCAAACTAACTTCTCTTTTTTACAAGGGGCATCCCGTCCGGAAGAGTTGGTGAGACAGGCCGGTTTCCTTGCCTATACTGCGCTGGCCATCACTGACGAATGTTCACTGGCTGGGGTGGTGAGAGCCTATACACTGATTAAAAACCAGCAATTGGATTTACAACTGATAGTAGGCAGCCTGATGCGTTTTGAAACGCTGGAGGTGGTGTTGTTATGCCCGGATAAAGCGGCATACAGTGAGCTGTGTAGGGTGATCACCAATGCCCGGCGACGCGCTGAGAAAGGTCATTATCGGTTAGCGGAGTGGGACTTATTGTCGTTGCGTCATTGTCTGCTTATCTGGTTACCAGCAGGCAATGAGCAGGATGAGCAGTGGGGGGCCTGGCTGGCACGTCATCATGAAGGTCGCAGCTGGTTAGGCATACAGCGACATTTGGTCAATCAGGAACAGCGTTTTATTCATCACTGTGAAACGCTGGCAGCACGTTATCAATTGCCTGTCACGGCGTGTGGTGGGGTATTAATGCACCACAGTGAGCGGCTCAGATTGCAACATACACTGACGGCGATCCGCCTGAATCAGCCGATTGAGCAGGTTAAAGGTTCATTACTTGCGAATGCTGAGCGGGCGCTGCGTAGCCGGGAAAAGCTGAGCAAGTTGTTTAAGGCCCCCTGGCTGGCTGAGTCGTTACGCATTGCAAAGCGGTGTACCTTTGATTTGGGATCGCTGCGTTATCAGTATCCTGCGGAGCTGGTTCCTGAAGGCAAAACGGCTATGCAGCATTTACGTGAGCTGGTAGAGGTCGGGCAGCAGCGGCGCTTTGCGCAAGGTGTCCCTGATGAAATTGCTGAGACCATAAACAAAGAGCTGGCACTAATTGAGGAGCTAGACTACCCCTATTTTTTTCTTACTATTCATGATCTGGTGTGTTTTGCGCGTAGCAAAGGGATTTTGTATCAGGGGCGGGGCTCAGCGGCCAACTCCGTGGTGTGCTATTGCCTGGAGATCACTGCGGTTGATCCCCGTCAGGTGTCAGTGTTGTTTGAGCGCTTTATCAGTAAAGAGCGCAATGAACCGCCAGACATAGACGTTGACTTTGAACATGAGCGCCGCGAAGAGGTGATCCAGTACATTTATCACAAATATGGCCGTAAACGTGCTGCGCTGGCTGCAACGGTGATCAGTTATCGCTTTAAAAGTGCAGTCAGAGATGTAGGTAAAGCCCTGGGGATTGAAGCAACCCAGCTTGATTACTTTATTCGCAATGTCAATCGCCGTGATCGGGGGCAAAACTGGCAGACCCAGTTAGCCGAGCTGGGCTTGCAGCCAGAGTCGCTCAAAGGACAGCAATTTATTTCACTGGTCGAAGAAATCATGGGTTTTCCCCGCCATCTTTCACAGCATGTGGGGGGCTTTGTGATCTCAGCTGGCCCCTTGCATGATCTGGTCCCCATTGAAAATGCGGCTATGGCGGAGCGCACGGTTATTCAGTGGGATAAGGACGACCTGGAAAGCCTCAAACTGCTTAAGGTCGATGTGCTGGCGCTGGGAATGTTGAGTGCCATTCGTAAAACGTTTTCGCTCATCGCACAGCATACATCAAGAGAGCTGGATCTGGCTGAGTTAACCCGTATGGGCGACGACCCTCAGGTATACAAGATGCTCCAGCGTGCAGATACCGTCGGCGTATTTCAGATAGAATCCCGGGCGCAAATGAGCATGTTGCCTCGGTTGAAGCCTAAGTGTTATTACGATTTGGTGATCCAGATAGCGATTGTCAGGCCGGGGCCAATTCAGGGCGACATGGTGCACCCTTTTCTGAAGCGCCGTAATGGTGAAGAAGCTATCACTTACCCTTCGGAGCCTGTGAAAGCCGTGCTGTCACGTACCATGGGGGTGCCTATCTTTCAGGAGCAGGTGATTAAGCTGGCGATGGCTGCAGCCGGGTTTTCAGGTGGGGAGGCAGATCAACTACGCCGGGCCATGGCTTCATGGAAAAAAAGCGGCGAACTGATGCAGTTTAAAGAGAAGCTGATCAGCGGTATGCAGCAGCGGGGTTATGAGGTCAGCTTTGCAGAACGTATTTTTGAGCAGATCTGTGGCTTTGGCGAGTACGGATTTCCGGAAAGCCATTCAGCCTCATTTGCTGTGCTGGCTTATGCATCTGCCTGGCTGAAGTACTACTATCCAGCCATGTTTTATACCGCTTTGCTAAACAGTCTGCCAATGGGGTTTTACAGTGCCTCTCAGCTCATTCAGGATGCCAGACGCCATCAGGTTGAGGTGCTGCCTGTGTGCGTGAATGCCTCCGAGTATGATCATCATATTTTCCAACAGCACGACAAGTTTGCGATCCGGCTTGGCCTGCGCCTGGTTAAAGGGTTACAGCGCAACAGCGCAGAGCAGCTGCTGGCAGATCGTCCTGAAAGTGGCTTTGCTGATATGCAAGCATTACAGCGCCTTGGGTTGCCGGGTCATGCATTGGAGAGCCTGGCGTCCGCCAATGCACTTAAAGTGTTACAGGGCGACCGCTATGCTGCGCGTTGGGCGTTGATGGACCAGGAGCAAACGCTCCCCTTGTTTGCCGAGTCCTCAGTGGCTGAGGTGTCATCGTGTGCTTTTCAGCCGGGTGACATGGATGATCTGGTGGAAGACTATGCTGCATTGGGACTTACCCTGGGAAAACACCCGGTGACCTTGCTTGATAATGCCGGTAAACTTGGCCGCTTTACCCGCATGACAGCGCTCAGTGCCTGCCGTCATAAATCCCTGGTAACCGTAATAGGTGTGGTCACTGGCAAACAGGCGCCCGGCACTGCTGGTGGCGTGACTTTTTTTACGCTGGAAGATGATACTGGGAATATCAATGTGGTGGTCTGGGCTGGTACTGCACGCGCTCAGAAGCAGGCGTATCTCAGTGCTAAATTACTCGAAGTAAAAGGCATTGTTGAAAAAGAAGGTGAGGTTATTCATGTCATTGCTGGCAGATTGATCGACCGCAGCGAGATACTGGGCACGTTACATAGTAAATCACGCGATTTTCATTGAGTGCATCATATGCTGTATAGAGCTGGCGTTATAAATTAAAGGTAACCAACAGGCTACCTTTAATGATTTACCATTATCTGCCAGCTAGCAGCGTATACTTCAATTAATGAATACGCTCTAATGTTACCTTACCGCCAGACAGGCCACCGCCGCCATTGTAATCCAGTTTAGCGTAAATTTTGCCACCATCGACCTTGAATTTGATACGGCCAACACCTGATGTGTGATGTACTTTGGCGTATTGACTTGCGCCATTCCAGTTGAAAATAGCGTATTCTTCCAGCACAGGCTCATAGCCATCTCGAATACCTGAGATCATCACTTTATAGGCACTGTTACCTGCAATCGCCATATGTGCGGGTAATGCAATCCAGCTACTGTTTGCAGGTAAACTGATGCTGGCTGTAAGTTTGCCTGGTAAATAGGTTGAATCAGAGTCTGCGCTTGTTGTTCCACCAATGGCCGGGACATGGCCTTTCACTTTGGTGTTTTTCAGAATCACATTGTGTTGCCACCAGTCCTGACCGGTCATGCCATTTACTGTGATCACACCGCCGTTATCGGCTTCAATCACTGTGCGGTAACGATTATTACCGGCACCACCTTGCGCAAAAACACCGTTAATATCAAGTGTTCTGGAATTTTTAACCTTAAATACGGTTTTCACGCCTTCAGCATAGAAGTTGCTGATTTGATTATTCCAGGTTTTGTGTTCCGCGGGCCCGTAGATCTCAACACCCACTTGAGAATTCTGAACGGTTGAGTTTGTGATATTGCTGCCCATAGCTGCAAGTTTGATACCCGTGTGTGAGCCTTCAACATACACGTTGTCGAATACGTTGACATTGTTAAACCAGCCGTTTGGTTCAATATTCCAGTACGCCGGATCACTCCCATTACCATGTAAATGAATGCCATAATTGACGTTGGCAATAAACAGATCCTCAAAGCGGCTCCAGATCACCCATTTACCGTAAATACCATTATCAAACCCGGAAATATCCAGTTTAGAGAAATTTGAGCGATAAGATGCAAATGGGATATCAATTGCAGTGCCTTGCTTAAAGCTTGCCGTTTGGACCAGAGCCAGATCATGGACTTCTACATTATGCGCTACTTTCAGCAGGCTGATATTGGCATTGGTCGTCAGTCGCGACAGATTACGCTTCTCACCATATAACTTAACCCTTGAGTTGTGGGAGCCCTTTACACGTGTTACATCCAGCGTGCTAGAAACATTAAAAGTACCTGCTGGGATGTAGACACTTTTATCATTCTGTACCGCGTAATCTATGGCAGCCTGAATTTGCGCTGAGTCATCACGGTTATCGTTGGCAATGGCACCAAAACGTGAGTCAGTGATTGAAATGGTGTCTGCGTCCAGTGCGGCCGCGGAGGAGGAGATCAGCACAAGACCGATCAAAGAAACCTTGTAGTTCATAATTATCCTTATAAGTTAGATGAAAATATCCAGATAAAAGCTGGGCTATTACCCATTCAAGATACTAATCAGCATAAGGACAAAGTGCACGACTTTATTTTAATTAAGGTGCGTTTATTAAGCCTGAATCGAATGCAATCAGCACATATAAAAATGACAGGCGTGCACCTGTCATTTTAAGCGTCATATTGCATTAACAGCACTAATTTCTCAGCCTGAATTTACGTACCAACTGAGCCAGTTGTTCTGCTTGTTTATTGAGTTCTTGCGCAGACAGGGCGGCAACCTGGGTATCTTGCAAAGAACTCTGGCTGGATTGCTCGATATTTGAAATGTCCTGGGCCATTTCGCTGGCAACCACAGATTGCTCCTCGGTGGCTGTGGCAATAGCCTGGATCATCGCGGCAATTTCTGAAGCGCCCTGCACAATATCATCCAGCTGGGTTCCTGCGGCCTCGGCCATAGACACGCTCTGATCAACCTGAGATACGCTGTTTTGCATAGAGCTGACCGCATGTTCTGTCTGAGACTGAATAGACTGTACGGTTGATACCACTTCTTCGGTTGCCTTGGAGGTCCGCTCTGCCAGGGTTCTTACTTCGTCGGCGACCACCGCAAAGCCGCGACCCTGCTCACCGGCACGGGCTGCCTCAATAGCGGCGTTTAATGCCAGCAGGTTAGTTTGCTCAGCGATGCTGCCAATGACTCCAATCACATTACCAATCTGACTGCTCAGCTCACCCAGGTGAGTGACATTTTCAGCGGTTTTCTGTACGTTTTGTGAGGCAGTTTTTATCTTACTGACGGTTTGTCCGACGGTTTCTCCTCCACCAGATGCTAAAGTACGAGCCTGATCGGCGTGGCTGGCAGCCACCTGACTCTGTGATGCAACTTCAGAGACGGTGGCACTCATCTCTTCAATGGCGGTTGCAACCTGAGTTGACTGATCTGCCGAAGAGCGGCTGCGAGACGCGATTTGGTCGTTGGCCTCAGCAATATCCTGGCTGGAGGTGCGCACATCATCTACCACCTGTGCGATAGAATGCAGCAGCTCGTTCAAAGAGTGGGCCATTTTATTGGTGGCCTCAGCGAGCCCATCAATTTCGTCTTGTCCTTTGTGATCAATGTCTCTGTCAGAGATATCACCGGCACTGATCCGTTCGGCAACCCCCAGCACCTGATTTAGCCTGGAGACGATGGAATTGCTGATCAGATAGGCAATCATCATGCCTAACATTGCCGCAATAAGCGTGATCACAATGATGACAATTGAGATGGTGCTTAATCCTTCAACCAGTAATTCTAACGCGCTAGTGGCATCGTCAATTTCTTCCTGGGCTGATGTGTCGAGCACTTTGGCAACTTCCTCCAGATACTGCTTATTCATTTTCTTAAGCAGCTCGGTGGTTTGTTTAAACGCGTTCGGATCGTAACTTTGAAACACTGCGGCTGCTTCATCGCGAATGTTTTGATACAAACGCTTAATTGTCGCGATATCTCGTTTTTCATTGGGTTTTTGCTCCAACGGGATCAGGAGATTTAAGTACTCTTCAAAGCTGGCTGCATCTTCGTCAAACTCGGCCTTGGCGCCGGCATCACCGTTAGTGTGAGAAATGATAGCTGCGATCATGTCACCCGCTTCATCGACCAGCTCGAGATAGTAGCGAACGCCAGGTAAGTCATCGTTCAGAGACTCTTGCAGGTCGCTGGATTGCATTGCATCATTAAACTCTTGCTCCTTTAGCTTATCCAATAAATCTTCCAACTGGCCTCCAGTGGTGTCATTAAGCCGGTTTACCCGCTCCCGGATCCTTTGGTAGTCCATGGGGTCAAAACGGGCAAAGATTTCCTGATTGACGCGTTGATGGTAGGTTGAGACACTTTTTAAGATATAAGCCATTTTCTCGCGATCTGACTGCTTGGCAGATTCGTATCGATACAGCTCGGAATGTATTTCCTTGAACTTATCAAACAGCTCATTAAAAGATGCTTTTTTACTGGTGTCACCGTTCATATATTCGAGTGCGGCACTTTTCAGCAAGTGTTCTTTGTCAAGTAGTCGACTGTACAAGATCATACCGGGGAGGTCGTCCCCAATGACTTCAGTTGCACGGGCGGTTTCTGTTGCAACTTTAAACCAGACCAGAGTGCTCGATAGCACCATGAGTACAATAAGAATACCAAAGGCAGAGTAGAGCTTGTTGCTGAGTTTCATAGGATCACCAAAATAGAATAGGCGTCATCCGTGGCATACTTTTCATTGCGATATCATTCATAATTAAAGCCGTTAATTATAAAAATAGGCAAGTTTTATCTTGGAACTATGGATAAGTTTGGGCTAAGGGGGTTTGCCAGGCTTTGGTCGCGAATTACATAAACTCAAACGAGTTCTGCATATATAAGCATGGGGCTAATACAGTCATCTGACCTATTTTAGCCCCGATAAGGTTGGTTGCTTCTGGATCGCTTGTTCGTTTATGGTCTTAATTTGAACTTACTAACCAGCCGGGCAAGCTCTTCAGCTTGTTGATTAAGCTCCTGAGCTGATAGTGCAGCAACTTGTGTATCCTGCAAAGAATGCTGGCTGGACTGTTCAATCCTAGATATGTCTTGAGCCATTTCTCCGGCAACCACAGATTGTTCCTCAGTGGCCGTAGCGATTGCCTGGATCATCGCTGCAATTTCTGATGCCCCCAGTACAATATCATCCAGCTGTTTGCCCGCAGTCTCAGCCATAGAGACACTTTGATCAACCTGAGACACGCTGTTTTGCATTGAGCTGACCGCATGTTCTGTCTGAGACTGAATAGACTGTACGGTTGATACCACTTCTTCGGTTGCCTTGGAGGTCCGCTCTGCCAGGGTTCTTACTTCGTCGGCGACCACCGCAAAGCCGCGACCCTGCTCACCGGCACGGGCTGCCTCAATAGCGGCGTTTAATGCCAGCAGGTTAGTTTGCTCAGCGATGCTGCCAATGACTCCAATCACATTACCAATCTGACTGCTCAGCTCACCCAGGTGAGTGACATTTTCAGCGGTTTTCTGTACGTTTTGTGAGGCAGTTTTTATCTTACTGACGGTTTGTCCGACGGTTTCTCCTCCACCAGATGCTAAAGTACGAGCCTGATCGGCGTGGCTGGCAGCCACCTGACTCTGTGATGCAACTTCAGAGACGGTGGCACTCATCTCTTCAATGGCGGTTGCAACCTGAGTTGACTGATCTGCCGAAGAGCGGCTGCGAGACGCGATTTGGTCGTTGGCCTCAGCAATATCCTGGCTGGAGGTGCGCACATCATCTACCACCTGTGCGATAGAATGCAGCAGCTCGTTCAAAGAGTGGGCCATTTTATTGGTGGCCTCAGCGAGCCCATCAATTTCGTCTTGTCCTTTGTGATCAATGTCTCTGTCAGAGATATCACCGGCACTGATCCGTTCGGCAACCCCCAGCACCTGATTTAGCCTGGAGACGATGGAATTGCTGATCAGATAGGCAATCATCATGCCTAACATTGCCGCAATAAGCGTGATCACAATGATGACAATTGAGATGGTGCTTAATCCTTCAACCAGTAATTCTAACGCGCTAGTGGCATCGTCAATTTCTTCCTGGGCTGATGTGTCGAGCACTTTGGCAACTTCCTCCAGATACTGCTTATTCATTTTCTTAAGCAGCTCGGTGGTTTGTTTAAACGCGTTCGGATCGTAACTTTGAAACACTGCGGCTGCTTCATCGCGAATGTTTTGATACAAACGCTTAATTGTCGCGATATCTCGTTTTTCATTGGGTTTTTGCTCCAACGGGATCAGGAGATTTAAGTACTCTTCAAAGCTGGCTGCATCTTCGTCAAACTCGGCCTTGGCGCCGGCATCACCGTTAGTGTGAGAAATGATAGCTGCGATCATGTCACCCGCTTCATCGACCAGCTCGAGATAGTAGCGAACGCCAGGTAAGTCATCGTTCAGAGACTCTTGCAGGTCGCTGGATTGCATTGCATCATTAAACTCTTGCTCCTTTAGCTTATCCAATAAATCTTCCAACTGGCCTCCAGTGGTGTCATTAAGCCGGTTTACCCGCTCCCGGATCCTTTGGTAGTCCATGGGGTCAAAACGGGCAAAGATTTCCTGATTGACGCGTTGATGGTAGGTTGAGACACTTTTTAAGATATAAGCCATTTTCTCGCGATCTGACTGCTTGGCAGATTCGTATCGATACAGCTCGGAATGTATTTCCTTGAACTTATCAAACAGCTCATTAAAAGATGCTTTTTTACTGGTGTCACCGTTCATATATTCGAGTGCGGCACTTTTCAGCAAGTGTTCTTTGTCAAGTAGTCGACTGTACAAGATCATACCGGGGAGGTCGTCCCCAATGACTTCAGTTGCACGGGCGGTTTCTGTTGCAACTTTAAACCAGACCAGAGTGCTCGATAGCACCATGAGTACAATAAGAATACCAAAGGCAGAGTAGAGCTTGTTGCTGAGTTTCATAGGATCACCAAAATAGAATAGGCGTCATCCGTGGCATACTTTTCATTGCGATATCATTCATAATTAAAGCCGTTAATTATAAAAATAGGCAAGTTTTATCTTGGAACTATGGATAAGTTTGGGCTAAGGGGGTTTGCCAGGCTTTGGTCGCGAATTACATAAACTCAAACGAGTTCTGCATATATAAGCATGGGGCTAATACAGTCATCTGACCTATTTTAGCCCCGATAAGGTTGGTTGCTTCTGGATCGCTTGTTCGTTTATGGTCTTAATTTGAACTTACTAACCAGCCGGGCAAGCTCTTCAGCTTGTTGATTAAGCTCCTGAGCTGATAGTGCAGCAACTTGTGTATCCTGCAAAGAATGCTGGCTGGACTGTTCAATCCTAGATATGTCTTGAGCCATTTCTCCGGCAACCACAGATTGTTCCTCAGTGGCCGTAGCGATTGCCTGGATCATCGCTGCAATTTCTGATGCCCCCAGTACAATATCATCCAGCTGTTTGCCCGCAGTCTCAGCCATAGAGACACTTTGATCAACCTGAGACACGCTGTTTTGCATTGAGCTGACCGCATGTTCTGTCTGAGACTGAATAGACTGTACGGTTGATACCACTTCTTCAGTTGCCTGTGAGGTGCGCTCGGCCAGTGTTCTGACTTCGTCGGCGACCACCGCAAAGCCTCGACCCTGCTCACCGGCACGGGCTGCCTCAATAGCGGCGTTTAATGCCAGCAGGTTAGTTTGCTCAGCGATGCTGCCAATGACACCAATCACGTTACCAATCTGGCTGCTCAGTTCACCTAGGTGAGTCACGTTTTCAGCGGTTTTCTGTACGTTATGTGAGGCGGTTTTTATCTTACTAACGGTTTCCCCGACGGTATCTCCTCCACCAGATGCCAAAGTACGAGCCTGATCGGCATGGCTGGCAGCAACCTGACTTTGCGATGCTACTTCAGAGACGGTGGCACTCATCTCTTCAATGGCGGTTGCAACCTGAGTTGACTGATCTGCCGAAGAGCGGCTGCGAGACGCGATTTGGTCATTGGCTTCAGCTATATCTTGGCTGGAGGTGCGGACATCGTCCACCACTTGTGCAATAGAATGCAGCAGCTCATTCAAAGAGCGGGCCATTCTGTTGGTGGCCTCAGCGAGCCCGTCAATTTCGTCTTGCCCTTTGTGATCAATGTCTTTGTCGGAGATATCACCAGCACCGATCCTTTCAGCAACAATGAGGACTTGGTTGAGCCGAGACACAATCGAGCGGCTGATCAAATAGGCTATGACGAGGCTCAGTAACGCAGCAACTAACGTGATAACAATAATTGCAATTGAGATAGCGTTCAGCCCGTTTACCAGTTGTGCTACTGCGCTGGTAGCATCATCAATTTCTTCTTGCGCTGAAACTTCCAGAATTTTAGCAATATCCTGTATGTACTTTCTATCTAGTGCTTGGAGTGTTTCACTGGCTTGTATAAATGCATCTGAGTTGCCAAAAGTCTCTGAAGCCCTATCTTGAACCGCTTGTTTCGAGGTTGGGTGGTAGCGTGCAAACACATCCTGATTAACCCGTTGGTGATAGGTGGAAATACTACGCAGGATATGCGCCATTTTATCCCGATCGGATTGTTTGGCTGACTCATAACCATAAAGCTCATTGTGCACGGCTTTAAATTTTTTAAATGTACTGTTAAATGTCGCTTTTTTACTTGTATCACCATTCATATATTCGAGTGCCGAGCTTTTGAGTTGATGCTGGGTATCGAGTAAGCGGCTGTAGAGGATCATTCCAGGCAGATCGTCACCTGTTACTTCTTCCGCACGGGCAGTTTCTGTGGATATTTTAAACCACACTAATGTACTGGACATGATCATGAGTATGATTAACACACCAAATGCGGCATACAGTTTATTGCTGAGTTTCATAGGAACTCCTGAGTAGAGCGTGAGTGTTTAAGTTATTGCTTTTATTTTTAAGTAATAAAAAAAAGTAAAATTGAATCGTTCCAAATTTATACTGAAAAACTCTAGAGAGAAACATTAAATTTGTTGTGGAAGACTGGTAATTAGGTTTTCTTTTTACTTTAAAGAGTGGCTTATTCAACCTTATAGTTTATCTTAATGTTTTTTATTTTGATAGTGAAGCATTTAAAGCTATCTCGTATATAAATAACTATCTCTACAGGGTTTATGATATATTTAATATTAATAAAGTCATATTTATATTGAGTGGCTTCCTAACGTCTTTTAAGACATGTTTTTTAGGGCGCAGATAACTTGTAATTGCAATGGGTGGGAGGTCGACTCGAGAAGTGCCAGTTCAGTTGTGTAATAGATAAGAAAACACAGTACACATGATTGGACTAACTGGTCAGATGTGTTAGGGTTGGGTGTTATTTTATTCAACAGGTTAAGCGTTATGGCAACACCCTTATTAAAAACCTACAAGAAGTTTAAATGGTTGCCCTTTGGCAACTGGCTATTCATTGGCTTCAGCTATATCTTGGCTGGAGGTGCGGACATCGTCCACCACTTGTGCAATAGAATGCAGCAGCTCATTCAAAGAGCGGGCCATTCTGTTGGTGGCCTCAGCGAGCCCGTCAATTTCGTCTTGCCCTTTGTGATCAATGTCTTTGTCGGAGATATCACCAGCACCGATCCTTTCAGCAACAATGAGGACTTGGTTGAGCCGAGACACAATCGAGCGGCTGATCAAATAGGCTATGACGAGGCTCAGTAACGCAGCAACTAACGTGATAACAATAATTGCAATTGAGATAGCGTTCAGCCCGTTTACCAGTTGTGCTACTGCGCTGGTAGCATCATCAATTTCTTCTTGCGCTGAAACTTCCAGAATTTTAGCAATATCCTGTATGTACTTTCTATCTAGTGCTTGGAGTGTTTCACTGGCTTGTATAAATGCATCTGAGTTGCCAAAAGTCTCTGAAGCCCTATCTTGAACCGCTTGTTTCGAGGTTGGGTGGTAGCGTGCAAACACATCCTGATTAACCCGTTGGTGATAGGTGGAAATACTACGCAGGATATGCGCCATTTTATCCCGATCGGATTGTTTGGCTGACTCATAACCATAAAGCTCATTGTGCACGGCTTTAAATTTTTTAAATGTACTGTTAAATGTCGCTTTTTTACTTGTATCACCATTCATATATTCGAGTGCCGAGCTTTTGAGTTGATGCTGGGTATCGAGTAAGCGGCTGTAGAGGATCATTCCAGGCAGATCGTCACCTGTTACTTCTTCCGCACGGGCAGTTTCTGTGGATATTTTAAACCACACTAATGTACTGGACATGATCATGAGTATGATTAACACACCAAATGCGGCATACAGTTTATTGCTGAGTTTCATAGGAACTCCTGAGTAGAGCGTGAGTGTTTAAGTTATTGCTTTTATTTTTAAGTAATAAAAAAAAGTAAAATTGAATCGTTCCAAATTTATACTGAAAAACTCTAGAGAGAAACATTAAATTTGTTGTGGAAGACTGGTAATTAGGTTTTCTTTTTACTTTAAAGAGTGGCTTATTCAACCTTATAGTTTATCTTAATGTTTTTTATTTTGATAGTGAAGCATTTAAAGCTATCTCGTATATAAATAACTATCTCTACAGGGTTTATGATATATTTAATATTAATAAAGTCATATTTATATTGAGTGGCTTCCTAACGTCTTTTAAGACATGTTTTTTAGGGCGCAGATAACTTGTAATTGCAATGGGTGGGAGGTCGACTCGAGAAGTGCCAGTTCAGTTGTGTAATAGATAAGAAAACACAGTACACATGATTGGACTAACTGGTCAGATGTGTTAGGGTTGGGTGTTATTTTATTCAACAGGTTAAGCGTTATGGCAACACCCTTATTAAAAACCTACAAGAAGTTTAAATGGTTGCCCTTTGGCAACTGGCTATTCAGCAAGGCAGTTTGTAAACGAGCGCCTTATTTTGGCACCATCAAACCTAAGATCACCCACCTTAGTGAAGGGCGCATCACGGCGCAGATGCCCAACCGCAAGGCGGTCCATAATCACATTGGGACAGTCCATGCGATTGCGCAGTGCAATCTCGCAGAGTTATGCGCTGGCGTGGTGACTGACGCCAGCATTCCGTACAAAACACATCGCTGGATCCCCAAAGGGATGACGGTGCAATACCTGAAAAAAGCCGAATCAGACCTGCGTGCAGAAGCGACGATTTCGCTGCCACGTCAATGGCAGGACAAAGAGGAGTTAATTGTCCCGGTTGAGGTATTTAATAGTGAAGGGGTTAAGGTTTTTCATGCCGATGTCACTATGTATATTTCGGCGAAAAAGTAAAAAATAGGCCCGCGATAAATGGGCCTATTTAATTAGAAAGTGTAGCGGTACTTCACTTCTGATTGGGTGTAATCCACACCATTGGTGTACTCCAGGATAACAGCGGAGTGTGATGTAAAGTCGAAACGAAGGCCCAGATTTACATAAACACCATCTTCATCATCTGCGGAGTTGTCCAGTAACTCATAGCCGGCCTGGCCATAGGCGCTGATGCGCTTGCTGAATGAGTGCTCGTACTCACCATAAAGACGGCGTGTGTCCATTGTTGAGTTAGAGCGATTAGTTGACACTTCGAACTCACCAAGCTGAACGCCAACTGCCAGGCGTCCATTGTCCGTTGAACGCAGAATGTAGCCCAGATTAAACGTCGTTTCGTCAACGTCGTAGTCATCATCTAAAAGCTTGTCGAAGAATGTCAGGCTGTCTGAGTGCTGATCGATTTTGAGTCCCATAAAGATGCCATTGGCAAATTCATAACTACCAGCAATGATAAATCCCTGAGGATCAACTGAACTCGGTGCGCCATCCAGGCTCGTCTCACCATAACCTACTTCCAGATAGCTTTTGCTTAGCTCGGCTGCCTGAGCGCCCAAAGATGCCGTTGCCAGTAGTAGACCTAAAATATGCTTGTTCACTATATATCCTTTTAATCGTTTAGTGAGGTACGAAAAAACGAGCCGGGTAAGCTCGTTCCGCTTTTATCATATGCGTGAAATGTATCACTATCGGATACTAAAGAGGAGGGCTAAGTTTATGTTTTTATGTTATTAAATGTTACCCGGTAAACATGTCTATTGAGTATTTACACTTCGCTGGCTTTATCCAGGGGGGTGACGTTAGAAGATTCAACGCGATGATTCAGCTGACCCTGAATATGCGCACCGGCCTGAATTGTCAGCGTGTCATGTTCGATATCACCCGTGACTCTGGCACTGGGCTCCAGCGTCACACTATCTGCACGTATGCCGCCTTGTACCTGGCCACGCACCTGAACCTGCGTGGCTGTAATATTGCCCTCGACGATACCAGAGTCGCCAATAATGAGCTGGGTAACGTTAAGATCGCCAACGACTTTACCATCTATCTGGATTTCACCATCGCATTGGATGTTACCTGTGATTTCGGTGTCGGGAGAAATAAGCGAGAAAGGAAGTGAAGTTTTCTTTTTATTGAACACGTTTGAGCACTCTTGCCAGTTTTACAGGGTTTATATGCTTTTTATCCTGTAACACCTCATAATGCAAGTGTGTACTGGTACTACGACCTGTGCTACCCATCAGGGCAATGACATCTGACTGTTTAACTGCCTGGCCTTTTTTCACTTTGATGGTGTGTAAATGGCCATAACGCGTCACTATGCCATTGGCATGTTGAATCTCAATAAACTTGCCATAACCACCATTTTTACCAGCTTTACTGACCACACCATCAGCCGGGGCAATGATCTGGGTTTTATGCCAGCCTGCCATATCCACCCCTTTGTGATAGGCACGGCGGCCTGTGATGGGGTCTTTACGAAAACCAAAGGCGCTGGAAATATAATACTTGTCGTGCGCCACGGGCATCATTTTAGGGGTGGAATGTAATAAGTTTTCCAGCTGATTGAGTTGCACTGAGTCATCGATAAGCTGGGTATACCTGTTGTTTAGCAGTGTTGCATCGACCTGATGATATGGACCACCCTGGGCGGAGTTGCTTTCGGTTGACAGTGTCAGACCTGCTTCATTAAATCCGGCCATCAACTGGTTGTGACGCGCCGAAATAACGGCCTGTAAGGTTGTGAGTAATGCAGCCTGTGCATCATTCAAATCCGCGCTTTGGGTTTCAAATTCATGACTGTCACTGCCCGCGGGTTGTGCATCCGTCTGAGGTGCATTGTCCGGTAAAGCAGCGGGAGACTCAGTTTGTTCAGTGATAGAAGTGGGTAGTGCACTGACAATTTCACTGAGTACTGTGTGTTGCTCGTTTAAAGTCGCCAGTTGAGTGTGCTGCTGCGTGAGTTTTGCAGTTAGCTGCTGTTTTTCCTGCTCCCAGCTTTGCGCTTTGGCCCGAAGTTCAGACTGTAAGGCATTGACTGTGTCTTGCTGCTTAAAAAACGCTGATGTACTGATAACTAACCAGCTAAGAGCACAACAAACCAGCATTAGTGTGATAAATTGCAACCAGCCGGGCACAACCATCAGACTAACCTGGCCGTTCTGGCGCAGCATTAGTTGTTTAGGTTGAAATAGTGATGTGATCAGGCGTTTGATATAGCGAAACATAACACGTAAAAATTAAAAATAACGACTCACTCTAACAATTTTTATGCAAAAAGCCAGTATTTACTTACAAAAAAAAGGTGTACTTAAGCACACCTTTGTTTTGTATAGGAATAGTTTTTCGCTTGCGATTACTTCGCTGGCAGGATAGTGCCTTCGACTGAACCGAAACCGATACGTGCAAAGCCATTGGCTTCACACCAGCCGCGCATAATGACCTTGTCACCATCTTCCAGGAACTTACGCTCTTCGCCATTGTCCAGGGTGATGGTCTCTTTACCGCCACGTGATAGTTCTAGCAGTGAGCCCGCTTCTTCGTGCTCCGGACCAGACTGTGTACCTGAACCTAGCATGTCGCCTGGCAGGAAGTTACAGCCGTTTACCGTGTGGTGAGTGACCATTTGTGCCACTGTCCAGTAGCTGTGTTTAAAGCTGGATTCTGACAGCTTGCTAGGCGCAGCATTGGCTTCGCGCATTTTCGCTGTTTCAAGTAGCACGTCCATCTGGATATCAAACGCGCCAGCTTCACGGTTGTGTGCAGACTCCAGATAGTCCAGAGGCTGAGGATCTTGCTCATCACGATGCCAGTTGGTGCGATACGGCGCCAGGGCTTCTGTGGTGACAATCCACGGTGATACCGTTGAGGCAAAGTTTTTCGCCAGGAATGGACCTAATGGTTGATATTCCCAAGCCTGCAGATCACGGGCTGACCAGTCATTGAACAGGCAGAAACCAAATACATGGCTTTCAGCATCTTCAATCGAAATTGAGTCACCCAGTTCATTGCCTTTACCCAGGTAGATACCCAGTTCCAGTTCGTAGTCCAGGCGCTTACAAGGACCGAAAGACGGTGTATCTGCATCAGGTGCTTTCGTCTGACCTTTAGGGCGCGGGAAGTTTTGACCAGACACATCAATTGAAGAAGCACGGCCATGGTAACCGATTGGTACCCACTTGTAGTTAGGCAGCAAAGGGTTATCCGGGCGGAACAAACTACCTACCGCAGTAGCGTGATAGATTGAGGTATAGAAATCTGTGTAATCGCCAATGTGACAAGGCAGCGCATATTCAACGTCAGATTGTGCAACCAACGCCGCTTCTAGTGCGCCCTGATGCTCTGAGCCTTCACGAAGAGCACGAGACAGTGCCAGACGCAGTGCAGACCAGTAGTTCTGGCCCATACCCATAAACTCATTCAGTTTAGGTGCATTGGCTGCTTCAACGGCATCCTGTGCTTCGCCACTGAAAATACCTGCAGCAGCAACCACAGCCAGGTCCAGTACCTGATCACCAATGGCGACACCGCCACGGAACTCTTCGGCGCTGTCTTTGCGGCGGAATGAGGCAAATGGCAGGTTTTGAATTGGGAAGTCGGTACCGGCCTGGTTTGCGCTGGTAACCCAGCTTTTAAGATTAATGTCGTGCGTTTCGTTGATAAAAGACATGGTCTTTCCTTTTTGCAAGTTTGAGGCTGCTCTCAGATGTGGTGATAGCGTTTTGGTTTTTCAATGCAACATCTGAGTCTCAGACAAATTAAACGGCAAAAGCAGCCAGAAGGCATGGCCCCAAGCTGCTTTTAATTATCCACTCTCAAAGGAGAATTAGATCACGCCGCGGCGTTCCTGGTCACGCTCGATAGACTCGAACAGTGCCTGGAAGTTACCTTCACCGAAACCACCGTCGTCTACACGCTGGATCATTTCGATAAAGATAGGGCCGAACAGGTTCTTAGTGAAGATCTGTAGCAGGTAGCAATCTTCGCTCTGGCTGTCTACCAGGATCTGGTGCTCTTTGATCTTGTCACGGTCTTCTTTAACCCAAGGTACACGGTCAAAGATAGTGTCGTAGTAGTGATCAACAATGTCTAATGTTGCAATGTTAGTCTGGTCAAGTTTGTCCAGTGACGCAACCAGGTCGTTGGTCAGGAATGCCAAGTGCTGTACGCCCGGGCCATTGTACTCGTCCAGGTACTCGTCGATCTGGTTGTTGTTGTCGTCTTTACCTTCGTTAATTGGAATAGAGAAGGTGCCACATGGAGACTTCAGAGCGTATGACAACAGAGCAGTCTTCTGACCTTTGATGTCGAAGTAACGAACTTCAGTAAAGCCGAATACGTCTTTGTAGAAGTTTGCCCATGTTTCCATGGTGCCTTTGTATACGTTGTTAGTCAGGTGGTCGATGCGCAGGAAGCCTTTGTCTTCAACGATGACTTGCTCTTCCAGCTCCACGAAGTCCTGCTCAAAGATAGAGCCTTTGTCACCGAATACGTCGATGAAGTAGATCAGGCTGTCACCGATGCCGTAGATAGCAGGGTAAGGCAGATCTTTGTGTGTTGAATCAGTCGCTGGTTTTGCACCACGCTCTACCGCGATTTCAAACGCTTTTTGCGCGTCTTCTACACGCCAGCCCATTGAACAGATTGCCGGGCCGTGGCTCTTAGCGAACTCAGCAGAGAAACCGCCACGCTCTTTGTTGAGCAGGAAGTGAATGTCATGCTGGTTGTAGTATAGGATGTCTTTGTCTTTGAACTTTTTCAGTTTAGAAAAACCAAAATCGGCAAAAATCTTTTCCATGTAGTCCGCATCTGGTGTTGCGTACTCGGTAAACTCAATGCCTACTAGGCCTAGAGGATTTGTTACTTCACTCATTGTCATACTCCCGCTTTAAAGCACTGGATCGCTATTTGTTTTGTGCTGTGGATGATTAATCAAAATGACCAAAAGGGGAAGCTATGGGGGTGAATTAGCAAGAGGGGGAAATGTAAATTCTGTCGTACAAATTGTCACAGTTATACGGATTGAGTGAACAGGATAATTTTTTCGATTACAAGCCTCAGTTTATTCTGTAAATTGGATTGGCTGATTACAAAATTTTTTTAAAAAATGGACTTATCCATATGAAAAAAAAGATATTTTAAGTTCATTGTTGACAGCGATATCATGCTGGAACTTTTAATGGGACAGTCGCAATGTGAGGTGAATTTTGCTTGGGTGTATTAATAAGTTTACAAAAGTGAGTCAGAAATAGAAAAGCCGCACAAATTTAGTGCGGCTTTTACATGAATCACAGAGCGAAAATTACTGTCTTTCGCCCGAGATCTCTAATTCTTTCTCAAGATAATGCTCCTGAGTGTGTGGCTCGTCAGTGCTTCCCTCTGCACCATGCATCCAGTCAACCAGCTTGTTGCTGAGCAGGTACATTGCCAGTGCAGACAGTAGTGCTGTTGCACCCAGGCCAATGAAGATACTCATGGCGTTATTCATTGCTTCGTGGCCCTCGCCGATGAAGGAACCAACAAGGCCCGCGATTTTGTTCGCAACCGCTGTACACAGGAACCAAAGGCCCATTAGCAGAGACGCCAAGCGCAGTGGAGCCAGCTTGCTCACCATAGACAGGCCAATTGGCGACAGACACAGCTCACCCAGAGTATGGAACAGATAGAAAAGCACCAACCACATCATGCTGATCTGTAAGTTGCTTGGATCGCTGCCTTCGGTGATCAGCGCCATCATCATGGTCAAAAAGCCCAGCGCCAGGAATACTAACGCGATAGCAAACTTAACAGGAGAGTTAGGCTCACGTTTGTCCAGCTTAAGCCAAATCATGGCCACCAGGGGTGCGAAGATAATAATGAAGATAGAGTTCAGAGACTGGAACCAGGCAGCCGGAATTTCAAAGCCCATCAGCATACGGTCTGTGTAGTCAGCGGCGAACAGATTCATCAGGCCGCCTGCTTGTTCGAAGCCCATCCAGAAGATAATACTGAATACACTCATCGTGAAGATAACGCGGATACGGTCTTTTTCCTGGCTTGTAAGAGGCTCTTTGGTGTTACTGGCCGATTGCTGCTGAGACAGCTTAGCAGCAGGTACCACACCGATGTCGCCAAGATATTTCTGGCTTAATAGTAGCTGCATCACAACGGAGATCACCATGCCGATACCTGCAGCGATGAAACCAGCTTGCCAGTTAATTTGCGCTGCAACATAACCTGCGATAAGTGGGCCCAGTGCGCCACCTAGGTTGATACCCATGTAGAAGATAGTGAAGGCACCGTCACGGCGCTTATCACCTTCCTGATACAAGTCGCCAACCATAGTAGAGATGTTTGGCTTAAACAGACCGTTACCGGCACATAGTAATGCCAGGCCAATATAGAAAACCTGCTCTTCCATACCGGCAACCAGGCTGTGTGGTATACCCATAGTAAAGTGACCTGCGGCCATCAAGATACCACCAAGGATAATGGCTTTACGTTGACCCATGACATTATCAGCCAGCCAGCCACCAATCAGTGGTGTCAGATATACCGCCATGGTAAAGGTACCATAGAGACTGATTGCATCGGCGTTGGTCCAGCCGAAGCCGCCATTTTGTACCTGAGCAACCAAATATAAAACGAGTATTGCACGCATACCGTAGTAGCCAAAACGCTCCCACATTTCCGTGCCGAAGAGTAAGAACAGGCCTTTTGGATGGCCCAGAAACTCACCGCGATTAGGTAATGAATTCATATTATTCCCATTTCAATCAAATGTGTTGTGTTGGCCTTAATATTATCGATGCTGGAGGTACTGTTGATGACAGTATTACTCCGCATACTTTGAACGGGTGGCCAGTCCCCAAATGATTTACAAGTTAGTGTAATGCTGACTAACTATGCATTAAAAGCGCGTCAGTATACCTAGTGGGGTGGCGATGGGGAAGCCTTACCAGCTGGGTTAGACGCTTTTTGTATACAAAAAAACCAGCCGATCTGGCTGGTTTTTGCGCATATAGAGCAAATGTGCCGGTTATCGGCAAAAATTGTCGACAAACGTCAGGTCATTGATGTGCTCAGGACCTTCCATCACTAATGTCGCAACGGCAGTGTTTGGATTGAGCTGCCAGATCTGTGCGTTGCTGCCGTCTTCACGACCTGATACATACAGTTCGCCATTGTCTGTGATTGCCAGGCCTGATGCCCAGTTCACGCCGTGTTCACCAATCTTAGTCAACTCCATGTTGCCTTCGTCTAGGGTATACAGCGCTTTACCAGTCAAGACGTAAAGTACGTTTCCGTCTGCTGAGTAAGCAATGTCACCATGGCTGAAGTCGTCACCCGAGTAAGACAATTTACCCAACACGGTTTTTTCACCGCTGGTCATGTCAAAGTCGTACATATACGTCTTACTGGTGCTACGTAAAGAGATACCGTCAGGCGTGACTGCAGAGCGATACAAAGGCCATGATTTAGTCTCTGCCACGCTGTACTGCTGATTGCCGTTCAGGTCCAGTGCCCACAGAGTCGACGCTTTAGTGCTGTTGTTGGTTTGTTCCATGAAGTACAGTACGCCATCTTTACTGGCGATATTTGAGGCCGTGTGTGTGACACCCGATACTGTGCTGTACTGACCCGCATTCAGGTCAAAGTGGTAGACGAAACCGTTTTGCGCAGAGCCGTAGTTATTGATGCCAAACAGGCCTGTTACACAATCTGCGGTAACAGACACATTGTCCAGTAATGCGCCATAGGAATCTGAGTTACCTGCACCCACGAACTTCAGCGTACTTTCATCGCTTTCAGCCGTCACTGTGATGGTGTAATGCTGCCAGCCGCGTTGTGTACCGTTTAGCTCTGCGATTACCTGATCATCCCAGTACACGGTTGCTTTGTTGGTGTCTGCATTATTGGTAACACGCGGTGAGTAGTAGAAACTCACGACATACTGCTTGCCTGCTTCAGTCGCAACACTTTGGTATGCGCTGTAGTTACGGGTTGAGTCCAGCTCCAGGTATTGTTCACCATCCTGAGCCTGAATAAGACCAAGGCGATTGGTTTGAATTTCAAATTTTGCAGAGCTGCGATTCCAGCCAGGCAGCGTTTTCATCAGGCTCCAGGAGCCGTTGATGGTTTCTGACTGCTCAAAAGAACCGTTCGTGATTAGATTATCACTGGCATTTGCAGCAAAGCTGCTGATTAGGGCGGCACTCAGGCCAAGCGCGATAACTGATAATTTCATAGATATACTCCAGGGCTTCACTCTATTCGTGTAAATAAAATGTTATCCCTAATCAATTTTAACTAGTCCCATTTTCTTACTTTTACACGGTCTGGTCAATTACAAATCAAAAAATGACTGTTAGTTCCTATTTATGCCTCAATTTTAGAATATAAAAGCAGTACCAAAGGATTGGTTTTTGCACGCTGTGTTCCTAATACTTTTACATGTCATCTGATCTACTGTCGTTTCGCATTTTGCACATTTTTGCGTTTTGCATGCCCATTTTGCTCATTTGGCTTAGCAAAATTGCAAAATGCGAAAACAAACCATCAAGTGAGACGCTCAATATCCAATCACGCAAGGAGTGTGCCCACATCATACTGATGTGGGCGAAGGAGGGAGACATGTTAATCCTGGCCGCGGTTGAGCCAGCGATCGGTTAGCCAGCCAGGTTTTTGGCCTCGGTTCAGTGCAGCCAACACCGTAATGGCGCGTTCCGGGGTGATCCGTTGCGATGCGATGTCCTCATACACCTGCTGTGCGGTTTTCTTGCGCTTAACGGCCGCGCCAGCATCCAGAAAAGACTCCACGACTTGCAGTATAAAACGCGTAAAGCCAGATAAATTTTCAGGGCCCGCAGCCTGATCATCACTGGCACTTTGTTGCGTGAGGCGTTCGGCCAGATGACTGAGTTCGGCCTGGGCAAATTCGCTTTGCGCCTGTGGTAGCTTACTGAGGGTTTGCAGCATCTTAGAGAAATAGTCTCGCTCGATACGATTGACCTTATCGAGTTGCGTAAGCTTGTTCAGGTCGCGCCGAAACTGAGCATGGCTTATCTGAGGTTCGAGCAGTCGTTCACAGCTGGCGTGCAGCGTGTGCCAGTGTTGCCAGGCATAGACGTAGTTGAGTCCGGGGCCTTTTATATTTTGCATGCCTACAATTAATTGATGTTGTCCGGCCAGCCCCAGGCGAGCGATACGGTTGGTTAGGTCGTCTGCAGTGATATGGGGGTTATCCAGCAGTAATAACTTGCTATGCAGGATGCTGCTCAGCACACGTTCCAGCTGTTTCTGGTGGCTTGCTAAATCCTCTAGGCTCAACAGTGACTGGGCCAGTTGCCAGTTTTGTATTCTGAGCTGAATAATGCGTTGCTGTACTTTATTTTCAATATGTTCGGTCAGCGCAAGGCCCAGCAGATCCTCATCGTACAGGTGTGCGGTTTCGAGCCAAGGGGTGTGAAACAGGGCGTTTAGCTGGTCGATATAATGCTCCGGGCTTGCATCATACTTCCACTGAGTCAGCAGGCGCATCAAATCTTGTTTGTCGTTATTGCCAATTAGTCGGCTTAAACGGGTATTCAGTGCCTGATCCAGATAGGCCTCAAAGCCATCGACATTACTACCAATCACCACTATATGATCGAAACTCAGATCTTCAATCAACAGTTGCGCAAAGACTTTAGATCGTGCAACCCGGTCATTGCGGTTATTGAGCAGGGCGATGGTTTGTGTCTCGGGTTTGTCGTTGAGCTCAAATAAACCAAGGCGACGCCAGTTTTCCAGCGTGGCAAGGCGCTCATTGGCTGACATACTGTTGACGAACGACTGGGTCAGGTGATCCACCGGGGCCTGAGTAAAGTGCTGTAGTACCCCGACATCTGGCACAATACGCTCGGCGGTTTCTTTGTAGACATAGTCTTTGTCTATGCCAATGTACTGGGCCATTTTACATACCAGAGCGATGTTATCAGGGTGCTCTTCATAGGGATATAAAGCACGGATATCCGGGGTGATCTGAAACCCTTCTCCCCAATGCAGCTGGATCAGGGTCGATTGCTTGTGTTCGGCTGCCCGGTTGAGAATGGGGGCCATGGTTTGCTCAGCGGTGAAAATCTGAGTGTGGCTACCAATAAAAGCAGCCATTTCTTGTGCCACATCAACACCGCTCGGACCCAGGATATCTTCGTGATCAGGGTAGGTATTAGTTATGGTGGTGAAGTTATCCCGCATCCAGCGACGCAGGATCCGGACATACCTGGGTGTCAGGCCCATACACTCCCATAAAAAGACATCAGCGCGTACCGAGCGGGCAAAGGCAAGAACATCACTTTGTTCCCAGATACTGGCTTTGTCAAAGGGTCGGAACAGCGGGAGCTCATATTGCTCACCGGAGCTGCGTGCGAAAATCATCATGGCTTCACAGCCAGTGGTTTTGGTAACAACGCGCAGCGCCAGGCTACTGAACAGTGCCGCTTTTATTCGTTCTGTGCCGGATTTTCCTCGTGTACCCCAGCCGCCTATGGTAACAGGGATCTTCGCGCGATTAGTGCGAATTTTTCGATTCAGACGAACGTGTCTCATCCAGAAATAGAGGATAAAGGTTGATACAAAAAACACCAGCTGACCGATGCTATTTTGGTAAATGGAATACAGATATTCTTTAAAGCTGTAGCCCAAATTGACCAACACACCTGGTACGCCAGCACGGGCGAACAAGTTGGCAATACCGGACTCAACCTCAAAGGAACAATCCAGTTCACTGCCATAGGGTTTAAACTCAAGGCCGAAGCCGAGATTGCGAATTCGGGCCAGGTAATTTTGCTGCTCAAGTGTGTTCCCTTTTCGTAAGCCATCTATGTCGGCGTACTGAACCGATAATTGCCAGTAGGCACGAACACGTTGCCACAGATGTTTGGGTGGTGTCACGATTAAAATACCGTCGGGCGTATAACTCTTTTTACTGGCTTTGATGTTATCCTGACTCAGCACAGACAGCAGATAGTCGGGCAACGGCAAATGAGGACGTGCACTGGCCTCCTTGAGATGATAAAGCGCTTCGCCAGGCACATTGGTTGCACTGATCTCCGCGGTGGTGCAACTGGGCACATGTAGTTGTGCCGACGGGATTTTGGCATTGGTATGACTAAAGCTCTGACGTTTATCGGTGCTTGGTGTAAAAAACTCATGCCACACACGCCAAAAACGGCGACGACGTTTGTAGCCAATAACCACTCGCCAGCCTTGTTTGTCCTGATATACGTTAAAGCTTTGCTCATGCTGCGCCAGCATGCTGAGTGCACGACCTAGAGTGTCCTGATCTATATCACCAGGCAGATAAACGGTTTCGTGCTCAGCCAGGCGCTGGGCGAGTTGCGCATGCAGACTTTGCTGGGTGAAGCTGAATAATTGCTCGCGCGTTCGCGTAATGTAGCGTCGCACGGCCAGGTCGGGCTCATGTTCCAGTGCCTGATTCAGCACACCTATATAGCGTTGCATCAACAACGCATCCTGATTGTTTGAAGTATCGTCTAGTGCCGCTTCAACGGCCTCATTGAGCATGAGTCTGGGACTTTGTTCTAACAGTATCCGCTTAACTTCCAGGCACTCTTCTCCCAGGAGGTGGGCACACCATAACCCAAATGCATACCTGTTGGCAGAAAAACGGGCAGCGGTAAGCTGTTTAACCAGAGTGAAACGCACTGCATCGACAGTTTCATCCTTAAAACGTTTTTCAAGTAGCTCCCTGGCCAGCGCATCGGGCAGATTGCGCAGTTGCTCAATACATACTTGTCGTACCCGGGCAAACGGATGCTGGGCCAACTCCTGGAGCAATGGAATATCACGCTCTTCCAGGGGGTATTTATTGGCGAGGATACGGGGCATCGCAGCGACAATAAACAGCTGATCGCTGTGCTTCTGTGCTGGTGTAGTGCCACTGAGACTGGCTTCCACATAGGCCCACATGTAACTGCGCACAAAGGTCGGACGCTGGTGGATCAGAATTTCCAGGATATCCACAACGGCCTGATAGGGCGTATTCTCGGCATCAAGCAACTCGATAAGCTCAGCAACCAATTCGCTGTCCAGATCCGGATCGGCTTTACATTCATTGATCACAGAAACCTGATTAACCAGCGCACGGATCATCCCATGGCGCACATGTGCATTGTTGCTGGTGGCCATCAGTCTCAGGAAGAAAGGTTGCAGGTCCAGTTTTTTCCAGGCCTCATCCAGGTTATCTTGCGACAACCTCAGGTAACGAATGGTGAGTGCGCCCAGCTTGGCGATAAGAAACCGTAGATCCTGCTCTAAATCAGCAACTAAGGTCTGATAGCGACCGATGACGGCACCTTCATCAAACCAGCGTGAGAATGCTTGTTTATCTTTTTGCAGTTGTGTGCCTGAAGCACCCAGTGTTTCAGCATATTTGAGAATATGCAGTTGTTTTTCTGTGGCCAGCTCTGCCTTGCCAAGGCGCTCCACAAACGACTGGTAGTCGGCGTCATGACCCTGGAGTTGTTCATGCAGACGCTCAATTTTGTGGCGTAAAAAAGCAATGGTTTGCAGCAGCTGCCAGTAGCTCTGTTGCTCGTCTTTTGGCTGGTTTTGTAATAGCTCCCAGCCTGCTAACTCCTCGAGCAACTGATGGTATTTATGGCGGTGCAGGTTGAGCCAGAACTGTTCTGTATCGGCAAATAAGATAGCCTGAAGCTGAGTTTTTAGTCGATTATCGGCCATACAGGTCCTGCTCTAAGAAATGCGTCAGTTGCAGTGATTCAAAAATGATTTCGTCGTGTGCAAACGGGTCGAAGCCACTGCGTTGTAAATTGCCCAAAGTTACTTCAAAACGAATGCTGTGGTTATTTCTGAACCAGTCTTGTGTCCAGTTCAGGCTGATCCAGCCAGCGGTGTGTTCACTGAAGTCAAACAAGGTTTGCCAGCCTAATGTCGTCAGATACTGCCAGGTCGCATTTGGCCTGTGGTCATCGGCAAACACGTAGCTGCTGCTTAGTCCGGCAGAGAAAATATGGCCCTGATAATACTGCTGCCAGACCCCACTTAAGGAAGCGACATCCAGTGATGTCCAGTCCGAATTGGAGGTGGTCGTCAGCTGGGCGCTGAGCTGACTGTCTACTTTACTCTGATGGCGGATGCGATAACCCCCACGCCAGCCGTCGCTGTGGTTGTAGCGATAAAAGTTGAACATGGCATTGCTAATGGTTTCGTCCGCCAGATATTCTTCTTTATCAATGCTGGTGTAGTAATAAAAAGGCTGCCACCACCACTGATGACGCCAGTGTTGATCCTCTCGCCAAATTTCGCCGATCGCGACAGTCCATTGACTGGTCAGGTGGGTTTCCCGGCTCAGTGGTGACTCCTGCCAGCGATTGTACCACTGTGCTTTGGCAAACCAGTCGTCTTCATCGTCCAGCCAATCATACAAACCATTGATACTGAACGACGGTTCGCTGGTGTTGTTCAGGCGAAAAAAGCTCTCCAGTCGATACCAATGCTGTTTATAGCGGTTGCGCAGCCGAATACCCAGATCCAGCGTGTGCTCTGAACCAAGTGGTTCACTGCTTTGATAGATACCATCACGGTTATACTGCATCACCCCCTCAACGTGTGTGAGGTTCCCATCGGCCTGCATAATGGCTTGATGATAGGTGTTCTCGTTCCTGGTATATACGAGTTCTGGCTGGGCCACCCTGTAGGGCTGAACGGGAGGAGCCACGGCCAGCTTATGGCGATTGGGGTCCAGCTGCCAGCGATAGAACCTGGCCAGGCTCGCGGTTTGTGGTGCCAGGGTGAGTAAGCCGGCGGGGTAAAATCCGGATTGTTCGCGTCGTGTGCCCTGTTCAACATATTCCAGTTTGAGTACCGCATCTTTACTGAGCTTGGCCGTGATAGGGTTGGCCTCATCACCATAATAAAAGAGTTGCTCGGCAGTCAGCTCAATGGCTTGCCAGCGGCCCTGTTGATAGGCTTCGACCTCAACGCTGAGTAATTGTGCGGCAAAGGGGTTAAGCCAGCGCAATGTCAGGCCTGGTGCACTCAGATCTGCGCGGGTTAGCCCCAGTTCACTGCGATTATCATCGAGTCGCCACAGTAGATTGCCTTCATTACGGTCAATACTGATCTGTGGGCGCTGATGTTGTTGCAGTAATTCGGCATTGGCAAAATGGAAGACCAGTCTGACCTGCATTGACTGCAGTTCGCTCAGGTTCAGCGCCAGACTATGATTAGGGCGCAAGATCAGTCCAGGCAGCGCATCGTTGCGGCTGGTATGGCGGCTAAATTGCTCAGCGGCACTGCGCTTTAACAGTGCCGATAAGTCGATAAGCTGGGTACCGGCATAATTTTGATAGTGATTAAATGCCTCCCAGTGGCCAAAGCTCTGAATACGGCCATACAGTGTGGCTAGTGACTCAGCTGGAGGGTGCTGCATTAATCTGGCTGATAAAGCCGTGAACTCATGTTCACTGAGTGACTGAGTTTCAAGTCGTAACAGGGCATTGAGCAGCAGGTCGCGTTGTGCGGTGACAGAGCTTGTGCTGCCCAGTGGTGTTTGATAAAGCAGGGACATAAAGTCTTCCTGCCACAGTGTTCCTGCCAGATCCAGAGCGTTGGTAATATTGTGTGAGGGAGGCAAAGCACTGACCTGAAGCAATAGCAATTTTTCACTACTTAGAGTCAGTTTTTCGCCGGCATCAAGCGCAAAGTAACCGGTACTGGCAATAGACAGGCGAGGCTGATCGTCCTCATCAATGCGCAACAGGGTTGTCGCAGGCACGTCATCAAATATCGGCATGATTTTACGCAGCTCAGCCTGATGGGCACGTAACCAGGATAACTGGCTTTGCTCTGTTTCAATGGCTTTTGATCGGGCGCTGACTCTGATCACCATGGGCTGGTGGGCTGTGATTGTAAGAGGTTCATCCGCCAGCGGGTAGGCGGTAGTGTTACTGGTTTCGCTGAGCAGGGTGCTGACGCCGTGATGGCGCAGAGAATAATCAAGCACGGGCGGGTTGCTGGCTGGATGTGTATAACCGAGTTGCGCACCAAGCGGTTGCAGTGTGTCATTGTCGTTGCGAATGTCGTGGCCCAGCCACAGTGCATAAAGGTCTTGCTTGAGCTCGGCAAAACTGCTGATAAGGGCAGCCCGACACTCAGGTAAGGCGTTGCGCCACAGGCTGCATAATCCGAGAATACTTTGAATGGCCTGTGTTTTTTGATAATGCACCAACAGTTGCTGGGCTGCATAACGTTGCAGCTCTGGGTATGGATGACTGAGCAGGGCACCCAGATAACGCTGAGCGGTATTATGTTCTCCCAGTGCTCCAAATGCGCTCAAACGCAACTGCCAGGCTCGGATCACAACCTCTTCATGGGGACTGGTGATCAGTGTTTTCAGCAAAGGTAGCGCCTGTTGCGGGTCCTGATTGACCAGCATTTCGGCCTCACCGAGGCGAAAGTGCCAGTGGCTGGCACTGAGGCTGGTTGTGGCGTCTGCCTGCTGTGGGCGAGCGAGCACAAACCGGGATTGGGCTTGCTGATAGCTGTGACCCAGGCGTTGTAGCTGTTGCTCCAGACGGTAAGCAATCGCGGGACTTTTGTCTTCAAGCATGCCTGGGCGCTGATATAAAACGGCGTTGTTCGGCAAAGCTTGCAGCTCTCTGACTCGTATTGCCAGGTCTACCTGGGCATCGTCACTAATCGTCACACTGACCTGACTGGCATCCAAAGGCAGAGGCAATGAAATCATGGTAAAGCGGTTAGACGGCAGCAGGTTTATTGTGTGCCGATAACTGTCAATAACCAGTGTCAGCTCTGCGGCATTGGTGCTGCGGGTATACAGTCTGAGGGTATCAGACAAGCGTGGTTGTTCAGGCAATTCAAACTGCACGGCGCCTGACACCGCATGATAGTGTAACGTTTGGCGCTGCTCGGTGGCAAACAAGCGATCTATAGCCGGGCGATAAGCATGCACAACGCTTTGCTCACTGAAATGGCTGGTGAACGCGTTGTCTGATTTTTTGGGTAATAAAAAACGCACTGTGCCCAGCGTATCCTGGAGCTCGGACAGACGTTGTCGTTCAAGCGCGCTGGCCAGTGCGACATCGGCCGAGTGCAGCGATGAAATGTCGTGGTGCTGGTAAACCTGTTCGAGGTGCCACTGCAAATTATCCGTCCAGTAGGGGTTAAACAAAGGTTCCGGCCAGGTTTGTGCCGCGTCGGTATCGTACAGCCCTCGTTCCATGCGGACCAAATTCAGCAAGGTATCGCCCTGAGCCTCAATACGCAGGTAGTCACCAGCCTCAACGGCTATAAAATCACTGCTACTCAGGCCAATGACCTGATCGTTGCGTAGCTTCACGTCGTGAGTCAGACGGTATTTGCGCAGCTGAGGCGTAAACTCATCGGCGGGAGTGTCACTCAGAGAGAGCTGACTGATAAGATCTCCATCCAGCCTGGCCGTAACCACGCCGGGCTGGGCTGGGTCTGGCAGGATGCGCCGCGCGTTGAGCCTGAGTTTGGTGGCCTCAGTAAAAAATAACTGGATACTCTGTCCATCGTTTAAGCGATAGTGCGTGGTATGTGTTTGCGCTTCATACAGCTGCATTGCCGGGAGCGCCAGTTTAACGGGAATACGAAATGGATCCCGGTGTCTGTGAAACAGACCCTGCCAGGCAGAAACGCTTTGTATCTCATCGGTTGGGTTATAAAAGCGCAACAGGCGGGTCGTTGCAGTGGCTGGCAGCTGACACTGATGCTGTTCGCAGCGCAGTTCGGCTTGGGTAACGCGTTGCATGGCAAAGGGGGATTGTCCCTGCCACACTTGGATAGGATGTGGCTGGTTTTCCAGGCTCAGCCAGTGTCCCGCCGGCAGTAACATCAATCGTGATTGTCTGGCATCCAGGTTGACAGTCGCTGCGCTGCGCTGCAATTGCAGTGTGTCCGGCTGGTACCAGCTGGGTGCACTTTGCAGCGCCGCAGGCTTGGCCAGTGCGGGCAGCAGACAACTTATCAGAAGCAACACAATCAAATAAGGCATAACGCAAACTGTTCCATAATGTCGGGCTGTGCGACCAGTCGCTCGCGCATTGGGCGACTGATCTCAATATGAATAAAGTAGCCTGCCGGTAATCCCAGGCGGTGCATTACATTGCGTGTACCCCCCAATTCAGACACTTGCTGCGGATACTGGTAGGTATGCTGGCTCAGTTTTGATAAACACATCTGCAATTGTGACAAAGCGTCGGTACTTTGTCTGCCCTGGCTGATAATGAAATCCGCCTGGCGTGCCTGAGGCGTGCGACGTTTGCTTTGGCTGAAACCATGTAGCTGGTACAGGTGACTGGTTGGGTAACGTCGTGCAAACGCCTGTGCCGCTGCGGCGTGCAAGCCACTTGGACGATGCGAATAGTCCATGCTGTATAAGTCCGGGCTGGGCGCTTTGCGGTGCTCGGTGTTGATCACCAGCACCTGACATCGTTTAGCGAACACAGCTTTGCCTATTTTATCAGTCAGTTGGTCATGAAACTGATGTGGCACAGACAGCATGCAGGCAGAGCCTTTAGGTCGGTAATATAAATCGCCGCCGCCAAACTGTGCAGAGCTGGCTTGCAGCATAATCAGGCCCGGCTGGCTGCGCAATTGCCAGGGAGGTAGTGCCATGGGTTTTGCAAACCAGTTGTATACTTGTTGCCAGCTGGGGCTATGCAGCTCAGCGGCGTCACTGGCAAACCCTTTCCCAGTGAGGAGCATCAATAATAAAAGCAGATACGGTCTAAAATTCATGTTGCCACCATTGCGGTTGAGGAGGTGGAGTTGCATATTCTTCCAATAAGGCAAACCACAGGGGTTGCTCCGCTGACACGATTAGCTGGTTGAGCCGTTGTATATCCGTGCCGATTGTGAGCGTGATTGACGGATAGGCGGTCAGAGTGGGATCTTTTGGGTGCAATAAGAATGCTGATTGCGCAAGATCAGGCGCCAGCGCATAGCGTTTGCGAGCAATGCTGTACTCATCTGTGACAACTTGGCTAAATTGCCCATCCAGCTGGGTAGTGAGAATGAGTGGCTCGGCAGGGTGCGCGCCTCTGACAAATGGCTTGATTACAATCGCCATTGGCTTGTCACGGTCTCGATAATTTTGGCTCAAAGTCTGTCCTGGTTGTAGCTGAAACAGCCGTACTTTCCAGTAATCACGCGGCGTTCCATGATTGATAAAGTGCTGCAAAGATGGGTCTGATAAGTCGGGCACTTTGTCCAGCTGGTCGATTTCCTGTTCTGTATAGCGGATCCCGGTATCACTCAATGTAATGACTTTGGGCACAGGTGCCGACACTGGAGCTGTTTGCTGGATACTGAGCTGGGCGTCATACAGCTGTGCCAGATCAACCAGTGGCGTATACTGAAATGGCTCAGCCGGCTGGGGTAGCGCAAAGTACTTTGGCGGGCTGTACACTAGTGCAGTATTGGAGACCGGTAAACTGACGAACAGGGCTTGTGATAAATAGCCGCTTTGCTTTTCCTCTGGTGGTGGTGGCGCACTGAATAAGCGCACCTTGAGGATCAGCTGCTGCTCAATAAAATGGAACTCATTGTCGGCACTTTGGCTGAACCAGGCGCCAACTTCAGTGAATCCATTTTCAGGTGCGTCACATAAGGTGGCACACACATAATTTTGATGATGCATTGCCCCATGTCTGCTTTGAAGTTTCGCCGCCACCGGCTCTGTGCTACTTACTGTCACCCGGTGTGCCTGACGGCTCAGGCGCAGATAGCGTTTTTCGCTGTCCGTAATAGCCTCGCGGCGGGTTTCCGGGGTGATTAAACGGTCAAAACCACTGTTCAGTCCTGCCAGGGTTAACGTCTCCGAGCGCAGTAGCTGTTGTTCGGCATCATACACGCTGAGTTGTACCGAGCTGCCTGGTGCACCTCGCATATCGAGCTGCAGATCGCTGCCACCTTGCACAGTATATTCTGCCTGATTCGCTTCGTTGAGATGGTAATAATAGCTGTGTAAGGGCGCTATCACCTGATCCTGCTCATTGCGCCAGGTGGTGGTCATCTCAGCATGGGAGCGGATCACCAATAACCCAGGTTGCATATCTGGTAACAAAAAGCGTGTGGGGTCATCCGTGGTAACTGGCTGCAGTGTCTGCGGCGCCTGTTGCTGGGTCAGGTCATGCCATGATAGTTGCAGATTTTTAATATCTCCCTGGGTTTGTAAATTCAGATCACCGGCTTCAGATAAACGGATTGAGGCAGCCAGTCCGGGCCGCGTATAGTATCCATCTAAATCAAACTGTTCTGCAGAAAAGTCATAGGTGATTACGTTGTACGGCAGCGATTCATAGAGAATGTCTGCGTCAAAGTCGATCCCCGGGATCCCTTGCGGCGCGAGTTTACGCCAGTCGTAGGATACCGCATTAGCTATTTGCTGCGGCTGCAAGCCGCTGTCACCCAGGGTATGATAACTGGTCATACGTTCCCGCCATTGCTGGGGCAGCTTAAGCCAAGTGCGAGTAACATCATCCGCATTGGTGGGCGTTTTACCATGGATACGTACCACCACGCCGCGTAGGCTGGGCTCTTCCGGAATGAGTCGCAGTGAAATCTTACTGGCCTGAGTCAGTTGTTGCCAGTCGACGTAAAATGATTGGCCAGAGGTGACGGCCAGTGCCTGCCTGTCTTCAATCAATTGCTTAACCTGTTGCTCACCTTCTTCAAGAGCAAGTTTAGATGCATGATGATAGGTGTGCTTTTCCAGCTCGTTGTCCTGACTGTCCAGCAGGCGGTATTCAATTGCATAATTGATAGGCTTATCAAGCACGGTTTGACTGGCAAAAATGGCATTCGACAGTACCCGAATAGCCACTGTTCGTGACGTCGGAAATGTATAAATAAGCGGCTTATCCGGGCTCAGCCAGTGTACCACAGAGCGGGTTTCCTCTTCGCTGCGTGCAGCTATTCGCTCTGCTGAATCCAGCCATACGTATAGATGTAGTGCGACCCGGTATCCTGCGGCCAGTAAAAGGGCGATGAGCAGAACCTGGAGGATGCGTTTAATCCAGTACATTCGGTCCTCCTTGCATCATCTTTTCAAGCGCTTCCAGGGTAATTAGGCGGTTACGCTGAGCAAGGTAAACCGCCGCTGTTTTACCAGCCTGCTGCACTTGCAGCCCGAGCAGGCCATTGTCAGTAAGCCGGATAGCTTGTAAATGGCATTGAGACAGGCTCTGGCAGAGTGCATTTAACCAGGGCAAATGCTGCGTTTTTGCATAGCGATCCAGGATCATATCCAGCCTCTGCTTTTGCTCGTCAGATAAGCGGATCCAGTCACCCGGTCCGGTCGCAGCGAGGCGCACCTGTAAAAACTTAGGTTGCGCGGAGACTGCGAGTAATCGCTCCTGCAGCGCCTGCTCTGAGACGGCGTAGTGTTGCTTAAAGTCGGAGGCCAGCCACAGGGTTGCCAGCTCACTGCCCGGGCTGAACAGGCGATAACCTGACTGCGGTGATGAGCCAATCTCCAGTCCTCGGGTGGCAATCTGACCCGCCACTTTTTCAACACTGATCCCAAGCCGTGCCATGGCTTTATGCAGGGCATTGATGGTAGAAGTATGACGAAAATCCGGCTGAGTAAACTGATAGGCAATGGCACTGGGGCGGATCTGTGATGGTGCGCTGTGACTTCGTACCTGTAAACTTAACACGGACATACTGGGGTTATGGCGTACCGCGCTTTGATGCACCACATTATATAATGTGCGCGTGTTAGTGGGAGACATCACGTTTGCTTCTTCACTGGCATAGGGGTGAGCGCCGGCAATGAGCAGCGCCCGTGCACCACTAACCTGAAATAGATCCGTGGCAAATTGCAGGGTGTTACTTTCGAACAGTGGCCTTGGCACCTGAATGGTCAACGGTTGTGTGGTATTGAGGTTGATGGCATAAAACCCCTGACCCTGCTGATAGTAGCCTATTTCAGGCAGCGGGCTGATGACCACCAGGCGTTGAACACTATTGATGATAAGTTGCAGGCGATAGCCCACCATGTTGGCGAGTCGGTTTAGCTGTTCCAGTTGATTCAGGTCATCATCTTCTAATGTTCTTGAGCGTAGCTGATGGGACAGCCTGAATAGAGGTTCTAGTACTTCATACTCCCATAACGCGGCTTCATTTTCTTCGAGCATACGAAAATGGCCGCTGCCCTTGGCACTGATGTGCTGTGAGAATTCGGTGACCAGGTTTTCGAGTGGCAGGTTGAGCCGCTCTACCGGATATTGTGGTGCATTTGCGTTGCTTCTGGCGGTGTGCGAGAGCAGCGTGGAGTAGCTCAGGTTATCGAAAAAGGTTTCCAGCATGGCACCCTGATAACCAGGATAAGGCAGGTTTTCCTCACTGAGCAGCCCAAACTGGCTGCGTTCAAAGCCTAATAACCGGGTGAGTTGACGTTGTGACAGTGAATCGGGCAGCTGATTGTAGATCCAGAACTGACTTTGTTCGGTAAACCTGGTTAGTCGAAGTTGGGGTCGTGTGTACTGGTTGACGGCACGCAATTGCAACACCTGATCTGTGTTCAGTGCAGCGATAAAGGCCTGGTAATAGGCACTTTGAGGTCGTGTTTGCTGGCTGGCAGCCGACGGTGTTACTCGGGTACCGAGTGCTAGGGCGCTGCTGCCTAAAATGGCAAAGAGCTGCCCTGCGGCATCGCCCGCCAAACGCTCGCTGGTGGGGTAGGGCACAGTTACTATGTGTTCGCGTACCGGAGATTTGGCGAGGGCAAATAACCCCCTGGGATGCGTTGTCTGGGCGTCTTTGATAACTAACGTGGCAGGGTTATCAATGAGCACAAAGCCTAATTCGGCGAGTACTTGTGCAGCACGGCGCTGGGTATCCGGATCCCGGCGATTTTCATTCAGTAATCGAATGGCTCCTCGAAATCGCTGTAATTGCTGCGCTTGCTGATAATGGCTGAGATTCAGTAAATCATACCGTGCTGTGTACAGATAACTTTTGTATTCACTGACATGGTGACTCAGTGGTGCACTGTGGGCCTCATCGACTGAGACGGGTTGTGCAGGGCTCTGGACTAAAGAAGGTACAAACATGATAGCGAAGCCAATGCCGAAGGCCAGCAGGCCACCGACCATCGAGGTCTGGAAGGTCGCACGCAGCACCAGACCGAGGGCGTTCTTCTGGAAAATTTTGAGTGCCAGCAAGGTTGATAGCATATAGCCAAAGGCGAATGTATCGGTGGCTTTAAGGGTGGGAAAATAATCCACCACAAAATAGTTTAAGACCAGCTTGTAGGCGAAGCCGATGTTAAAAAACAACAATAACAGCCGTGCCCCTTCAAAGTTTGCATGCTTAAGCCGGGTAAAATTGAGCAATATCGCGCCGAGTGACAAAATCACTGTGGTTTCAATGAGCGTTGTCAGTAGCTTACTGGGTTGCATCAGTTGCAGTGCCAGCAGTGCCGGAAGCATAATGCCATTGAACTCCCAGCCATAACGAATATTGGCCCGGGAAGCCAGAAATGCGGTGATCACCAAAATGATATAGGCTTTGGGCGCGGCCAGAATGGAAGCGGCAACTGCTTCATACATGATGGCGAGGTTAGCGATACTGAAATTGGTAAACGGCATCAAAACAAAACGCACTAACACAAAGGTAATGGCCAGCTGGATCAGCGTGACGCGCATGCCATAACGAAAGCCGCCATTCCACATTACGTTAGCGGTGAGGGCGATGATCACCAGGCCCAGGCTGTACAGCTGCCCTGCGTAATCAAATGTCACGTCCCATAGCGCCAGTATCTGACCTATCTGAGGCCAGAACAAAGTGTCCATAAACACGCGAACGAGAATACTGATCAAAATAATGGCAAAGAAACGATCCCGACCAAACATTTCAGCGTAGCCCAGTCGTTCCATCACCACTTTGGCACTGAAGCGCATGAGTACGTACACTACAATGGCTTCAATGATGATAACGATGGCTGAAACGGGGCTGACAATCAGCAGAGGTACCAGATAGCCGGGCACGACCAGGCCGGTGAGTGGAAAACCAAAGCGCAGGTTGAGCATACATACAACGGCAATCCCCACCCAAACAGTCGTTATGACTGACTGGCCGAGTCCGCTTCCATCCGGAAAAAGAGGCAACACCCAGTCCATTACAGCATGTGCTCCTCGTTGGTGTCTTCACCGCTGTCTGGTGTGGCGGACGTAAGCTGGTTTAAAAGCGCATGAGGGTCCTCAAGCTGCTGCAATAAAGTGGTAATATCGATGAATTCAAACAAGATCCCTGCTACTGAGAAGGGTTCACCTATGGTACTGCTCACCTGGTTGGCTGACAGTGAGCGAATATTTAATATATAGGTATCGTTACCAAGTGTGGCGGGCAGAAATAGTTCGCCTTGTTGCAGGGTTAAATAGCGCAGCTTGCCTTTCAGTTTTTCTTTTGACATGGGGGTGATTTTATCCAGCAAATCTAACGCCGTCATCTCAAACAGAGCCAGATGATGCCTTTTAGCCAATTGCTCCAGCGGCTGGTTAGTTTGAACCACCTGACCAAATAGATTAAATAATACTGCGGCGGTCCGTATTTGGTTGAACACTTGTTCGAGCGTAGATAATTTTTGCTCCATTTCTCCAATGGCTGATTTCACTTTCTGGCTGAGTGGCTTCTCCAGTGTCAGCGTCAGTGCCCGGGTTAGTGGGCTGAGCGAAGCCCGCTGCTGGTTTTGCAGCATTCTGTAATGGAACAAGAGCTCGCCAATCTGGCTGGCAAACCGATTGACATTTTTAACAAAGGCTTTTTCATCAAACTGCTCGTTGGGTATCACAGTCATAGCCCAAAAGCCGCGGACATCACCTGCATACATTAAAGGCACAACAAACTGACGCTCCAGCTCCTGAAGACCACTGAAAAAGGGTCGACCCGTTTGTACCGCACCAAACGCTTTGATGGCATCAGAGTAGGGAGGACGTTGATAGTCCCGACGTTGCTCAACAATGTCTTCAATATGACAGTTGATGGCACGGATCTCTTCAAGTCTGTGGTCGCCCTCAAGACGCGCCAGAAAAATCGAGCGATTCAGAGCAAGCTGTTGATTAACTAACGTAATAATAGCATCCCAGGGGGTACTCTCCGTGCTGAACGAACGGGGCAGGTAGCGACCCATCATACGCTGATGGACATTGGCAATAAGCTCCATAAGTTCATTCTCTTCGAGCCATTTGCGCGAGAAAAACACCCACAACATAGTCATCACATTGATCACCAACAGTTGACCAATAGGTAGCAAATAATGGAGTGAATACATCACCACATAGCTGCTCAGCAGGCCGACGACGGACAAACTGATTGCGATAATGATGCTCAGGGTAAGCGTATTCTTTTGATAAATAATGAGTAATAGGGCTAACAAGCTCAGTTGCAGCGCTATAGATTGCCATTGCGCAAGACGGGTCACTAATTGTGCCTTTGCCAGGCTATCTGCAACATAGGCGTGCAGATAAACCGGATTACTGACACCACGCAATTTAGGTGCGCGTAGCGGTACACTGAAGCCTAACTGTTGCTGAGCGATTAACACGACTTTGCCTTCCAGCTGACTGGGCAGCACATCTCCTTCGAGCAATCGGGTACTCGAAAATTTGGGTAGTGCACTGAGGGAAAGGGCAAAGTTGATCAATTTACCGGTGTTAAGGTGCTGTGGTCCATAGAGGCTTTCCCAGACATTTTGACACTGCCCGGACGGTGCACTGAGTACCATGTTATAGCCAAGCCAGGGTTGTACGGCTGGCAGACAGTAACGCGGATCCGCAAAAGGGAAGTATACGTTGGCAAACGACATGCTTTGTTTAGAGGCAACATCAGACAGCACAACTATGGCAGCCACGTCCTGTTTGAGCAATTGACTGATCAGATCGGATTGTTGCTGTTGTAAGTGCGCTGATTCGATCACCACAACCTCACTGCTTTGCTGCTCAAACAGTTGATTAAACTGACTATATACATAGGCGTTCAGGCGTGCGAAAGAGCCATGTACGGCAATCACCAAAACCACCAAAAATAGGAGTAAAATCGACCAAAATGGCTTTTGCCGTTTGATCATAAAAACTTGTTGTTTGAGCGACACACGCCCCCCGAATCAGTATGGCTAATTAGTTGTAAGCAGAAAAATGCAGTGTCACTGTGACGGCACTGCTCGTTTGTAGCGTGAGAAAATCCATCCCATGCATACCTTCTGCTTGCCATAACCCATTGTTGAGACTAAGAGGTTTTTGCCAGGAGATCAATGCAAGTTGATCCAGCATCAGGGTTGCTTCGCCAGCTTCCGGCGGTGCGTGTTTGAATGCCAGTTTGACTGCGCGAGCAGGTAACAGCTCTGGCCCCAAAGTTTGGCTGTCATCTGGCAGGGTAATATCATGCCGAAAAGTCTGCCAATCATAACTCCCAGATCCAATCAGGCTGACTTCTTCGCTGGAAAATTCCAGGTTGTCTTCAGCGGTGACTATGGTCAGCTCAGCACTGACTGCGCCTGCATTATCGCCTTTTGCATACCCAAACAAGCTCATGTCATGGTAGGCTTCGAGCGTTGATTCAGCAGGTGTGATGGGCATCGTTCGTAGCGTTTGTTTAAAAGGCATGCGCAGCGGACGATTATTAAATTGGGTACGTGACAGACACATGCCCTGTAAACCGCGCATCGCGCCTGTCAGGCAAGGAGTAATATCATCGCTCTCGTGTTCCCAGCGCGTCACTTCATTGGTGTCGTTGTCATTGTCCCAGTCTTCAAAGTCTCCAAACCACATTAAATCCCGGCCCAATGTCACCTGAGGCGCTCCTGTGCTACTGATTTTACTGATAAAGGCATGACTTGGCGCATACTCTCTCAAGTCGATAATGTGGTCGCCAGCAGGCAGCGTCACAGTGACGGTGTCAAGCTCTTGTGGGCTGGGGGCGTTCTGAAAATAGACTTCCCCAAAACCTGGGCCCGGGACAATCGCTATTTCTGAGCCTGAGAACTCAGCCAGCCGGCGGATCAGGTAATCACTTAAAAATCCACCGACCAGTTTAGGTTGATAATCTTCAAGGTAGACGGGATAGGCTCTGGCTGATTGTGTTTTTGGCGTCAAGGTTGGGTCGATACGAACTGAAACGGCGACGCCCAGCAGGGTTTCGTGGCGGTTTTGTTCAAAGACAAAATTCCCTAACCCAAGTAATGTGGGCACACCATTATACAAAGCAAAGCCCTGCGCGACGTGCGGGTGGTGCGCGATCATGAGATCTGGAGCGCGACGGCTGACAAATTCAAAGCGGTTATCAATGTAGCGGGTTGGGGCATAAGAATATTCATCTCCCCCGTGTAACTGGACGATGGCATAATCGCTGCTGTCTCTCGCCTGTTCTACGGCGGTTCTGAGCGTGGTACTGTCAGTCAGGTCAGCAGCGCCGCCTTTATCGGCAGTGGCGATGTAAGTGATGAGGTGGTCATCTCCTGTGATTGAGGTGGCTGAAACCAGGCCCAATGTGGTGTTACCTACGTCCACCAGACGGGGGGCGTAGGCTTCAGTGGCATTATTACCGGCACCACTGTGGCTAAACCCGGCCTCTTCGACGAATTGTATGGTGTCTTCCAGCCCTTGCTGCTGATAATCAAATACGTGATTGTTACCCAGCGCAACATAGTCGACGCCGATTTCCGTCAGGCCCTGCAGCGTTTCGGGCAAAGAGAAAAAGGCAAATTCTTTGCTGGGGTGCACCGTCGTTGGCGTCGCCAGCACCGGAGATTCCAGGTTCACCGACGCAAAGTCGGCACTGTCCATGATGGGCTTCACGAATTGTGTCAAGGCAATGGCGCTGCTTGCGGCATTGGACGGCCTGATGATGGCGTCTTCTACGTCGGGTACCAGATTGCCCATGGTCGTTAAAGAGGGATCCATATAACGGCGGCCAAACATGGTGTCCCCGCCAAACATCAACTCACTGCTGGTGGCACTGACCTGCTTTAATTGCACGGCTAACGGGTTTTCCTGGTAGTTACGGCTGTCGACAGTAATGACGGCCCGCTCATACCCAGGTTTGGTCAGAGTCAACGTCACCATGCCAGCATCAAGCTCAGTCAAAGTCAGCTGACCTTGTTCGTCAGTGCGATATTGATTGCCTGAGAGCTGTACGGTGACGTCCGCCAGCACCGCGTTGTTCGTCCCCTGCAATGCCAGGCTTAAACCGCGCGGCTGCGTTTGTTGTTCCTGTTGCTTTTGTTGTTCTTGTTGTTGCGCTTGTGTCGGGCCTGTCTCGTACGGGTCTTCCACCGAACAAGCACTCAGCAGGTACATGACTGGAACAAATGGAAGTAATTTGTAAATATTCAAGGTGGCCCCTTAACCTGTACGGCTTAATAACTAGGTCTTTAGTATTATAAATTGATTGTTAACCTTACTGCAATCGTTAACTGTTAATATTACGGCCTTTAAAGCCAGCATTTTAATGCTTACTTTATAGGAGTAAGAGATTATTTTTATTATAGTTGTTCTGGTCAAAATCTCTGTCCAAAAATGTTTACGTTTTGCTAGTCTGGGGTCTATTCTTAGAGTATGATCCCGGCAAAAGGTAGAAAACCGTTTTGAGGAACAAATGCGTTTAGAAATTCACTGTGCCGATCGGATCGGTATTGCGCAGGAAATTTTGAATATCCTGGTCAAGTACCGGGTTGACTTAAAGGGAATAGAAGTTGATTCCGTTAATTGCAGAATGTATGTGAGTTTCCCCCCCATAGAGTTTGAACAGTTTCAGAAAATCATGCCTGAGATTCGACTGATAGATGGGGTAGAGGATGTCAGAACAACCGCTTTTCTGCCTTCTGAGCGTGAACATAATGAACTCAATACCTTATTGAGTGCACTTCCCGATGGGGTGATTTCCATTGACGCAAAGGGGTGGGTACGCCATTGCAACGATGCCGCTTGCCGTGATTTAAATCAGCCTGAACCCGATATTATCGGCGCCAATATTAATAACCTGCTGAAAGGGTTTAACTTCACCCGTTGGCTGGAAGGCAAAGACGTGCTTGGTCAGACTACGCGTGTAGAAGTCGGAGGGGAAGATTTTATTGCCGATATCTTGCCTATTTCTGTACCGCAGGGCCCTGAGGGCGATGTACTCGCCGGCGCAGTTATTAATATTAAATCACAAAGCCGGCTTGGCCAGCAGGTCAGTGCATTTCGTCGTTATGGTCAGGAGAGCTTTGCGGCTATTCATAGC
The DNA here is from genome assembly GCF_000238295.3 of Pseudoalteromonas rubra. NCBI lineage: Bacteria > Pseudomonadati > Pseudomonadota > Gammaproteobacteria > Alteromonadales > Pseudoalteromonadaceae > Pseudoalteromonas > Pseudoalteromonas rubra. The sequence continues at coordinate 337,524 of NZ_AHCD03000043.1, forward strand.
CAAAGTACCGCTATGCGTCGTGTCGTGCGTGAAGCCCGTAAAATGGCTCAACTCGAAGCGCCGATATTAATTACCGGCGAAACCGGTACAGGTAAAGAGTTGTTGGCCCGGGCCTGCCATTATGCTTCTAATCGTTCATTAAAACCTTTCATCGCGCTGTCGTGTGCTTCACTGCCTGACGACGTTGCAGAGTCTGAACTGTTTGGGTATGCCGGTTATGAAGAAAACAGTGCGCCTAAACGTGGCGTTTTGGAGCAGGCAGACGGGGGAACTGTGTTCCTCGACGAAGTCGGGGAAATGTCAACTCAGTTGCAAACCAAATTACTACGTTTCTTGCAAGATGGTACATTCCGCAAAGTTGGCGATGAAAATGAAGTCAAGGTCAACGTGCGTATCATTGCCGCGACACAAAAAGACTTGCCTGCTATGGTTCAGGAAGGCAGTTTCCGTGAAGACCTCTATTATCGCATCAATGTGTTGACACTTGAGATTGCACCGCTGCGTGACCGCAAAGCGGATATTAAGTCGCTTGCAGAGCACTTTATTCAGAAGTATGCGCAGCAAAGTGGCCATGCGACACCGGCTCTGGATGAGGAATGTTTGCAATTCCTGGAGCAATATCCCTGGCCTGGCAATGTCAGACAGCTCGAAAATGCCATTTACCGGGCTGTATCTATGCTGGACGACAACGAATTGCGCATTGAGCACTTACAGCTTCCCACCTTTACCCATGATCTGGGTTATCTGGAGTCTGATTTTGAAGGGACGCTGGAGCAGGCGGTTAAACGTTTTGAAGCGACTTTATTGAGAAAGCTCTATCCGGCTTATCCCAGCTCGCGTCAGCTTGCTAAGCGCCTTGGTTTGAGCCACACCGCGGTAGCAAACAAGCTGAGGGAGTACGGTATTAACCGTAAAACCGTCAAGGTATAACGTCTGGGGATGCCAACATCCCCATTTTTTATTGAGTCTAGCGTGAGATTAGCGCCGTTTATTGCTTAGTTCCCATGTTTTTGGTTACGCCATCCAATTTAATATTATCAATACCTTGCTCGGTAAATTTGATGGTGACGCTGAGGTTATTGCGAACCAGAAAGTAATCTATATCATTCAGGCGCAGTACATAGTCGCCTTTTACAGGACTCTTAAAATGCTTTTTGACCAGCTCAAGTTTATGGTCACCAAGCTGCCAACTAAACCCTTCAATAAAACCCGGGTTGAATTCCTGGATCCAGACCTTGGAATCGTCTTTACTCAGCGTGATGGCAATAGAATATGAATCAGGCAGCTGGGCCATATCATAGCTGCGATCACCAATGCGAAATTTCTGCGCACCACTTTGCCAGCCGAAGCCAAAGCTGAACTCTTTCTCTATACCTGTTGGGTAAGTGAGTTGCCCTGTACCGGGAAAATCAAAGTCGGCCCAGGCATGGTTGGCGCTAAGAAAGGTCAATAAATACGCAAGCTTGGTTATATATTTCATTAAGTTACACTCTTTTAAGTCTTGCATAAAAGTTAATGCACAATTACCTTTTTCGCAAGTTACAGGTTTGTGTGGTGGGCTAATTCTTGCTTGTTCTGATGCCCTGCTATGCTAGACTCGGGTTTTATGTCAACTGGTTGGACCAACAACATGAATTTGTATTTTCGCCTATTATGGTTGTTCTGGCGGATCCGTCAGAATAAAGCGACACAACCCTTGCTCGATGTGATTGATATTAATTTCAGAGCTTTGCCAAGTGACTGTGATATTAACCTGCATCTGACGAACTCTCGTTATCTGGCCATGATGGATCTGGCTCGTACCTGGATGACTGAACGTGTGGGATTGTTTGCAGCCATTATGAAACGCCGCTGGTTCCCAATTGTTAATGCAACAGCCATTACTTATATTCGTGATATCAAGCCATTACAAGAGTTTACGGTATCCACTAAATTAGTCGGTTGGGATCATAAGTACTTTTATATAGAACAAAGGTTTCACTCTGAGCGGGGATTGCACGCTATAGCCTATGTCAGGGGGGTGTTTAAAAGTCGTCAGGGTGTGATCAGTGTGGAAGAAATGCTGGAAGTTGCTGGATTTGAGGGTGAAACACCTGTTTTGCCAGAAGAAATAGTGCACTGGAAAGCCATGCTGGAGCAAAAGAAAGCGCGCAATACTAAGGTGGCATAAAGGGCCAGTGTGGTGGCCCCTGGGGATTGAGAAAGTAACTCGGTAGCGTGCCCACACTGTGGGCACCTTAAACTGTTAGAACTTGTATTTCACACCAAACATCGCAACAATCGGGTCAAGCTCCACGTCTGAAGTGAGTGCTTGCTTACCATCTGCGTAAACGGTTGCATCGGTATTGATGTCCATCTTAGAAACCATGCCGTGCAGGCCCCACTTTTCATTCAGGTCGTAGTTGAAACCAACTTGCAGGGCTACGCCAAATGAGCTGTCCAGGTCCACTTTCACATCGTCTGTGCCCAATACACCTTTAAGTGCAGCACTGGCTTCCTCGTCGAAGAATACGGTATAGTTCAGACCCGCACCGATAAATGGACGGAACTTGTCATTGGCACCAAAGAAGTGGTACTGCGCCAATAATGTCGGTGGTAAGTGCTTCACAGAAGCAATTTCTACGCCGCCTAATTGTGTGCTTGGGTTGCCTGGAATGTAACCTTCACCTTCAACGGTATGAGAAAAAGGCGTTGCTGCAATCAGTTCGAACACAATATTGTCATTGTACTGATAGTCAAATGTGATACCCAGCTGGGTATCTGAATCCGCAACCAAGCCAGCTGTTTTGATTTCGTTGAGCGCCGAGCCTGTGTCACTTGGGTTAACGTTGATTGCACCTACATTCACACTGAACTGAGCCTGAGCCAGTGGCGCAGTTAACATAAGTGTAGATAGGATAGCTGCAGTAAGTTTTTTCATTTTCATCTCCTGAACCTGTGCAAGGTAAATCTTTTTGTTGCAGCTATCATAGGGCGATGCGGTTTTTCAAAAGCTGTTCTAGATCAATATTCAAATTGCGAATTTTCAGAAAAAATTGAAAATTTGATTTAGATTAAGTTTTGCCAGCTAAAACGGGAGGCAGCGCACAAAATATCAGCCATTAAATCTGAACTAGCATGCAGGGTTTGCTCTGAGCACTTAGTTTTAATGAGAGGGGTGACAACTGCATTTTCAGCTCAGGACCCTGCTGGATTTGCGTGTTGTGTTTTTAGATGGTTTACACAGGAGGGGGAGTGAAAGAATCGGTGGGCGGCAGACGCCTTTGCGATTGTAAGGTAAAAATTTAAAAACTGGTGCGTTGACGAGGGGTCAGCTGTTTGCCCCTCTGGTAAGATAGAGTATTACTTCAGGTATACGCCAGTAATGCGTCCCTGATTGTTTGGACTGTTAACACACTTATCAAAGATGACCTGTACCTTCTTCTCTGCCAATTGAGCTGCCAAAAGTAGCGAGAAAATCGCATCATACTTTGGGTGGTTACCTTCAAGCAGATAACGCGACCCAGAACAGCCAGAAGATGCCAAATCTACATAGGTCGCACCTGAGGTAATACTATAAACATGCAGGTTTTTTGGTACTGTGGGTGCCGTTGTGGCAGCTAATGTGCTAAACGACAAGAATGTGGTAAAGGCAATAAGAAATTTTTTCATAACGATATCTTCCTTAATATTGGTAAATACTGTCCCTGTATTTTAACCGAGTGTTTCTATAAGGTAAATGAATTAAATGTTAAATTGTTATTCAATTATCTTGGATCAGTTCCGTGTCGCACCCTCCCAGGTGTTTTAACAATTCATCCAGGTGGCCTTTGGTGGCGTCATTGAGCATGTCACGATTAAAACGTAAGGCCAGCTGACATATTTTTGTGTCGGCAAACCCCTCTACTGCAACAATACGTACTGGCATGGCGTATAATGGCGCGATCAGCAAGTTACCACCATCGAGGTCGAAGACATCCAGTTCCAATTCGTAGGTACTAAACAAGTGCATTTCACGACTATAAGGCGATTGTAACAACATGCCTGATTGACTGATGTTTTTCACATGGCCAGATAAGGTTCGGCTTCCTGTTCGGATCCGCACGCTGTGTTCTGGCAATCCGGATAATCGGATGGCGCCGCGTCGGCTGATGGTGTTCCAGGATTTATGAACGGTTTCTTCAAGCTTATCAGCAGTGAAGGGCTTCATCATATATTGTGACACCCCGTTTTGGATAGCACAGACAACATGCTCTCTGTCACTCAGTGAACTCATCATAATGAAGGGGGTTTTACTGTGCTTTTTAGATTTTCTGACTCGCTTAAGCAGCTCTTCACCATCCAGATTGGGCATTTGCCAGTCTGCAATGATGATATCGATATGCCGGGCATCGAGTAGTTCAAGTGCTTCTTTGCCATCTTCTGCGGTATAAACATTTTCGGCACCGAGCCGGTTGACTAAGGTGGAGCGCACTAAATTCCTAACCAGCTGGCAGTCGTCGACGACCAAAAAACTGACATCCTGCATTACTAGTTCCTTATCTTGCAGCAATTAGAGTGAAAGGGACGTTCACTTAACTAGGGTTAGATTATCAATACTAACCTTCACATAGTTAGTTCTAGCACACACAGGGCAATTGACAACTCGTTATCAAAATTGACCAATTTATGACGAAGTCATTGTGCTTTATTGGGGCTTAGCAATGCGTTTTGTCACAAAATTGCCTTGCAGACGACATGAACTGGTCACGCTCAGGCGATGTAATCGATGTTAGATGAGTCACCATAGGGTACGAAACTACCTGTTAGTGAATAACTGAACATGTGTTCAGGGTACTCAAGATCAGAATACAGGAAATGTATGTTATGCCTTCCCATGCAATAAAACCTTCAGCGAAACACAACCCCAAGACAGTCCAAACCTTGCGACGCCTGATCAATGCGCCATCAGTCACACCAGATGATGCGGGCACAATTGATTACCTCGCTGAACGTTTGAATGGGCTGGGCTTTGAATGTGAGCACCTTGATTGTAATGGGGTGCGCAATTTGATTGCGAGGCGTGAATTTGGTCCAGGTCCTGTGATGGCCTTTGCGGGGCATGTTGATGTAGTCCCGGCAAACCCTCAGGGCTGGGTGGCGCACCCATTTGCTGCCGCTGTGATAGAGGATGTGATATACGGACGCGGGGCAGCTGACATGAAAGGGGGAGTTGCAGCCATGTTGAGTGCAACCGAACACTTGTGCCAGCAGGCTCAACAGTGTCGGGGCACACTATTTTGGTTGATCACCTCAGATGAAGAGGGAGAAGCAGAGTATGGCTCAAAAGTTATGGCTGAATATCTGGCACACAAAGGCATAGTACTAGACGCTTGTCTGGTTGGAGAGCCAACCTCACATCAGCAAGTGGGCGATACCATCAAGAATGGGCGTCGTGGTGCCATCTCTGGGCGGGTGCAGATCCGCGGCAAGGCCGGACATGTTGCCTATCCTGAACAGACCATCAATGCGGCACATATCGCCGGCGAGTTGGTCAATGAACTGGCAAATATTAGCTGGTGGAAAGATGTACGAGGCTCGCAAACGAGCTTGCAAGTGACCGGCCTGACGGTGCCTGACATCGTTGATAATCTGGTGCCGGCTAGTTGTGAGATCACATTTAATGTGCGTTATAGTCATGCCTATAAGAGCCAGGAAATTTATCAGGTTGTGGCGCAGGCGCTGGCTCCCTGGCATGATAATGTCAGTGTACAGTGGGAGCGCCCTTGCGAGTCCTACTACACAGGTAGCCGTGAGTCAGCTTGTTTTCTCAATCTGGTTGAGCAGGCTATTCTGCATGTAAGCGGTCAGTTTCCGGCACTGAGTACCGCAGGTGGCACCTCTGATGGACGCTTTTTTGCGTCGGCTGAGACGCAGGTCATTGAGTGTGGTGTAAAGAATGATTCGATTCATCAGGTCAATGAACATGTGTCGGTAGCAGATCTCCACGCCATCGAAGAGATCTACACGGCCATTTTGCACGACTATTTTGTCGCTTGACGCGTCAACTAGTTGCAGGCTATTGCGCCAGTTCGCGGCGCAATTGTGCTTGCATCTCCCTTAACCCTTGTATTTTATCACGCGCTTCTTGCAACTGCTCTGCTGGTAATTTGTGTCTCATCCCTTTTTCGAGTAACGACTCCAGTCGTGCGACCTTTTTATCAACGGCGGCAATATAGTCCTGTTTCATTTGTGTAATCTGGGCTGATTGATGTTCCAGGTAGGCCTGATGATCGGACAGATCGCCGTGGTAAGCGGGTGTCGTGGCGCTGCGGGATATAGGTGGAAAATAGATCTCCTCATCGTTTATTTCGGGCAATCTGGAAATCGGCGGCAAATCAGGCTCTTCAGCGAAGTCGGTGTGAGCAGGCAAGGCACTGGTGGCTGACAATGTCACATCAGCGGTCTCTTTGACAGGGGCCAGAGATTTTGTTTGCGAAGGAGCATGGTTTGCCTGCTCTTTGCTGAGCTGCAAAGGGGGCAGTGAGTACAAGGTCCAAAATGCGTAGCCCAGCCCCCCCAAGATCAGGACAAGCGCGATAGCTTGTGTTCGACGCATTAAAGTTTTACCCCATTTTGCAGCTGCCACTGCTTAAACTTGCTTTGGTAGACTGCAATGGCATGTTGGGTGGTGAGTGACTCAAGTGCCTGATAGCGCACGGTCTCACTATCTTGTGGGTAATAGGCATACAGAGGTTGCTCAGTGTAAACAACTGCCCAGCGCCCTGTTGGTGTGCGTACCGGCGTGGTCACCTTGCCAGGCTGACTGCTAAAAGCCAATTGGGCAAGCCAACGGTGCGTATGTTCTCGGGTTATGGCCGTCAAAACAGCAGCGTCATCGGCGGCAAATTCATTGTGACGTTTGGCCGCTTTCAAAGCCACTAACGGGCTTTTGCGTTGTGCCTGTTTATAAAATTGTTTTGCCTCATCCTGACTGTCAAAGCGTACAGCCAGCGCTGAAAGTTGATGCCGATATTTGAAGTCATCGCGGTGGCGTTTGTAATATCGCTGAATGTCAGTTGCAGAAATATTGGCTCTGATCTGCTCTAGATAGGCGCTACGTTCACCATGTAGTTGCGCTTTTATTCCCATGAACGCCAACATGGGCGGACGTAAAAGCTCTCCTTTTGCCAGCGTTTCCAGGCGCGCAAGCGTTAATCCGTTTGTTGCCAGTAAAGGCGCTGCGGCAGCAGTCAGATCTGCATAATAGGCACGCTCGTTTAGCAAGCGAGAGAGTAACTCAGTATCACCCTGGTGAAGACGAAAGCGATTCTGCATAGACTGGCTGGAGATTAGCTGGCTTAGCGTGACTCTGGGCACGACAAGCAAGGTGATATTCGCCCAGTGTGTAAGTTGCTTTGCTTGATACTGACCGTCAGCCGGATAGGTGCCGAGTAATTCAGATAATGCCGCTCTATCAAATGGTGCTGTTATTTGCTTTTTGGGTATTGATTTCAGCGTAGGGAATTGCTGTGTGAGCAAGGTTACCATCAGGCGACGGATATGATAGTCGTTATCAAACCCAACGCTGGATTGTCGCACCAGAAGCTCGGGATTGAGCTGGCTTGCGGTTGCCAGAAGGAACTGGTTTTCGAGCAAGTGCTTATTTAGCTCAGTGTTTGAGAGCGGACGATCTTGCTGCTGATACAAAGACTGCATCAGCGCCAGTTCTGGTTTAGTGAGTTGAGTCAGTGATGCCCAACATGGCAGGCTTAAACAGCCTGCCAGGAGTAATACAAGGTAATACATTAACGCGCTACCATCGCATGATTCAGCATGTGTACAACCATGGCAATTGCATGGGGGATAACCTGTCGTGCAGTTGTCACTCGATCATAGTGATCTTCTGAGTTCAGCACGATCCCACCTTGGGAGTAGGAATACGCACCGCCTTGTGTCAGTAGCGGCCGAATATCTTGATTGGTCGCATTAGGTGCAGAAAAGCTGGCCATGGCTTGCTTTACTAAAGTCAGATTATTGAGGTTTTCCTGATCATAATAGTCTTTCACCCAGGATTCCCAGCCAGCATGGTTCAGGTCAGAGGTGGTCCAGGTATGATGGGGCTGTAACAGATCTGTGGTATGAAATACAAAACCCAGGATCTGTGGGTTCCCGTTTTGCAGGTAGCTCTGGTACCAGTACTGACCCAGGTTATCGATAGGCTGGAACGGCATTTCTTCAAAGTCATCATACATGCTGTAGGTCGAGTGGCTGCCAATACGATAGTTCTTTTCGGTGATGCCATAGCTGTCATATTCGCTGTCGTCTGCACTGAACCAGCCTGTTTCACCGCCTTTTCCATCATCCAGGTAGTCGCCTTTCAGCCAGGTAGCTGCCATATTGTCGATAGTGCCCCAGACTGTAAGCTTGTCATAATTATATCCACCAAAATCGTTACCATGGACGTCAGCACCCTGAGTGTGATTTTGGAAGTGCCAGTAGCTGGTGTATTTGACAATACTTTTTGCCGCGCCCCACAGAGGTGCCTGCACACAGTCGCCGGTAATGGCGCCACAGAAGAAAGTATCTTCAAAGTCATCAACATCATAGGCGGCTTGCCCCATTACTTCAGCCAGCTGAGTCACACTCATACCGTGTGATTGAGCGTAAGCCTGAAGTTTAGCGAATTGTGTCGTTGAGGGGTTTTGCGCCATGTAGCTGACGGCATCGATAACGATGCGCTTATGTGTTTCCTGACTGAATGCCTGCACGCCATGGGCGGTCAGTGTCAGGGCAGAGAGTAATAATAGCTTTTTCATTGTAGTGTTATTCCATAGTTAGAATGTAAGCTCTATCTGAGCAATGGGAATTAAAGTGGGTTTTCGTTACGTTTGTATTAATTTTTGGTTAAATAAAATCTTATTATCGCTGTCTTGTTGTCCAGGTAGAGCTCAGGTATGATAGGGACTGAATTTAGGCACATAAAAAGCCACAATAACGATGAAAATTATAAAGTTACTTTCTGCTGTGCTGTTTTGCTTGTCACATCAGGCTTTTGCCGATGACCACTCAGGTGATCCGGATGAAGATTTTCTTGAAGACAATGGACTAGAGTGGCAACTGAGTATCGGTGCTTTCTATGCCGATATGGTACTCCCTAAGTTGGTTGGCGCAGATAACTCTCCGGCACCACCTACCTTGCGAGCTGACATCAAATTACAATACAAGAACTTTTATCTGGTTACTTACTCTGGAGACTTTTTTGGCGGCTCTGACATTGGGTACCAGTTCATTCAGGAAGATGAGTGGGGACTCGATATTATTTATGGCAGCTATCAGCTGGCTTTCACAGAAACGGGGTACTTTGACACCAAAGATCCGGTTGTTAAAGAGTTGAAAGGGATCAGGGACAGGGATCCAGATCAATCACTTGGTGTCGCCTATTATCGCTCTGCGGGTGAGTATCTGGCAGTGGCCGAACTGGTTTATGATGTATTTGGCGATACTAACGGCTGGGTATTCCACCTTGAAGCGACGCGTAATTTTGAGCTGCGTAATTGGGATTTATGGCTCAACTTTGGTGCTAATTATTACTCCAGTAATTTCAATAACTACTTCTATGGTGTCACCGAGGCTGAGCGAAACGATTATCTGACACCGTATGAACCTGGCAGTGGAGCCTCAGCCTTCGTTCAGGCTCAGCTAAGTTATCCGATCGCAGAAGACTGGGAATTCAGCGCGGGTATGTCATTTTTGGTCGGCTCCAGTGAAGCTAAAGATAGCCCATTGCTGGAATCGAATCACGCCAGAGTACTGTTTACTGGAGTGAAATATGTATTTTAGACTCGCTTCAGCTATGACTATCGGCGTGCTGTTTATGGCTTCAACCGCGCAAGCCGCGACACCAGACGATAGGAAAGGGATATTACAAGCTGCACCCAACAAGTGTGTTGCGCTACATAAAGGAAGAACTTGCTACACTGATGTGACATTTTCAATCTCTGCACCGCAAGTGGGTGACTATTGCATTAGAGACAGTAATTCAAAGAAGATTTTGCAGTGCTGGGCTAACGTGAGTCATTTTGAATACTTGCTGGCGTTTGGCTCTGCGGAAAGTGTCAGTTACGAGTTAATTTCTAAAACCAAGCGTGACGTATTGGCTGTGACCACCATAAACGTTAATTGGGTCCACAAAGTACGCAATAAAAAGCGTCGCTGGCAGCGTTTGTTCTAAGCCCTGCAACGAGGCAGGCTAGCCGAAGCTAGCCTGCAGGTATCTGTTTTATTGGCACTGTTCGACTAAATTTCTCAAGTGTGTGCCGATGTCCTCACTTTTGCTTTGACCCTGCTCAACTAGCGTTTGTACTTGTTGTTGCAGTTCACTCAGCTCATAATTTGCCAGCAACGTTTTCAGATAAGACATGGTGTCAGCCCCTGCTTGTAGCAAACTTGGCAAACTTTCCATAGAAAGCTCCTGATCGGCCAGGCCAGTGATGGTATCCATTAAATCTGCCAAGTTAGCACTGTCCTGAAGTGCGCCTTCAACTTCAATCATGGCGCCCATAGGGTCGCTATTCAGTTGTTTAGCTACACAACTGGCCAGGGTACCCGCTTCGGCTGACTGACTCATCGCTGCCAGGCCATGTGCACGGATATCTTCAATGACCTGCTCCAACTCCTGATTATTTGCCAGGTATTGTTGTTCAACCTTAGCTTTAGAGTCACCAAGAAAATCACAGCCTGATAGTGCGACTAAACTGATACCGAAAATTAAAAAACGCTTCATATAAGTATCCAAAATCAATCCAATTGATCTCAGTGTACTGTCTTACCAGACGCTTGTCATTATTGCTGTTTAGCCAGACGCTAGGGACGTAAGCGGGCTCTGGCCTGATTGCGATAATGCGCCAGCTCGACGACATTTGAAATGCCAAACAGCTCCGATTTGATGATGTTGGCAAACACATGCAGTGCCCGTTTCCACGCATTGCGAACGGCCAGCGTAAACTGCGCGCCCAAATGGAGTTTGAGCACCTCCAGAAAACTATTGCAGAAGGTGGTAATATCGTTTACTGAGGGAGCAAGTGCCGCTATCAGGATACTTTGTTGGCGCAAAAAGCGGGTTAATTCCTGTTGTCTGGGTAAGTGCACCAGGCATTGTTGCATAAAGTCATGTAACCGATATTCAAGTGACAGCATGTGTCGCTCGGACTCGGGCAAGGCCATTGTAACCCGATGCAGTTTTAGCTTGTTATAAAAGCTGACACAGAAGCAGTGAAAATTGGGCTTTAGCGTCGTAAAAGATTGGTTTAATAGCTGGTACTGATAAGGTGAAATACTCATAATCGCTCCACATACGATTAGAGCGAATCCATTTGCTCAAGCAATTGTGCAGACCCAACGACTTGGCCCGTTAAGACAGGTCATCAAGCTCTACAGTAACTTGGGTAAAAGTTGTAATGGGGCACGCTGAAAAAGCAAGCAGGCATGCGCCAGCTCTATCAGTATAGGTAGACATTATTCTGTAGCGCAAACTTTATCCTGAATATTGCACTATCAGAGAGACAGAAAAGCTACCAGATGAACACTATGGTATGACTGGTAGCCTGTGTGGGTTTATTTAATCGGAGCGAGTAGTTTCGGATCGGTGACTAGTTGTCTGACACCGTGGGCGTGATCTTCTTCGAACACATTGTCTTCACACCACTGTGCCAGGCTATTGATATCAACTTTCGCACAAGCTGGTCTGACACTCCAGGTGACCTGAAGCGGTGAACATTGCTTGTCGTTGTAGCTTGGTCCGGTTGTTGAGCCGAGGAATTCAACAGGCTTGCCTGTGGTCTGTGGGATATATTTTGCCTGATGATATCCATTGACTATGTTACCGTCATAGCTTAAGTCATTAAAATCTAGTGCATCTTCATCATTTACAACGAGGAAAACCTGAGTCTCAACGCGCAGGTCCGGGTTAGCACATTCATTACTTAAACAAGAACCTAAGCCTTTTCCGGGGGTAACGTCACACGAGCTGTGTACCCAATGCACTTCGATGGTGTCACCTGGTTTTACATTTTTACAGACCTTGCCTTTTGGTGCTCGTAATTCAGCCTCAGTCAGGCTGCTGGTGGCATTGCACTGATAGCCGCCGTACTTGCCATTGCCCGCAAAAACAGAAAAGTCTTTTGCCTTATGCTCTGCGTTCTTATGAAAGTGGATATTACATAAGTTCATTTCGCTGGCAGGCGGTGCGAGAGAAAATACGCGTTTGTTCTCTCCATGCAGCTGATCGATATCACGCGGGGTTTGCGGACCAAACCCTTCGCAGCTATTCGCGAGGGTGTTAAAGGATAGTAGTGTTAGCGCTGTCATCGAGACGCCTATAAATGCCTTTTTCATGACTGGTTCTCCATCATTTTATATTAACTCGATGGGCCGCCAGTATAGATGTTTAACTTTTAAGAACAAGCTAAATGGTAAAATATTGTGAATGAGTGGTTTTTTATAAGTTAATTTCGATGTTTTTGTTCGCTATTCCCGATTCTTTTTATTGTAATGATAAATTATTTTCGATTTAATTTGTTGAGTTGGTCGGTGTTTATCGAGTTGTGGTGTGCATGATGTATTTGCGCCATCGCATCAGGCATTTTAGTTAAAGGTCCTATCTAAGGTTGCGTATTAATACAACTCTCTCTATAATACACGCCAGTTGATGCAGCCTTGGCTGCACGTTGACGCGGGATGGAGCAGCCTGGTAGCTCGTCGGGCTCATAACCCGAAGGTCGTCGGTTCAAATCCGGCTCCCGCAACCAAGCTTAAGAAATGTTGTCGTTTCTTACAGTTCGCGCATTCCTTGTAATGCGCGTTTTGCGTTTAAGCATTCGCTTAATTTAGGCTGATACAGCCCGCAACCAAGCTCGGCCACTGGCCACACAGTTTGTTTTTGGTGTGACGCCCCGCTTGGTTCGGGGCGTTGTTGTATCTGGAGCTAAGCAATTCAGCCCAGCCCAGAAGCAAACAGCTGAATCATTAGGGCTTTTAGGCCCTTTTTTTGTTTGTATGGAGGTAATTTGTGACAAAACTCGAGCAAGAATTAACGACTATGTTAGAGCCGGCTGTTGAAGCCTGTGGCTTCGAGTTGCTCGGTCTGGAAGTGATGCAAGCCGGTCGTCATTCGACACTGCGCATCTACATCGATCATGAAAATGGTATCAATGTAGATAATTGTGCAGATGTGAGTCGTCAGGTCAGTGCCATTCTGGATGTCGAGGACCCCATTACAAATGAATATAACCTGGAAGTGTCTTCACCTGGTGTAGACAGACCATTATTCAAACAAGCTCATTACGAGCAGGCAGTGGGCGAAGAAGTACGTTTGCGTACTAAGCTTCCACAAGAAGGTCGCCGCAACTTTAAAGGCGACTTGGTTGCAGTTAATGGCGATATGATCACGCTAACCGTCGATGGCCAGGAGCATCACCTTATGCTCAGCAACATCGAGCGCGCGAACATGATCGCAAAATTTTAAAAGTTAGGTGCGAAGGAAAAAAGGGCAAGCGAGGCAATAACTATGGCAAAAGAAATATTATTGGTTGCAGAAGCTGTTTCCAATGAAAAAGCAGTCCCAAGAGAAAAGATTTTTGAAGCATTAGAGTTCGCACTAGCGACGGCCACCAAAAAGAAACATGATGGTGAGATCGAAGTACGCGTATCTATTGACCGTAAAACGGGTGAGTATGACACTTTCCGTCGTTGGATGGTGGTTAACCCACAAGAAGATGGCTCATTGGAAAATCCGTACGCAGAAATCACTTTTGAAGCGGCACAGGTTGAAGAGCCTGACATTCAGCTGGGTGACTTTGTTGAAGAGCAGATCGAATCGATTCAGTTCGACCGCATCACAACGCAGATGGCAAAGCAAGTCATCGTACAGAAAGTACGTGAAGCTGAGCGTGCACTGATTGTTGATGCCTATAAAGATCAGGAAGGTGAGCTGGTAACGGGTGTTGTTAAAAAAGCATCACGCGATACTGTGGTACTGGATCTGGGCAATAACGCAGAAGCCGTGATTTACCGCGAAGATATGCTGCCGCGTGAAAGTTTCCGCCCGGGCGACCGTGTCCGTGGTCTGCTTTACGCTGTTAAACCAGAAGCGCGTGGCGCACAGCTGTTTGTAACACGCTCTAAGCCTGAAATGCTTATGGAGCTGTTCCGTATTGAAGTGCCAGAAATCGGCGAAGAGATGATCGAGCTCAAAGGTGCTGCGCGTGATCCGGGATCGCGTGCTAAAATTGCGGTAAAATCAAATGACAAACGTATCGACCCTGTCGGCGCGTGTGTGGGTATGCGCGGTGCGCGTGTTCAGGCTGTATCTACCGAGTTAGGTGGCGAACGTGTTGATATCGTATTGTATGATGACAACCCGGCTCAATTCGTGATCAACGCCATGGCGCCTGCAGAAGTGGCATCCATTGTCATGGATGAAGATACGCGTACGATGGAAATCGCAGTAGAAGCCGACAATCTGGCACAAGCGATTGGCCGTAATGGTCAGAACGTACGTCTTGCCAGCCAGCTAACTGGCTGGGAATTGAACGTGATGACAGTTGAAGACATGGAGCGCAAGAGCGCAGAAGAGTCTGACAAACTGATTAATCTGTTCACTGAAGCATTGGACATCGACGACGATTTCGCAACCTTGTTGATTAACGAAGGATTCTCAACACTTGAAGAAGTGGCCTACGTTCCTGTAGCTGAGTTCCTGGAAATTAATGGTTTGGACGAAGACACAGTTGAAGAGCTGCGTAAGCGTGCAAAAGATGCGTTGACTACCAAAGCGCTACGCGACGAAGAAAGCCTTGAAGGGGCAGAGCCCGCTGACGATTTATTAAACCTGGAAGGTCTGGATCGCCACCTGGCGTTCGTAATGGCCAGCAAAGGTGTGATCACGCTGGAAGATCTGGCTGAGCAAGGCATTGACGAATTAGTCGAAATCACTGAATTATCTGAGCAACAGGCGGGTGACTTTATCATGGCCGCACGTAACATTTGCTGGTTTAGTGAGCAATAGTAGTTTATTAACGGGAGGTAACGCATAATATGGCAGAAGTGAGCATAGAGAAACTAGCCGAAAACATTGGTACAACTGTTGATAAATTACTCCAGCAGTTGGCAGATGCAGGGATCACCAAAGCCACTGGCGACCATGTTACTGAAAACGAGAAAGCACAATTGCTTGACCATTTAAGTAAACAGCATGGCGGTACCGGTTCTGATGGACCGGAGCGTATGACTTTGCAACGTAAGAGCAAGAGCACGTTAAGTGTGACTGGCTCTCATGGCAAAGCAAAATCCGTTCAGGTCGAGGTACGTAAAAAGCGCACTTACGTTAAAAAGAGCGCAATCGAGCAGCAAAAAGAGCAGGAAAGACTCGCTGCAGAGGAAGCTGCGCGCAAAGAAGCAGAGTTGAAGGCTCAGCAAGAAGCTGAGCAAAAGGCCAAAGAAGAAGCCGAGCGTAAGGCACAAGAGGAAGCTGAGCGTAAGGCAAAAGAGGAAGCTGAGCGCAAGGCTAAAGATGAGGCAAAACGTGCAGCGCAAGCTGAACGTCAAGCGAAAGAACAGCAGAGTGAAGAAGTGGATAGCGCCCAACAAGAGAAAGAGAAACTAGAAGCAGAGCGTCTGCGCAAAGAAGCAGAAGCAGCTGCCCTACAGAAAGCAGAAGAAGAAGCCAAGCGTAAAGCTGAAGAAGCAAAGCGTTTAGCCGAAGAGAATGAAGCCCGCTGGAAAGCTGAAGAAGAAGAGCGTGCACGTCGCGAAGCTTCTGCAGATCACCACCTTACGACGTCGACTTATGCGCGTGAAGCAGAAGACGAGTCAGATGCACAGGAAGAAAAAAGTGCGCGTCGTAAGAAGAAGAAAAAGCCAGCTGAAAAAGTGGCTCAGCCAGTGCGTGGTAAGGGTAAAAAAGGCAAGCTAAAAGCGCCTACCTCACTACAGCATGGTTTTAAGAAGCCGGTAAGTGAAGTGAAGCAGGAAGTTCGTATCAGTGAAACCATCACTGTTGCAGAACTGGCATCACGCATGGCGGTGAAAGGCGTTGAAGTCGTTAAGACCATGATGAAGATGGGTGAAATGGTTACTATTAACCAGGTCATCGATCAGGAAACCGCGCAGGTTGTGGCTGAAGAAATGGGCCACAAAGTTGTTCTGGTTAAAGAAAACGAGCTGGAAGAAAAAGTACTGAGCGAGCGTAACGAAAGTGAAGCGCTTGAGCAACGTGCTCCAGTTGTTACTGTTATGGGTCACGTTGACCACGGTAAAACATCAACGCTGGACTATATTCGTAAAGCGAAGGTTGCTGCAGGCGAGGCCGGTGGTATTACCCAGCACATTGGTGCTTACCACGTTGAAACCGAAGGCGGCATGATCACCTTCCTGGATACACCGGGACACGCAGCGTTTACCTCAATGCGAGCACGTGGTGCCAAAGCTACTGATATCGTAGTACTGGTTGTTGCAGCTGACGATGGTGTAATGCCACAGACTAAAGAAGCGGTACAACACGCGAAAGCGGCAGAAGTACCTCTGATCATCGCTGTAAACAAAATGGATAAAGAAGGCATTGATCCGGATCGCGTTAAAAACGAACTGGCTCAGCTGGATGTTATTCCTGAAGAGTGGGGCGGTGACACGCAGTTTGTTCACATCTCTGCGAAAACCGGTCTGGGCATCGATGACCTGCTAGAAGCTATCCTGATGCAGTCTGAACTGCTTGAGCTGAAAGCGGCGCACAAAGGCATGGCATCAGGTGTGGTTATCGAATCTCGCCTTGATAAAGGTCGTGGTCCGGTTGCCACTGTACTGGTTCAGTCAGGTGAACTTAACCAGGGTGATATCGTACTGTGTGGTCTGGAGTATGGCCGTGTTCGTGCAATGAAAGACGAAAACGGTAAAGACATTACGACTGCAGGTCCTTCAATTCCGGTTGAGATCCTCGGTATGTCAGGTGTACCAGCTGCGGGTGACGAAGCAACGGTTGTTAAAGACGAGCGTAAAGCACGTGAAGTTGCCTTGTATCGTCAGGGTAAATTCCGTGATGTGAAACTGGCGCGTCAGCAAAAAGCGAAGCTTGAAAACATGTTTACCAACATGACCGAAGGCGATGTGTCAGAAGTGAACGTGGTACTGAAAGCTGACGTACAGGGTTCAATCGAAGCAATCTCTGACTCTTTGGTTAAGCTGTCTACAGACGAAGTTAAAGTGAAGATCGTTGGTAGCGGCGTAGGTGGTATCACTGAAACTGACGCAACCCTGGCTGCAGCTTCTAACGCAATCATTGTTGGCTTTAACGTACGTGCTGATGCATCTGCACGTAAAGTGATTGAAGCTGAGAACCTGGATCTGCGTTACTACAGCGTAATCTACGACCTGATCGAAGAAGTGAAGCAGGCAATGTCAGGTATGCTGGCACCTGAGTTCAAGCAAGAGATCATCGGTCTGGCTGAAGTACGTGACGTGTTTAAGTCGCCTAAGATTGGTTCCGTTGCGGGTTGTATGGTTACTGAAGGTGTGGTTAAACGTAGCGCACCTATCCGCGTACTGCGTGACAATGTTGTTATTTACGAAGGTGAACTTGAATCACTGCGCCGCTTCAAAGATGACGTGGCAGAAGTTCGTAACGGCATGGAGTGTGGTATCGGCGTTAAGAACTATAATGACGTTAAGGTCGGTGACCAAATCGAGGTATTCGAAACCGTTGAAGTACAACGTTCGTTGTAAGTCAGTCGGGGTTCAACCTTGAAATGGGGGCGTTAGCCCCCATTTGTGTTTGTGTTTCCTCTAGTGGGCGATTGTATGCATTGCCCGTTTTAATGATTAAATTGAAGTGGTGAAAATGAGAGAATTTTCTCGTACTGATCGTGTTGCACAACAGATCCAGAAAGAAATTGCCGTGATTTTGCAGCGCGAAATTAAAGATCCGCGCTTAGGCATGGTCACTGTATCGGCTGTAGAAGTATCACGTGATCTGTCTTACGCCAAGGTCTTTATCACTGTCCTTGGCGGTGATAAAGACAAAACCAAAGAAAACCTGTCGATTCTGAATGAAGCTACAGGCTACATCCGCTCTTTGCTGGGCAAACGTATCCGTGCGCGGATCATGCCCGAACTGCGTTTTGTTCTGGATAACTCCCTGATGGAAGGGATGCGTATCTCTAATCTGGTTGATGAAGTGATCCGCAAAGACAATGAAAAGCGTGGCGACGAAGAGCTGCCAGATACCAAAAGCGACGACGGAGAAGCCTAATGGCACGTCGTAGTAAAGGCCGCCCGATAGATGGGATTGTGCTGCTTAATAAGCCTCAGGGGATCTCTTCGAATAAAGCGCTGCAACAAGCCAAAGGCATTTACTTTGCGCAAAAAGCCGGCCACACGGGCGCATTGGATCCACTGGCAACGGGTATGCTGCCAATCTGCTTTGGCGAAGCGACTAAGTTTACGCAGTTTCTGCTGGACACTGACAAAACTTACGTCGTGCGTGCCAAGTTAGGTGAGCGTACAACGACTTCAGACTCTGATGGTGAAGTGGTCGAAACACGTCCTGTGCAGATCACCCGAGCGCAACTTGAGCAAGATGTTGCCAGTTTCCTGGGGGAGTCTGATCAGTACCCGTCGATGTATTCCGCGCTGAAATATCAGGGTCAACCCTTATACAAGTATGCCCGTGAAGGTATCGAAGTACCGCGTAAGTGTCGAAAGATCAACGTCTACTCAATTACGTTAGATGAGTATAACGATCAGGCACAAGAGATCCAGATGACAGTGCATGTTTCAAAGGGCACTTACATTCGCACCATAGTTGATGATCTGGGTGAAAAGTTAGGATGTGGTGCACACGTTATTATGCTACATCGCTCTGAAGTGGGTCATTATCCCAGTGATAAAATGATCACGCTTGAGGAACTGGAAGAAAAACTCCAGCAGGCGAAAGCGGAAGATCTGCCGCCTTCGACATACATTGATGCGCTGTTGCTCCCTATGGATACGGCGTTGGTGGATTTACCGGCAGTTGAGATCAGTGCAGAGCAGGGCGTGGCATTTAGTCATGGTCAGACTGTGGTCGTCGGTGAGCTGCCAGAGGGGGTGTTGAAAGTGGTGGCTGATGGTCGTTTTGTCGGGATTGGCGAGCGCAATCAGCACGGCCATCTGAAGGCCAAGCGAGCGTTATCCAGCGCACAATAAAATTTTTTGTCAGCGGGGGTAATTGCTGATACAATGCCGCCCGCTTTGTCGCTTTGGCTGAATTAGTGATCGGCTGAAGCATTACTTAAACAATTGGAGTTTATTATGTCACTAAGCAATCAAGAAAAAGCAGAAATCGTAGCAAAATTCGCACGCGCAGAAGGCGACACTGGTTCTCCTGAAGTTCAGGTTGCACTGTTAACTGCTGATATCAACAAGCTACAAGGTCACTTCGCTAACCACAAGCATGACTTCCACTCACGTCGTGGTCTGCTACGTAAAGTAAGCCAGCGTCGTAACCTGCTTGACTACCTTAAAGGTAAGAGCGTAGAGCGTTACTCTGCACTAATCAAAGAGCTTGGCCTACGTCGCTAAGAACTTGATTATTTGTCGGATTTTTATCCGATAAGAAAAAAGGGGCTAAATCGCCCCTTTTTTTGTGGGTATATACTCAGTATACTTATGCCCGAGCCGCCATTCTGGGGGTTCAGCGCCAAGTCTGCAGCCAATTGTAGTGCTTAAGCGGATCATCTAGCTCTGTTTGGTTTAATCTTTTTTATCAAATGGTTATTAGTCTCTTTAGTCCCCTTAAGACTGTAATTGGTCGTTGTTGGCGCTTATATGTTATTTTTGTAAGGAAGATATTTGTGCAAGCAATTATTAAAGAATTCCAACTGGGTCAACACACAGTAACCCTAGAAACTGGTGCCATTGCGCGCCAGGCTGATGGTGCCGTTTTGGCCAGCATTGGCGACACCTCTGTACTTGTCACTGTTGTAGGTAAGCGTGAAGCTGCACCTGGTCAGGACTTTTTCCCTCTGACAGTTAACTATCAGGAAAAAATGTATGCGGCAGGCCGTATCCCTGGTGGCTTCCTGAAGCGTGAAGGTCGTCCTTCAGACAATGAAACACTGATCGCGCGTCTGATTGACCGTCCAATCCGTCCTTTATTCCCGGATGGTTTCGTAAACGAAGTACAAGTTATCGCGACAGTGGTTTCTTCAAACCCTGAAATCCAACCAGACATGGTTGCTATGATTGGTACTTCTGCGGCGCTAGCAATTTCTGGCGTGCCGTTCAATGGTCCAATCGGCGCCGTACGTGTTGGTTTCACTGATGGTCAGTACGTACTAAACCCGTCAGTGACTGAACTTGAGCAAAGTAAACTTGACCTGGTTGTTGCGGGTACCGAAGGTGCCGTACTGATGGTTGAGTCAGAAGCTGAAATTCTGACTGAAGAAGAAATGCTGGGTGCGGTTGTGTATGGTCATGAGCAATCTCAGGCTATCATCCAGGCTGTGAACGAGTTTGCTGCAGAAGCAGGCAAGCCGGCTTGGGACTGGGCTGCACCAGAGAAAAACGTTGAACTGTCTGACAAAATCGCAGCAATCGCTGAGCAAAAAGTGGGTGACGCTTACCGCATCACTGATAAAGTGGCACGTAAAGACGCACTAAGCGAAGCAAAAGCAGAAGTCGTCGAGAAGCTGACGGCTGAGCTGGCTGAAGACGAAGCGCTGGACGAGCAGGAAGTGTCTAAGCTGTTTAGCTCACTTGAAAAGAAAATCGTACGTGGCCGCATCATTGCTGGTGAGAAGCGTATTGATGGTCGTGAACCAGACATGGTTCGTGCGCTTGACGTGATGACTGGCGTATTACCACGTACACACGGTTCTGCAATCTTCACGCGTGGTGAAACTCAGGCTCTGGTTACTGCTACTTTAGGTACAGAACGCGATTCACAAATGATGGACAACCTGATTGGCACGCAGAAGCATCACTTCATGCTGCACTACAACTTCCCTCCATTCTGTGTGGGTGAGACAGGCTTCATCGGTTCGCCTAAACGTCGTGAAATTGGTCACGGTAACCTGGCTAAGCGCGGTGTACAAGCGGTTATGCCAACGCTTGAAGAATTCCCGTACTCTGTACGTGTGGTTTCTGAGATCACTGAATCAAACGGTTCGTCTTCAATGGCGTCTGTATGTGGTACGTCTCTGGCTCTGATGGATGCGGGTGTACCAATCAAGTCATCTGTTGCGGGTATCGCGATGGGCCTGGTTAAAGAAG
The DNA here is from genome assembly GCF_000238295.3 of Pseudoalteromonas rubra. Taxonomy (NCBI): domain Bacteria; kingdom Pseudomonadati; phylum Pseudomonadota; class Gammaproteobacteria; order Alteromonadales; family Pseudoalteromonadaceae; genus Pseudoalteromonas; species Pseudoalteromonas rubra. The sequence goes on from NZ_AHCD03000043.1 coordinate 358,785, forward strand.
GCGAAGACTTTGTTGTTCTTTCTGACATTTTGGGTGACGAAGACCACCTGGGTGACATGGACTTTAAAGTAGCGGGTAACAGCGCGGGTGTAACTGCACTTCAGATGGATATCAAGATTGAAGGTATCACAAAAGAAATCATGCAGATTGCATTACGTCAGGCAAAAGCAGCACGTCTGCATATCCTGAGCGTGATGGACCAGGCAATCGCCAGCCCATCTCAGGACCTGTCTGAGTTTGCACCACGTATCTACACCATGAACATTCCACCGAAGAAGATTGCTGATGTAATCGGTAAAGGTGGCGCGGTGATCCGTCAGCTAACGGAAGAAACGGATACTACTATCGAAATCGAAGACGATGGTACCATTAAGATTGCTGCAACTAACGGCAACAGTGCTAAAGAAGCGATTGCTCGCATCGAAGCGCTTACCGCTGAGTTGGAAGTAGGTACTATCTACACAGGTAAAGTAAACCGTATCGTAGACTTTGGTGCATTCGTAAACGTACTACCCGGTAAAGATGGCCTGGTACACATTTCACAGATCAGCAAAGAGCGCGTAAACAACGTAGCTGATCACCTGTCTGTTGGCCAGGAAGTGAAAGTAAAAGTACTTGAAGTAGACCGTCAGGGTCGTGTGCGTCTGAGCATTAAAGAAGCATTAGAGTCAGATGCGGCACCTGCTGCTGAGTAATATCTGACAAAGAAACAATGAGTTTCGATGAAAGGGGCTGAATGGCCCCTTTTTTTATGCTTTAATATTTGCTCGACAGTAGTAGCGACAAGCGGATCAGAAATTCGCAACATGCCCAAAAGGGGAAATAGATTGAGACTGTTATTATTACCTTTGCTATGTCTGAGCTTACTCGGGTGTCAGTCAACTCAGCAGGCGGCGGATATGCCCAACGTGACGGTGCCTTTTGCTGTGCCACTGGCAGCTAACTTTCGCAATGAAATTGCCATCGCCAGGTACAGTGAGCTGTTACAAAACAAAACACTGGATAATGAACAACAAGCGCAGTTGTTTTATAACCGCGGCATGCTTTATGACAGTCTGGGATTATCCACGCTGGCACGTATCGACTTTAATCGCGCAGTTAAGTTGAAGCCAGACTTGGCAGAAGTATACAATTTTTTGGGCATACACCACACATTACGCCAGGAGTATGGAACTGCCTACGAGATGTTTGATGCGGTGCTGGAGCTGAACACGGATCATGAGTACGCTTATTTAAATCGGGGTATCGCGCTGTATTATGGTGAACGTCCGGCATTGGCGGTCAGCGACTTTGAAACCTTCTTAGCACGTTCGCCTCAGGACCCATATCGGTTGATGTGGCTTTACCTGGCAGAATCTAAAGTCGACCCGATTGCGGCAAAAGCAGCCCTGAAGCAGCATAGCCAGGCTTTGAATCATGATGAATGGGCAACGCAATTGGTCCAGCTTTATTTGAATGAGCTGTCTCAGCAGGCCTTTCTCGCGCAAGTGGGAGATGGCGTTAAGTCGCAACAGGAGTTTGCCGAACGTCTGTGTGAAGCCTACTTTTATCTGGCTAAGCGTTACCAGGCTGAGGGTAAAACAGGAAAAGCCATTGAATATTTCAAACTGGCCCTTGCAACCAATGTCTACGAATTTGTAGAACATAAATACGCCCGTCTTGAATTGCAAATTATCGCCGATGAAATGAACCGGGCGGATGTAGGCTGATCGTATGTCTGCCTTGATGCTTCGCTATGTGGTGTTACTGGTTTGCAGCACACTCATAGCGGGCAGCGCCTTTAATCCCTGGCATTTTAACTCTCCCAACGCGCGTCAGGCACAGCTTTCATTGCTTAAGCGCAGTCCACAGAGCTTTTTCCTTGATGTCCGACGAGCAGGTCTGCTGTTACCTGAGCTGTCTAACGGCACGGTACTGGCGCTACGCAAGCTGGATGAGCCCTCGGCGGCTTTTGAATGGGCTATACGACTGACTGAACAGGGTGACTTAGATACGGCGCTCCTGCTGGCCAGTGCACATTGGGAAGCCACCTCCACGCAAGCACATCTGCGTTTACTGGAGTCACTAACAGCGGCCCAAGCAGTGTCTGAGGTTAATCAGTTAGCCTCTCAATTCACTCTGCCGCCACCTTATTTTACGCTATCACAGGTTATGCAGGGCGCTTCTGCAAGCATGCTGGCATTAGATGATTTACAGCAATTGGCTATCAGAACGGTGAATGAGCTTCACTGGGATGATGCAAAGTGCATACGTCGGGTGGCCATGTTGAGTGATTCCTGGCTGGGCCTTAAAAAGCTGCAACAGCTGAAAGCGCAATACCTTGCCGCCCCGTTACCCCATTCGGGTAGCTACTGTTTTGCAGATCCTGTGTATATGGGGTCTGATTTACGATGTAATCTCAAGGCACAAAAGTTTGCTTATTGTGACCTTGCCGCGTTGCCAGGCAGTGCATACTGGTCCTCTGCCGATCATCTTGTATTGATGACAAAACACGGCGATGCGAATGTCAGCCGTGGCGTGATGACATTGAACTTGGACAGCGATTATGTCGTGTTTATCCATGAGCTGATGCACTTCAGTGGCTTTGAGGATGAATATGCGATTGGAGAGGCAAAAGCACAATGGTTATGTGCAACCCCGGGGTATAAAGCACCTAACTTATATGTTGGCACTACACCGCCTAAGGGGTGGTACCCCAGCCAGAGCTGTGAGGCTGGGCTGTTATCTGCCTTTAAGCCCCAGCAGGCTATGTCTAACATGCAATATCAGAGTCTGGCCTTGTCTACACGATATAAGGAACTTTGGTTATTGGCATTTCAGCAACAGCGCGATAAACCCACAGACTTTCAGCGATTTATTCAGGTTAAATTAGCTGCCAAGGGTTAAAAGCCCAGTTTATTTATGAATTTAATCTGAATTGTTTGTAAATGTTGGCTAAAATGGCAGCGTATAGAGCGCGAAAGTCTAGACAACTCAAATACTAATCAAGTATAACTGGTAAGCGTTATGTGTGATAAAAACGTGCGCAAAATAAATCAGATAGTCTATGCATAACACTAGCTACACACTGCGCGCTGTTCCGTTTATTTACGGTTATTGAAGATAAAAGGTTTTCTTTATGACATTGCTTTGGATACCCTTGCTATCCTTATTAGGCAGTTTACTCTCATCATTAACAGGTAAACTATCCCGCAATCAATCGACTGCGGTAACTTTACTTGCGCCCGGATTGGCACTTGCGTTGGCTTGCTACATGGCACCCGGCGTGTTTGCCAATGAACAGCTACGGACCACCATAGAGTGGATCCCGTTGTTGGGCTTAGAACTCTCATTCCGCTTAGATGGTTTGTCTTTGTTATTCGTATTCCTGATCCTGGGAATCGGCATTTTGGTGATCTTCTATGCGCGTTACTATTTAAGTATTAACGACTCCATGCCTAAGCTGTATGCTTACTTAATGTTGTTTATGACGGCGATGCTGGGCATCGTGATGTCGAACAATGTACTGCAATTATGGCTGTTCTGGGAATTGACCAGTATTAGCTCGTTTTTGTTGATAAGTTATTGGTGGCACAAGTCTGAAGCCCGAAAAGGCGCTAAAATGGCTCTGGCGATAACTGGCGGTGGCGGTTTAGCGCTGCTGGCTGGCTTATTGCTGCTAGGTGACATTGTTGGCAGCTACGATTTGGATATCATCCTGGCCAGTCGTGAGCTTATTCAGGCGCACGATTTATATGAGCTGGCGCTCATCTTGGTATTACTCGGCGCATTTACTAAATCTGCGCAGTTCCCATTTCATTTCTGGCTGCCTCATGCCATGGCTGCACCTACGCCAGTAAGTTCTTACTTACACTCGGCGACTATGGTGAAAGCAGGTATTTTCCTGCTGGCACGTTTCTACCCTGCGCTGGCAGGTACGGAAATTTGGTTTATTCTGGTTGGCCTCACGGGTCTTGCAACTTTACTGGTTGGCGCTTATATCGCGCTGTTTAAGCATGATCTGAAAGGACTACTGGCATTCTCGACTATCAGCCACTTAGGTTTGATCACGCTGTTACTGGGTCTGGATACCGAATTGGCCACCGTTGCAGCCATATTCCATATCATCAACCACGCAACCTTCAAGGCTTCACTGTTTATGGCAACCGGTATCATAGATCATGAAACCGGCACGCGAGATATGCGTAAGCTCAACGGCATGTGGCGGTTTATGCCTTACACAGCAACGCTGGCAATGGTTGCTGCGGCGGCAATGGCAGGGGTCCCGTTATTAAACGGCTTCTTGTCCAAAGAGATGTTCTTCGCGGAAACCTTACATCAGCAGTTACTTGGCTCAATGTCCTGGTTAATCCCAATCCTGGCAACGATTGCGGGTGCCTTTTCAGTGGCATACTCGGCTCGCTTTATCCATGACGTGTTCTTCAATGGTGAACCCGTTGATTTACCGAAAGAGCCTCATGAAGCACCGCGTTACATGCGTGTGCCGATCGAAGTTCTGGTTGCGCTGTGTCTGATTGTGGGCATGTTCCCGGGCTTTATCGTCAGTGATATTCTAAACGTTGCTTCTGCCGCTGTATTAGGTGGCGAGCCGCCGCAATTTAAGATTGCTATCTGGCATGGTTTCAACTTACCTCTGCTGATGAGCGGAATAGCCGTGTGTGGTGGTTTGCTAATTTATACTCAGCGCCGTTACTTGTTTGCATTCCAGGCATCGTTGCCGCCTATTAATGCCAAAAAGGGTTTTGAGCATACCATGTCTAAAGTGGTGGGCTGGAGCCGTGCGCGCATTGATGCGATAGAAAATGGCTCCTTGCAACGCTATTTGATGTTGATGCTAATGGTGGTGCTGTTGAGCGCTGGATGGCCATTGTTTGAAATGAGCCAGTTGGTTGGTGAAAACAAACCAACGCCTATTGATGTCCATAATGCCATTGGTGCGGGCTTGTTGATGATAGGTGCAATCGGTACTGTGATTTGGCATCGCACTCGTATGGTTGCCTTGTTGATGATTTCGGTTGTGGGTCTGATGGTTGCCGTTGCGTTTACACGCTTCTCAGCACCGGACCTGGCGCTGACTCAGTTGACGGTTGAAGTGGTCACTATCATTCTGCTGATGCTTGCGCTGTTCTTCCTGCCACAAAAAACGCCCAAAGAAAGCAGCTCTGTGCGTGTGTTACGCGATTTGGGCATTGCCTCTGCGATTGGCGTGATTGTGGGTAGCATTTGTTATGCTCTGATCACACGCCCATTGAGTTCTATTTCCGATTTCTTCCTCGCAAACGCGAAGACCGGTGGTGGTGGTACCAACGTGGTCAATGTTATCCTGGTCGACTTCCGTGGCTTCGATACCTTAGGTGAGATTATCGTATTGGGTATTGCTGCATTGGGCATTTATAAGTTGCTAATAAATCTGCCACTGTTTATGCCGGGCAGCGATTCAGAAGGCCGTCCATGGGCACGCGAGCGTTACCCGATTTTGCTGGCGTCTATTTCTCAAAGCTTGCTACCTCTGGCGTTAATGGTGTCGGTTTATATCTTCCTTCGCGGTCATAACTTACCTGGCGGTGGCTTCATTGCTGGTTTGGTTACAGCCATCGCCTTTATATTGCAGTACATTGCGCATGGGTCTAACTGGATCTCGGAGCGCTTTACGCTCAACTATCGGAAGATCATCGCGTCAGGTATTGCGATTGCCATGATTTCAGGTTTAGGCAGCTGGGCATTTGACCGCCCATTCCTGACCAGTTGGTTTGATTACTTTGATATACCGGTGATTGGTGAAATAGAACTAGCCAGTGCATTGGTATTTGACTTGGGTGTGTATATTACGGTTGTTGGCGCGACGTTGATGATCCTGGCGAGCCTGGGTAAGTTGACAGCCAATGCACCTAAAGAAGAGGTAAATATTTAATGGAGCTATTGTATTCATCCTGCGTGGGCCTGTTAGTGGCCTGCGGAGTGTTCCTGATTTTACGTGCCCGGACGTTTCCCGTGGTGCTGGGTCTAACTATGTTGTCTTACGCAGTCAATTTGTTTTTGTTTGCCTCAGGTCGGTTGACCATGAACAAAGCCGCAGTGTTAGGTTATAGCGACGGTTATGCTGATCCTCTGCCTCAGGCACTGGTGTTAACTGCGATAGTAATCGGGTTTGCAATGACGGCATTCGTGGTCATCCTGGCTATCAGAGGTCGTGCAGACCTAGGTAATGACCATGTCAATGGTATCGAAGTGAATACGGCTACGCGCAACAGTGGTTCTCAGCGTAAGGAGCAGGGTAAAGCATGATGCAGCATTTAACTTCCTTGCCGGTATTATTACCTATGCTGGCAGCTATCTTTATGTTGATGCCGCCTTGTGGCAAGAACCTGAGAGCACGACGTATTGTGTCTGTCGGTATGGGGGCGATCACAACAGTGGCATCAATAATTTTGCTGCTGATGACTCGCGAGCATGGCACTTCAGTCTATGCAATTGGTAATTGGTCTGCACCGTTTGGTATTGTTCTGATTGCCGACCCGCTGTCAGCATTGCTGGTTACTTTGACCTCTTTTCTGGGCCTGGTGTGTGGCTTATATAGTTGCGCGGGTGACGATGAACGTGGCAGCTTTTTCCACCCACTCCTGCATTTTCTGGTTTTGGGCGTCAATGGGGCGTTTTTAACAGGGGATGCGTTTAACCTGTTCGTCTTCTTTGAAGTCCTGTTGATCGCATCATACTCGTTGCTGATGCATGGTGGTGATAAGCGTAATACGCGTGCTGCGTTGCAGTATGTGATCCTGAACTTGGTGGGCTCCTCGGTTTTCCTGATCGCGCTAGGGATCCTGTACGGTACACTGGGTACGTTAAACATGGCAGATATGGCGCAAAAAGTGACGCTGTTGCAAGGTGACGATGTCTATTTGGCTAAGATTGGTGGGCTGTTGTTGTTGGTTGTATTTGCGCTAAAAGGTGCCTTACTTCCTCTTCATCTGTGGCTACCTAACACCTATTCTACGGCTATGCCAGTAGTGGCGGCATTGTTCGCCATTATGACCAAAGTGGGTGTGTACTCTATGATGCGTGTATACACTCTGATTTTTGGCGAAGAAGCCGGCGAGCTGAGTCATATGGCGCAAAATTGGCTTTGGTGGCTGGCGATCGCTACTATTGTGATGGGTGCGATAGGGGTATTGGCGAGTCAGGATTTAAGAAAAATGGTAGCCAACCTGGTGGTTGTATCTGTTGGTACTTTGGTGGCATTGGTCGCAGTACAAACTGTGCAAAGCAGTGCGGCAGCGATTTATTATCTGGTGCATTCGACCTTGGTCAGTGCAGCACTGTTCCTGCTAGCAGACTTAATTGCCCGACAAAGAGGTAAGGTAGCGGATAGGATCACCGCAGGTCGTCCGGTTTCACAGCCGTTACTGCTTGGCGGTGCATTCTTAGTCGCTGCGGTCGCCGTGATTGGGATGCCGCCTTTATCCGGATTTGTAGGTAAGGTTTGGATCCTGAGATCAACACTGGACACACCTTATGGGAACTGGTTTTGGTTAGTTTATCTGGTGGCAAGCCTCGCTATTTTGGTGTCGGTTTCAAAAGCGGGCAGCACCGTGTTTTGGCATCAGACCGGTAAAGGAGATAACGAGCAGGAACGAGCGCATCCAGCACAAGTGTGTGCTGTAATGCTGCTGGTATTGTGCACACCGTTAATGGTGATTTTTGCAGGCCCATTGAGTGAATACGCACTGCTGGCAGCTCAGGAGTTACATGATTTCACCGGGTTACTGCAAGACGTGTTGGGAGGAGTACACTAAATGCGTTTGGAAGCAAAATATAGATGGTTGCCAACGCCATTCCGCAGCCTGATGTTATTTATCGTGTGGCTATTGCTCAATAACACGGTTGCACCGGGACATTTGATCTTGGGGGCTATTCTGGCTGTTGCAATTCCGCTAGCTACATTTCCATTTCGTACCAAACAGCCTTTGGTACTGAAACCGGGCAAGGCACTGCAATATCTGCTGTTGGTTTTGTACGATATTTTAATGGCAAATATCGAAGTGGCCATCAAAATCCTGGGGCCAACCCGAAAGCTAAAGCCCGGGTTTGTCAAAGTGCCGATTGATTTAGCACAGTCGATGCCGATTACCATTTTGGCCAGCACTGTGTCTCTTACGCCCGGCACCGTGAGTGCCGAGGTCTATCCTTGGCCAGAAGATATGCCAGAAGATGCTGAACCACAACAACGTTATTTGTTGATCCATGTGCTTGACCTGGACGACGAAGCGGAGTTAATCGACACGATTAAAACGCGTTATGAAAAACCTATTAAGGAGATCTTTGCATGTTAGAGACGGTGATTTTGATTGTCTTTGCGATGATCGGTGTGTCTTTGTTACTAAATTTGTGGCGACTGGTCGTTGGTCCTTCCATTCCAGATCGTATACTCGCTTTGGATACCATGTACATCAATACCATCGCCTTGATAGTGCTTTACGGTATGAACATGGGAACGTCGTTGTATTTTGAGGCGGCGTTGTTGATAGCTTTACTGGGTTTTGTGAGCACAGTGGCTGTCTGTAAGTACTTGCTGCGCGGCGATATCATTGAATAGGAGCACCAAATGATGGAATGGGTTATTTCATTACTATTATTGTTAGGCGGTAGCCTGATCTTGGTAGGGTCGATCGGTTTGGTAAAAATGCCCGATTTCTTTATGCGTTTGCATGGCCCAACAAAAGCAACCACTCTGGGCATGGCGTGTCTGCTATTTGCTGCCATGGCCTACTATGGGTTTTACGGTGAAGGTGTAAGTGTGAAAGAGGTACTCATCTCAATGTTCTTACTTATTACCGCCCCTATCAGTGGCTACATGTTAATTAAATCAGCTATCCACCATAGGTTAGATAGTATTGAGTCGACTCGTGGCAAAGATAATATCGAGGAAGACTAAGCCACCTTCTAATATGAGCCGCTGTTACGTTTAAGCAGCGGCTCGTCTCTGTGTATACCCATTCAATAGAAACCACTGAGCTACCGTTTTTCCCGTCACATCGTTATAGTGCTGGCAGGTGTACAAATAATACACTAATTGTATTCGGCGTAAAAAAAATATCGGAATAGTGTAGTCATAATTACTTAAAGCTGTCATTTTAGAATACGCAAGAGAGCGTAACTTTTGCTAAAGTTACTCGAATAAACAACCGTTTGTGAGTGTTTTATATGCAGCATATGTCCATCAAGAAAAAGCTTATCCTGTTTGTGATTACTTTGGTTACCGCCCTTGTTGCCTTGTTGGTATCAACCATGTGGATAAACCTGCAAAAAGAAAACAAAGTACAAAGCGAACAGCTTCGGGAGCTGGCGTACCAAGAGATTAGAACGGGTTTAACTGCACAGGGACAATACTATGCGCAACAGGTTGCCGCATTTATAAACTCGGCATATCGGGTGCCTTATACTCTGGCTGGAGCATTGAAAGAAACTTCTGTCCGCGACCCGCTCGAACGTACCCAGGTACAGGATCTGGTAGCGGGTGCATTAAAACAAAATCAATTTGTATCTTCTATGTATGCTCAGTTTGAGCCAAACGGCTATGACCAGCAAGATCAGGCTTATACATCCGGCGCGAGCCACTCGGCCCCGGGAGCGGGAACCCTTGAGTTATATTTCACGCGTGACTCAAGTGGCATTACTCAACATCAAATCGAGTCAGCAGCTGATAAATACTTAGATAAACGCAACGAATTTGGTTTGCGGGAGGCTGAATGGTACCTGTGTGCGCGCGACAGTGTTGCCCCCTGTATTATGGAGCCCTATTTATACGAGATTTCTCCTGGCAACAAAATGCTGATGACGTCATTAACGGTGCCGGTAGACATCAATGGGCGTTTTCAGGGATTGGTTGGCGTGGATGTGAATTTACCCGTTTTCCAGCAGTTAGTGGACGAGCTATCCAGCTCTCTTTACCAAGGCCAGGCGAAAGTGACTTTACTCAGTAGTTTAGGCTTGGTAGTGGGTGCCAGTCATTATGACAAACTTGCCAGACCCCTGAAAGAATCCATTAGCTCAGATATGGCAGATAAACTGCTGAATTTACATCAGACCGGCGGGTTTAGTGAGATGGATGAGATGCTTGCCATTGCGGTCCCTATTGAAATTGCGCTTGCCAATACAACCTGGTCTTTGGTGATTGAATTGCCCAAGGAGGTTGCATTGGCTTCAGTAACCCAAATAGAACAACAGATTGAAGCGTCGACTAATTCATTAGGGCGTTGGATGCTGTTGTTAGGAACTCTGGTTGCGGCATGTGCCTTGGGTCTGGCACTGGTATTGATTAATACCATTGTTGGACCATTAACTTATATTGAGGAACGGGTTGAGAGTCTGGCTTCCAGCGAGGGTGACCTGACTCATAAGCTTGAGGTCAGTCATCATGCTGAACTGATATCTCTGGCGCATGGTTTTAATCGCTTCACCGAAAAACTAAGGAGCATGATTATTGACCTCAAAGAGCTAGCTGAGGAATCATATACTCAGTCACATAAAACCACAGAAGCCGCGATCAATATAAAAAACAAGGTTTCGAATCAGCATCTTGAAATAGACAGTGTCGTTACTGCCATCAACGAGTTAAGTGCAACGGCAACAGAAGTGGCCAGGGCATCAGAAAAAGCGGCTTTGAGTACAAATCATGCTGTTGAAACAGTCCAGAGTAGCGAGCGCAGTATCGTTAGAACGACAGAGACCGTGCAGGAAATCGCTGAGCAGGTTTTAGACGCCAAAAATGCATTTGGTAAAGTTTCTGAGCGCAGCGGTGATATCTCCAAAATTCTGGATGTGATCCGAGCCATTGCAGAGCAAACAAACCTACTGGCACTAAATGCAGCGATAGAAGCGGCTCGAGCTGGGGAGCAAGGCCGGGGCTTTGCTGTGGTTGCCGACGAAGTCAGGGCGTTGGCCTCAAAAACACAAGCCTCAACGGATGACATCAGCAAGCTGATCGACAATCTTCAAAGTGAAGTGACTGGTTCAGAGCAGATCATTGAAAAAACGGTTAGCCAGGGTGAACAAGCGGTTTCATACTGCCAAGAATCTGCTGAGCTTATGAGTAGCTTAGTAGGTGAGTTAAGCAGCATATCAAATGAAGTAACACAAATCGCCACGGCAGCAGAAGAGCAAAGTATGGTGACTGAGGAGATCAGCACCAATACAACAGGCATTTCTGATGCGGCAGCTGAATTGTCTGGCTTTGCTGATGAGGTAGAGCAGGCGGCGAGTGCAATGACTTATATAGTGGAACAAAAACACAAGCAGTTAAACTTACTTAAAACTTAAGCTCCTCCCCAATCTTTTTGTCCGATTGAGTCAGCTCTGGCAATTGCTGTCAGAGTTGACTATCATAACTGTAAATACATACAGTTGTTTTAAAGAATGAAACTTTATATTGCCGAAAAACCGTCTCTGGGCAGAGCTATCGCAGATGTTTTACCTAAACCACACAAAAAACATGAGGGCTATATTGAGTTAGCCAATGGAGATTGTGTTACCTGGTGTATTGGTCATTTGTTAGAACAAGCCGCGCCTGAAGACTATGATCCAAAATATAAGAAATGGCAAATGGCGCATTTGCCTATTGTACCGGAACATTGGCAGTTCAAGGCAAAGCCCAAAACCAAAAAACAACTGAGTATTGTGAAAAAGCTTGTCAAACAGGCTGACAGCCTGGTCCATGCGGGCGATCCAGATAGAGAAGGCCAGTTACTCGTTGATGAGGTACTTCAGGAAGCGAAGTTATCCGAGCGTAAAAAACAGTCGACCCAGCGACTTCTGATCAGCGACTTAAACCCATCGGCGGTAAAAAAAGCGCTAAATCAAATGCGTGCGAATCAGGAATTCATTCCTTTAAGTGTGTCTGCTTTAGCCAGAGCTCGGGCTGATTGGCTGTATGGTATGAACCTGACAAGAGCTTATACATTGGTAGGACAAAAAGCGGGTTTTCAAGGCGTACTCTCGGTTGGCAGGGTACAAACGCCTGTTCTTGGGTTGGTTGTCAGGCGTGACATGGAAATCGACAATTTTGTGTCCAAACCCTTTTTTGAAGTATTGGCCCACGTTCGAAAAAATGATGGAAGTGAGTTCAGTGCGAAGTGGAAACCCAGTGAAGCTTGCCTGCCATATATGGATGAAGAGGGCCGGGTGTTGGTGAAAGGTTTGGCTGAAAATGTGGCAGCAAGGATCCATGCTCAAGATGCGCAAGTCAAGAAAATCGAAGCAAAGCCCAAAAAGCACAATCCTCCTTTGCCCTATAACTTGTCTGCATTGCAAATTGATGCGAACAAACGATTTGGTATGTCTGCAAAGCAGGTATTGGATGTTTGTCAGGCGCTTTATGAAAAGCACAAACTGATTACGTATCCCCGCTCTGATAATCGATATTTACCGACAGGTCATTTCGCTGAGGCACACCAGGTGTTGGAGGCTGCGGTCAATAATCAAGGATTAGCAGAAGAAAAAGTGAACGACGCCAATCTCTGCTTGAAAAGCAAATGCTGGAACGATGCTAAAGTTGAGGCACATCACGCCATCATTCCAACAGCAAAGAAATTAAAAACGGCTCAGTTAGGTCAATATGAACAGCAAGTTTATCAGTTGATAAGTACCCAGTATTTGGCGCAGTTTTATCCAGCCTACCGATATACTGAGACTAAAGTAGAGTTAGAAATTGCCGGTGGTGTGTTTGTAGCAAAAGCAGAACAAGTCGTAGAGCTAGGCTTTAAGCGGTTATTCAAGACAGAAGAAAAGAAACAAGTAATTTTGCCTCAGCTGGAATTAGGTGAGCTATTACACTGTTTTAAAGGAGAAGTGATTGAGAAGCACACCCAACCCCCCAGTCATTTTACAGAAGCAACTTTGCTAAGTGCGATGACAGGAATTGCCAGGTTTGTCGCTAATGCTGAGATTAAAAAAGTGCTAAAAGAAACCGATGGACTGGGTACGGAAGCAACTCGAGCCGGGATCATCGACTTATTGTTCAAAAGAGGCTTTTTACAACGCAATGGTAAGAGTATCCGGTCAACAGAGTTAGGAGTGGCTCTGATAAAGACGTTACCAGAAGATGTCTCTTTGCCTGACAGAACGGCTTTGTGGGAATCACAACTGGCAAAAATTGCGATGAAAGAGCAGCCTTACCAAACTTTTATGAGCCCTCTTGAAAAAGAAATTACAGGCTTTATTGAGCGTGCCTGTGTAAGTGACAGTACATTGTTCACTGGACTAAAGAGCAGCAGAGCTGGTTCGAAACCTTCATTTTCTAAAAAAAGATCGAAGAAACGCACCTCGACGAAAAGTAGTCGTCGTAAATCGGCAGCGTAATCAGGTTTTAAGCTTGCCTTGCAATTAGTGAGGATGTCACCATATAGATAAGCAAATATCATAGCTGGTTTGAACATGGAAAATAAAATTTCACTTACACCGGAAAATATCCAACAGGTGTTAGCATCTGGGGATCCAGAAAAACTCGTATTAATGACGTTCTTCAGTGCACAAGAGCCCAACTGTCTTGCGCAAGCTGATATCCTTGATGCGCTTTCTCAGAAATATCCGAATAACTTAGTGGTAGCAACTGTTGATTGTGATCAGCAGCAAATGCTTGCTTCCCAGCTTGCGCAACAAGTCGGTCTTCAGGCGTTGCCGACATTGGTAATTCTAAAAGGGGGCACGCCTGTCGATGTGCTACCGGGAGCTAAGTCACAGGAAGAAATTTCCAAAGTGCTTTCAGAGCATTTGCCTTCTCCAGAATTGATTTTACTTGATCAAGCTAAGCAAGCTCTGGCTAGTGGCGAGTTGAATGAGGCATTTGCTTTGGCTAAGCAAGCTTATGGCGTAGCAAAAGAAAATCCTAGGGTTTTGTTGGTATTTGCAGACATCTGTATTCAGATAAAGAAAGTAGATGAGGCTGAGGCGCTACTAGGATCTGTACCAGAGGAAGCTCGGGATGCGTATTTTACCAATTTAAGTTCTAAACTGGAGCAAGCAAAAGAAGCTCAGGAATCACCTGAACTTAAGCGATTGTTGGCTGAAGTCGAATCTGCGCCGGGTGATCTGTCTATATTGTGCCAGTTAGCTCAGGCTCAGGTCGATGCGGGTAAGAATGCAGATGCGCTTGAAAGCTTGTTCAGTGTGTTAAGAAAAGACATGAACTTTGGAGAAGCCAAAAAAGGCTACCTGGACATTATTGCATCCTTGCCAGAAGGTGATGAGGTAGCAATGCGCTACCGACGTAAACTCTACAGTCTTTTATACTAATAATTCTTACTTTTGAATATGGCGCTAAAAAAAGCGCCATATTTTCTTGCGTCTCTTCTGAAATGTACAATACTTAGATCCCCTAGCAATTGGTTTGTGTCAAATAGGTGAATATTTGATGACAAAATCGGCTGTTTTGATGTGTTTAGTACATAATTTGGTCGAAAGTGTGGTTTTTATCACTTTTCTTCAAAAAAGGGGTTGCGCCGGGGTTCGATTTCCCTATAATGCGCATCCACCGACACGGAGCACAACACTGAAAAGCAACGAGCTAAGTGAGGGGAAAGCCAAACGGAAAGCTTAATTAAGAAAAATTAAATTTTCTAGTTGACTTTAAAAGTGAAGCGGTTAATATGGCGCTCCACTTCGCAGCGAGGCTGCGGTAACTAACTAAGGTTGGTTATTTGTTCTTTAAAAATATGAAGCAATCATCTGTGTGGGCACTCGTACAGATTGAGTTCTAA